>JABFSI010000030.1 GCA_013140695.1 Sideroxydans sp. | reverse complement strand
AATACGGCCGCGACCACTTTGCGGTCTTCGGCGACGAGGATGTTATAGGTACGGCAGGCAGCTGGGGTGTCCATGAATTCGATGCTGATGCCCGCGTTGATGAGGTCGCGATACAGATTGGGGTGGGCGAATTGCTGTTTAGCGCCCGTGCCGAGGAGAATGACTTCGGGTTTTAGTTCGAGAAAGTATGCGAAATGTGCGGGGGTAAGGCTGGCGAAATCAGTCGCGTCCCAGTTGCTGTGCACAGCGTCGGACATGACGACGATGGCTTGCTGGAATCGCTGACCATTGACGGCGACATATCCCGTGCCGTGTCCTGAAAATAGTTTTTGATGCGTATTGGTTTGCAGATGTAAGGCCAATGAAGTCTCTCCAATTGTTTGCCGCGTCAGGGGTTCGCGGTTAAAATCGCGCCCCTTGTAGAAGCGGCTAGTTCGGACAGATTCTAACATCCGATGCGCGCGTGATACCCCTGACGACAGAGTGAATAAAAGTGAAGCCAATCTTAAAATCAACCAAGCTCGCCAACGTTTGCTACGACATTCGCGGTCCTGTGATGGAGCGCGCCAAGCAGATGGAAGAGGAAGGCCAGCGCATCATCAAATTGAACATCGGCAATCTAGCGCCGTTCGGCTTCGAAGCGCCGGAAGAGATCCAGCAGGATGTGATCCTGAACCTGCCGAATTCCGCAGGCTATTCCGATTCAAAAGGCATGTTCGCGCCGCGCAAGGCCATCATGCATTACTGCCAATCCAAGAATATCAAAGGCGTGACGCTGGACGACATCTACATCGGCAACGGCGCGTCCGAACTCATCGTGATGGCGATGCAGGGCTTGCTCAACACGGGCGACGAAGTGCTGGTGCCTGCACCAGATTATCCGCTATGGACTGCAGCCGTGACATTGGCAGGCGGTACGCCGCGCCATTACTTGTGCGACGAGGCGAACGAATGGAATCCTGATATCAAGGACATTCGCAGCAAGGTCACCGACAAGACACGCGCCATCGTGGTCATCAATCCGAATAATCCGACGGGCGCTTTGTACTCCGACGAGATATTGAAAGAGATCATCCAAGTCGCACGCGAGCATGATCTGATCGTCTTCGCTGACGAGATCTACGACAAGATGTTGTACGACGGTGGCACGCACACCTCGATGGCTTCGTTGGCGGAAGATGTGCTGTTCGTAACCATGAACGGTCTGTCCAAGAACTACCGCGCCTGTGGCTATCGCGCAGGTTGGATGGTGTTGTCGGGCGAGAAGAAACACGCACAGGACTACATCAACGGCCTCACCATCTTGGCTTCCATGCGTCTGTGCTCCAACGTGCCCGCGCAATTCGCCATACAGACCGCACTCGGCGGCTATCAGAGCATCAACGATCTGGTCGCACCCAGCGGACGCTTGGCAAGGCAGCGTGATCTTGCGTACAAACTGCTCACCGAGATTCCCGGTGTCACCTGCGTGAAACCAAAGGCGGCGTTGTATCTCTTCCCGCGTTTCGATCCAAAGATCTATCCGATCCAGAACGACCAGCAGTTCATTCTTGAGTTGTTGGAACAAGAGAAGGTGTTGGTGGTACAAGGCACGGGCTTCAACTGGAAACAACCTGACCATATCCGCGTCGTGTTCCTGCCCAATGCGGATGACCTGACCGAAGCCATCGGACGTATCGCCCGCTTCCTAGAAAACTATCGTAAGAAACACGGCACCAATTAGCACCCTGTCATTCCCGCGAAAGCGGGAATCCAGTAATAAAAGAATATCCCCGCGTAGCGGGACAAAAAACAGAAGCATTTTGAATTAAATCGCCGGATTCCCGCTTTCGCGGGAATGGCGGCAAAAGTGAAAAGGTAATCGTCAATGAGCATCAAGCCAATCAATGTAGGTCTGTTGGGAATCGGTACTGTCGGCGGTGGTACGTTCACCGTGTTGCAACGCAATGCAGAAGAGATCGCGCGCCGCGCGGGTCGTCCTATCCGTATCGTGGTGGTCGCCGACAAGAACGTGGAACTTGCGAAGAAAGTCACGGGCGGCGCATGCCGCGTGACGGACGATGCCTTCTCCGTGGTGGCAGACCCTGAAGTGGACATCGTCATCGAACTCATCGGTGGTTACGGTGTGGCGAAAGAGCTGGTGCTGAAGGCCATTGCCAACGGTAAGCATGTGGTCACCGCGAACAAGGCATTGCTGGCGACACACGGCAACGAGATATTCAAAGCTGCACAAGACAAGGGCGTGATGGTCGCGTTCGAAGCGGCTGTCGCGGGTGGCATACCCATCATCAAGGCAGTGCGCGAAGGTCTGACGGCAAACCGTATCGAATGGATCGCCGGCATCATCAACGGCACGACCAACTTCATCTTGTCCGAGATGCGCGACAAGGGTTTGAGCTTCGACACTGTGCTGAAAGAAGCGCAACGTCTGGGTTACGCCGAAGCTGATCCGACCTTCGACATCGAAGGTGTGGATGCTGCGCACAAGATCACCATCCTGTCCGCACTCGCATTCGGCATCCCCATGCAGTTCGACAAAGCCTACATCGAAGGTATCTCCAAACTGGACGCCATCGACATCAAATACGCCGAACAACTCGGCTATCGCATCAAGCTGTTGGGCATCACCAAGCGCACACCAGAAGGTGTGGAGTTGCGCGTACATCCGACACTCATTCCATCCAAGCGTCTCATCGCTAACGTGGAAGGTGCGATGAATGCCGTCGTGGTGCAAGGCGACGCCGTTGGTGCGACGCTCTACTACGGCAAGGGCGCAGGTGCAGAACCGACCGCGAGTGCCGTCATCGCCGACTTGGTGGACGTGACACGTATGCACACCGCTGACCCGCTGAACCGTGTGCCGCACCTCGCGTTCCAACCGAACGCGATGGCCGACCTGAAGATATTGCCGATGGACGAAGTGCAGACCAGCTACTACCTGCGTCTGCGCGTGCAAGACAAACCGGGCGTGCTGGCCGACATCAC
>JABFSI010000028.1 GCA_013140695.1 Sideroxydans sp. | reverse complement strand
ATATATTTTTCCCTCAAAGAATTTGTCAGTCGATCCGCGTTCAGGTAAGACACGCCGCCATCATTTAGATGAGAAGGGTGTGCAGCGCGCGGTGAAGCAAGCCGTGCGTGATGCTGGTTTGGTTAAGCCTGCCACGCCCCATACCTTGCGCCATTCATTCGCCACCCACCTGCTGCAAAGCGGCTACGACATCCGCACCGTGCAAGAGCTGCTCGGCCACTCTGATGTTTCCACCACCATGATCTACACCCATGTGCTGAACAAAGGCGGCAAGGGTGTGGTGAGTCCGTTGGATAGATAAAGTGTATCTGGATATATTCAAATTCTGTCATTCCGGCCCTTCGATAAACTCAGGGCAGGCTGCCCTGCGGGCAGGTCGGAATCCAGTCTGGAAAATTCATTTCCTTGCTCAGCAAGGGCAAAACCAGTTTTTAATTAAACCGCTGGATTCCGGCCTTCGCCGGAATGACGAATAACTTGAGATGCGCTGAATATGAATTCGTTACTTTCTGTTGATTCACTCACCACTAGATTGCGCAATGGCGCAGCCATCGTCGATGGCATCTCATTCGAGATCGCGGCGGGAGAGACTTTCGCCTTGTTGGGTGAGTCGGGTTGTGGCAAGTCGATGACGGCGCTGTCGTTGATGCGGTTGTTGCCAGATGGTGTGTGCAACACGGGCGGCGCGGCGCGGATGGATGGCAAGGCAATTTTTGAATTGCCTGAACGCGAGATGCGTAGCGTGCGCGGCGGCCAGATGGCGATGATCTTTCAAGAGCCGGGGCTGAGTTTGAATCCGGTGATGACGGTGGGGCAGCAGATCGCGGAGGTTATTGAACTGCATCAACAGATACCCTCTCCCCCAGCCCCTCTCCCGCAAGCGGGAGAGGGGAGTGATTCCCTCTCCCCAGCGGGGAGAGGGTTAGGGAGAGGGGCTGTTGAACAGCGCTGCATCGAGCTACTCGACCAAGTTGGCATTCCCGATGCCGCAAGTCGCATTGACGAATATCCCTTCCAACTTTCCGGCGGCATGAAACAGCGGGTGATGATTGCGATGGCGTTGGCGGGTAGTCCGCGTCTGCTCATCGCGGATGAGCCGACGACCGCATTGGATGTGACGATCCAAGCGCAGGTGTTGCAGTTGTTACGCGACACGCAAGCGCAGACGGGCATGGCGATGCTGCTCATCACGCATGATCTCGGTGTGGTGGCAGAGACGGCGCATCGCGTCGGCGTGATGTACGCGGGGCAGATCGTGGAGCAGGCATCGCGTGATGAATTGTTCGCAAAACCCTTACATCCCTACACGCAGAAACTATTCGCTGCTTTGCCCAGCGCTGGGCGTGCGGGCCAATCTTTGAGCGCCATTCCGGGTAGTGTTCCGCCGCTAGGTAGCATCACGAACGGATGCCGTTTTGCACCGCGCTGCGACAAGGCTTGGGCGCTGTGCCATGAGCAGACGCCAGCGTGGACAGTGGTGCACCCGCAAGGGGTAGGCCGTGGTTGTACGGGGCTGAAGCCCCAACAACACACGCTCGGTGAGGGGCAGGGGGTTAGGTGTCACCTTTACAGTGAAACAGGGAATGCAAAATGTGGAGCGACCCTCACCCCCAACCCCTCTGGAGGAACGACTAGCCAATCCACTAAGCCAGCAAGCTGGCAAGTGGCTGGTTATCCCGCCAGCGGGAGTGGGGAGCGCGTTAGCGCGGGTGAGGGCGCTTTGTTGCAAGTCTCCGACTTGCGCGTCCACTTCCCCATCCGCAAAGGTCTGCTGCAACGCGTCGTTGGTAGTGTGAAGGCGGTGGATGGTGTTTCGCTCTCCATTGCAAAAGGTCGAACTTTGGCGCTGGTCGGAGAGTCCGGTTGTGGCAAGACGACACTCGGGAAATCTTTGCTGCAACTCGTGCCAGCAACCAGCGGTCGTGTGCAGTTCGACGATCAGGAATTGATCGGTACGGGCGCATCGCTTGCTGCGATGCAGATGGTGTTCCAAGACCCTTACGCGTCACTCAACCCCAAGATGCGGGTGGCGGAGATTTTGGAAGAGGGGATGAGCGCGCTGAACATCGGAAACAACAGCTCCGAGCGGCAGACGCACATCGATGGTTTGTTGGATAAGGTGGGCCTCGCGCGTGACAGCAAGTGGCGCTATCCGCATGAGTTCTCCGGTGGGCAACGCCAGCGCATGGCTATCGCCCGTGCCTTGGCGGTGTCGCCGCAACTGTTGATCTGCGATGAGCCGACGAGTGCATTGGATGTGTCTGTGCAGGCGCAGATATTGAATCTGTTGAAGTCGCTGCAAGACGAGTTGGGATTGAGCTACCTTTTCATCACACACAACTTGGGTGTGGTGGAATATCTCGCGCACGAGGTGTGTGTGATGTATCTGGGGCGTATCGTCGAGCGCGGGGCGACGCAGGAGGTGATGCATTCGCCCCAACATCCTTACACGCAAGCCTTGCTATCGGCAGTGCCGCGTATTGATGGTGCGGGGCGGGCGTTTATTAAACTGGAAGGGGAGTTGCCTTCACCTGCTAATCCGCCATCAGGCTGTCACTTTGCGCAGCGTTGCACACATGTGATGCCGAGTTGCGCGGCGTATCCTGACGAGACTTCAATCAGCGCAACACATCAAGTGCGTTGCCACCTTTATAAAAATTAGTTGGCAGCCAAGCTAGGCGTGCGTTTGGAGGCAGCACGCTTAATCTGCGTGCGTTTTTTGGATACTTTTCCAGCAGCTTGTTTGGCGCGTACTTTTTTGGAGGCGACACGGCGTGATGAGGATGCCCCAGGCAGGATGGTGAAGCGCTGCCCAACACGCAGGCGATGTTTGCCATTATTCATCGCGACTAGGCTGGCTTTGCTGGTATGAAAACGGCGTGCGAGGGTGGAGATAGTGTCACCTTTGCGCACACTGTAGCTAAAGCCAGACATTTCGCGCGTGGCAGAGGCATGCATATTGAAAGGCGAAAATTCTTCTGCCGCTTC
>JABFSI010000112.1 GCA_013140695.1 Sideroxydans sp. | reverse complement strand
GCCTGGAGTTCGAGGCGATCCGCAACGACTTTTGGCTGCACTTACCGAGCTTGAAGAATCACAACACGCAGGACTTGGTGGGTTCTTAGTCGCTTGGGCAATTACTGTCGCGGTCGCGCTTGGTGGTGCATTGGCAGGCGCCGGAATCCTCGGCTATTCCTTTATTGTCGGTTTGGCGCGATGAGATCTAACCCTACAATCAAGTTCGCTCCCTGGGGTCGCAGGGACGCGCCTTCAGCGCGCCCCTTAGCTTTACGTTAGAGCTTTTCTCTGAGTCCCTAATGTCCCTCTTTGAACTGAGAACACCACGAGACATGCTGGAAAAGGCTCGCCGAGAACACCAGAGGCTTGCTGAACGCTTTGATATAGACAACTTGTTCAACTTCGTTGTCACCGCCTATCACATTAGCGACTACATTCGGAAAACTGGAGCAGTTGCACAGGTGGCACTCGATACATTCTTGCAAGATCAAGACATCAAAGACTGTCGCGATTTGTGTGACAAAGGAAAGCATCTCACTCTGACGAAACGCTCTGACCCAATCACTCACGTCTGGAGTGGTTGCTTTGGCGGAGCCCCGTTTGGCGTGCTTCCTTTCGGTGGAGGAGACAAATGGGTCCTTTTCACTGGTGACCGCGAGGTCGACATCAAGTGGCTTGCTGAACGCGTATTAACCAAGTGGGAATTGTTCTTTGCAACCCATGGCCTATAGGTGCGCTGGTATGACATTAAGCTCTAACCTGGCGTTCAATCTCGCTCCCTTCGGTCGCTGGACGCGGCTCGATAAACCCGCGCAGCGCCGGTTAGCTCTACGTTAGTCATTGTCCACAGGGAGAGATATGAACGACAATTTACGGGCTGTTATTGCGTACTTGGTTGCCTCTTATTCCAACCAAAAAACAAAAAATAGTGTGTTCGATTACACCCGATCTCAGCACATCAACATCTCAGGCAATGTCGCGAAAAACCAAGTGCAACTCTTCGACCACAATGCTGGCGCACATATCACAGGCTCACTTCCAAACCTATTTCATCATGGCCTAGGAGCGCATTTTTCAATTGAAAAAAATGGTGACCAATTTAAAGGGTTCGACTTTGGTTCAGGTACGCATTGGACAGGTAAGATAAGCGGCAATAACGTAACGATTTTTGATTATACCCAAGGCCAACATTTCATTTACCAAGTGTAAAGTGTCTAGCCCTAAGCTCAAGTTCGCTCCCTCCCGTCGCTGGGACGCACCTTCGGCGCGCCTCTTAGCTACACGTTGATGTTCGCTCTGGTCATCAGCTAAGCAGTCAAATATCGAAGTACTCTGATTTGGCCGTTATGTCCGAATAAGAGATAGGCAGGATATCGGTCAAAACATACAAATCAAAATGCATTGAATCTGGCTACTATGACGATGGCGATACTAGATTGTATGGTTGAGACAAGTCGTTATACTTATCCTGTTTGAGTATAGGATGGCGCAGCAGTCTGCTCCTACAAAATACATTTCGGATATCCCAATGAAGCAACAGAGTAGCTATACGGCCCCAGAAATTGCCAGATTAAATCAGGCTCTGGCTCAGACCGTGTTCTACGAATCATCAACTGTAGCTTGGAAGTACTACAGGCTATGTGCGGTTTCGTGTGACACCCCTGTAGTTATTATTCCTCTCACAGGGCACAAGCGATTTAATGTTGATTCGAAGTATTGGGAGTGCAAACCAGGACAATTTTTAATGTCGCATGCAGCGCTTCAAGCTAATAGTGAAAACTTTCCAGATAGTGATGCGCCTTACAGAGCTTTGGTAATTCCAATTCCATGGGAAGTCGTGAATATTGCTCGCAACCTAGTTTCCGGAACATATCTCACACCTTTGGAACAACATCAAGATGTTGTCAGTGTTGGGGATTTGTCCTGCATAAATAGTGCAATACTGAGCTACATTTCTGATGAAAACGTTTTGGATGCTGCAGTAAGAAATTATCGACTATTAGGAATATTGCTGGAGTTGTTTCGTGCTGGACACGGCCAATTCCTGAGATCACTTGACCCAAGTTATTCCTCACGAGTCCGGATGGCCGTATCAGCAAGTCCAGCGCGCGAGTGGTCTTCCGCATATTTTGAAGACTTGTTTCATTTGAGCGGTGCAACTCTTAGAAGGCGTTTAGTCTCTGAGGGCACTTCGTTGCGCGAACTCATACAGGATGCTCGCCTGCATTCTGCACTAATGCATTTGCAGACATCTACCAAGCCAATAAAAGTGGTGGCTGCTGAACATGGCTATTTCTCAGTTCCCGCTTTTTGTCTCAGTTTTTCGAAACGCTTTGGAGTTGATCCTGCAGAAGTGGCTAATTTCAAGTTGAGCGATTGACAATATATTTTGAGCAAATGAAATATTGCTTCATGTCTAAACTTCCTACATTGCAAACGCATTTAGGAGTTATTCATGATTCGCATCATAGCTTTTCTCACAGCTGCATTACTATTCACCAGTAACGCATACGCACTCGATCTCTCTAGCCCAGATATCGCGACGGGGCGTACGCTAAATACCGCTCAAATATACAAAGGTTTCGGCTGTAGTGGAGACAATTTCTCTCCAACATTGATTTGGAAAGATGTTCCTGCTGGGACGCTCAGTTTTGCAGTAACCGTGCATGATCCTGATGCACCCACTGGTAGCGGATGGTGGCATTGGATTATTTTTGACATTTCCTCTTCAACTTCCCATTTGCCTTCTGGTATCGCTATAAAGACGCCACTTCCTCCTGGAGCAAAACAAGGGCGTAACGATTTTGGTGAAAATAGATTTGGGGGCGCTTGCCCCCCTCCCGGAGATACACCACATCGCTATATATTTACTTTGTATGCGCTAAAGGTTGCAAAGCTCGGCGTTCCTGAGGATGCAAGTGCTGCATTAATTGGGTATATGCTGAACAGCAATAGCTTGGCGAAAGCACAACTTACAGCAACTTATTCTAGGTAGCCCTTTAGCATTCGATCTTCTGCTGCGTTATCCAGAATATCGTTATCCAGAATATCGTTGGGTACATGAGAAAAGTTGGGGGAGGCAGGATTGCTGCTTGATGGACGTTTTCACCTTTTGGTAAGGGTGAAAACGAAGCTACATACTTTCTCTAACCACGCTGGATTTACTGAAACTGCTTTGAAGATTTTTCTGCGGCTTCAACCAAGACCCCTTTAAGAAAAGAGTCCGAACTCTCCTGCCATTGCAGCCCTATGACTCTACGCACAGTAAAATCTAACACCCTGATGAATGCCAAGTCATCAGGAACCAAACTTCTGGGTGCGAATGTAAATCCTTCCCCATCACGAACCAGCTGGAATGCAAAATCTTCTCGTTCTGCCCGTACTTTCACCTTCAGTCTGATTCCAGCAGTTTTAAGTTCCGCACGCCCTACAGCGTCCAGTTCGCACCTGGATCGAAAAATGAACGGGATTTTTTCTAGATCTCTAAGTGCTATCGAATCAGCGTGACTATTGCTTACAACATGATTGGGGGGCATCACTGCAACAATGGGTTCGCGCCAAAGAGTTATCACATTGGGAGTGAGGTCGTTAACATTTGTCCATGCAAAATCAATTTTATTTTGAGTTAACCATTTCGATATTTGTTCTGGCGAGCCTTCCCAAATTTCAATCTCAACATCAGGAAGTTTTTGTCTTACCTCTCTAATCACATTGTTAATCACCGTTTGAGGGAGCGTATCGATAATGCCAATTCGCATCTGATTTTTCTCAGTTGCTGCCTCAATAAAGTTTGCCCGCGCGATATCGCACTGGCGGAGAATTTCGATCGCATGTTGGTAAAACCGTCGTCCATCTGGAGTAAGTTTCAAAGGTCTATTGGTTTTCTCAGATCTATCGAAAATCGGCTTCCCCAGATTCTGCTCAAGAGCTTTAAGGCCAATCGTAATTGTAGGCTGAGACAAATGAAGCCTTTCCGACGCTTTGATTACTCCCCCGTAGTCGACAACTGCGGTTAAAAATCTTAGATGCTGAATTTTCATAATAGACAATACCTATTCGCTGGATAAGTTAAATTAATTATAGCTATTTCCCCCTAGCTGGTAAATTCAAATCGTAAACATACTGATACATCCAACTGGAGGAAGCATGAATATTGAAATCACCAAGTTGCCCGTGCTGCAATTTTTGGAAAAGCAAATTGCAAATTCCTTAGATGAGAGTGATGTCACTCACATGGCGTACCCGACTCGAATTTCACAGACTTTGGGTATCAGAATAGTGGAAATCGGCAAGGGCACTGCCACTGTAGAGATTGATGCTGACTCTGACATTCATGGAAATCAGCAGGGTACCGTCCACGGTGGCCTGATGTCAGAACTAGCTGACGCAGCTATTGGCACGGCTCATTCCACACTGATGAACGAGGGAGAATCCTTTGCGAGCATTGACCTGAAAGTGAATTTTTTTAGGCCCGTATGGAAGTCTACTTTACGCGCAGTTGCCAAGCCTGTTCAAAGCGGAAATACCGTTAGCCATTACATGTGCGAAATCATCCGCGATGATGGAAAAATTGCTGCAATCGCAATTAGTTCAGTCATGACATTGCGCGGCAAACAAGCATCGGGCAGATAACTTATGTTTAATGACATATTTCTTCCTTGTATTGCCTTGGTAAGTCTTACCTCACTTATCTGGGCTATGACTGTCTACAAACGCATCCAAGAAATGCGAGTGAACAGAATCTCACCGCAATCGCTTGCGACATCACGCGGAGTTAGTAGCCTATTAAAGAACAGCCAAGCATCCGATAATTTCTCGAATCTTTTCGAATTGCCGGTACTGTTTTACATCCTATGTCTTGCTCTTGAAGTAACCCATGAGACAACGCTTGGGTATGTGGTGGCCGCATGGATATTTGTTTTACTTCGAACACTTCACAGCCTGATTCAGGTCACCAGTAATCGTGTGACTTACCGTTTTTCCGCATGGCTATTGAGCTCTATATGTTTATTTGGGATGTGGGGAAATTTTGCGACTGATCGAATCTGTTCTGTGACATGAACTGATCAAGAAATACTCATTTACTAAACCGGCCACAGCATTCTTATGATTAACATCGATAGATTTCAAGTTGCCTGCACTGCAGATTTAGCTCAAATAGCTTCCATGGTTAATCTGGCATATCGACCAGAATCTGGCTCCTCAACTTGGACCCATGAATCTGATCTGGTTGATGGTTGCAGAACAAACTTTGATTTTCTGTCTGAACTAATATCGAAATCTGACTCGACCATTATCATCGGTTTTCGAAACAATTCTCTTGTGGGGTGCATTCATCTTGAAAAGGAGGGGAGAGACTGTCACTTAGGTCTTTTCGCGGTGCATCCGAAATTTCAATGGCAGGGAATAGGTAAACAATTACTGGAATTCGCAGAACAATTCGCCCAAAAACAGTATCACTCCGAGAATTTTGTTATGACGGTTTTGTCGGCACGACATGAACTAATTGAATTTTACTTAAGGCGCGGCTATCGCAGAACTGGGGTGATTAGTGGTTACCCTATTTCAGCGGGTATCGGAACTCCCAAGCTGCTCGATCTTAAAACTGAGATGCTTGAAAAGCAGTCGACGCATTCCGCGCCCAACCTTCACATAAATGCATCCAAGGATCCTTATGAACAAACCTGATATACCGGCAGCAGCCATGGCAAAAGAAGTTTCTCCTCGCACAACACCTTCGATCTATCCGCAACCATTCGCTTCACGAATGGTTGGACGAGAGAAACGTGCATTAGGTGATCTCTTTGGACTTTCAAACTTTGGCGTCAATCTGACAAAACTTGCACCCGCAGCGGGTTCTGCGCTAAGGCACGCTCACTCAAAACAGGATGAGTTTATCTACATATTGCAAGGTAGCCCAATACTCATTTCGGATGATGGGGAGACGCCACTATTTCCAGGAATGTGTGCGGGATTCAAGGCGGGTACTGGAAATGCTCACCAACTCATTAATCGCTCCAATGAGGAAGTTTATTATCTCGAAGTAGGTGATCGTAGTGCTGGTGACTCAGTTCAATATCCCGACGATGATTTACAAGCACAGTTCATTAATCAGCAATGGCAGTTTGCCCACAAGGACGGTTCGCCATATTAAAGCCGAACGAAAGAGCCTTTACCGCCAATTCGATTGGGGAGAGTGAGAGAAATGCATTCTGTTCGCTACATAGTGATGATGTTTTCCGTGAATACGGACGGCACCAAAATGTCAGGAATTTGAGGTGATCTGATGGAGTGGTACGCAGCATATTTTGTATTAGGAACCATCACCGGCTTCCTCGCAGGGCTCTTCGGTGTCGGCGGCGGATTGGTGTTGGTGCCCGTTCTTCTTCTGCTGTTCGACGCTCAGTATTTTTCGTCTGAGCACACTTTGCACCTAGCCCTCGGCACCTCTATGGCGACCATAATCTTTACCTCACTCTCTAGTATGCGCAAGCATCACCAGCACGGCGCGGTGAACTGGCAGGTCGTGCGCAGCATCACTCCTGGCATCTTGTTTGGTACCGCCCTCGGCGCATTGACTTCTTCTATCATTCCGAACAAAGGACTCGGCATTTTCTTTGCGCTGTTCACCTTCTTCATCGCCGCGCAGATACTTTTCGGCAAAGCCCCACACCCGTCACGCCAGTTGCCCAGCACAGCAGGCATGACGCTCACCGGCACACTCACTGGCTGGATCAGCAGCCTCGTTTCCATCGGCGGCGGTGCCATCGTCGTACCCTTCCTGATCTGGTGCAACGTACCAACCCGCAACGCCATTGGAACTGCCTCTGCTATCGGTTTCCCCATTGCTGTCGGCGGCACATTAGGCTACATCGCTGTCGGTTCACATATCGACGGCCTCCCAGATTTCCATCTGGGCTACGTGTATCTACCAGCTCTGTTCGGGGTTGCTCTAGCCAGCATGATCACTGCACCGCTCGGAGCAAGAGCAGCTCATTACATGAAGGTGGAATTGCTGCGGAAACTATTTGCGGTGATGCTGATCTTGTTGGCAACGAAATTGTTGTGGGAGGTATTGGGGTAGCAAAAGTATAGGAACCATTAACTTTTGACCTGTCCCAGTCTCGCGTTCATCAATTTAGAAGTAAAACTTTACATTTGAACTCACGTAGAAAGGTTTAGTACCTAAATGTTACGAATCGACTATTTTCAACATGCACCTGAATTTGTCACCGATATGCGCAAACTAACTCAAGCGCAAACACAATTTTCAATTGATGCAAGGCTCCGTGCGTTGATTGAAATCCGTGTCTCCCAAATTAATGGCTGTGTATATTGCACCGATCTCCATCTTAAAGAAGTAAGAAACTTGGGAGAGTCACAACAACGTCTTGACATGCTGCCTGTCTGGGGCGAGGCGCCATATTTCGATGTTCGTGAAAAAGCAGCTTTAGCATGGGCTGAATCAATGACGAACATATCAACTTCGCATGCTTCAGATAAGGAATTTATTGCGTTGAAGGGCCATTTTTCAGACCAAGAAATCGTAGAGCTCAGCCTTTCAATCTCATTAGCTAATTTCTGGAATCGAATGGCAGGTGGATTCAGAAGAATGCCGCGACCACAAAACATGGGCTCCTAATGCAAGTTCCTATATCAACGAAAATAATGGAGGAGGCTATATGCAACATGTATTGATTATTCACGAAGTTGAGGACTATCCGCTATGGAAAGTCATCTTTGATCAAGCTGCGAGCATCAGAAAAAAAGCGGGTGAAATTAGCTATCAATTACTGCGCTACGATGATGATGCGCACAATATCGTCCACTTCTCTGAGTGGTCTTCATTGGAAGAAGCGCGACGTTTCTTTGAGTCTTCTGAGTTAGTCCAGCTCCGGCTGGAAGCAGGTGTAAAAGCCCCAGAGTTCATCTATCTTAAAGAGATAGAGCGCGGCATTCTTTAAAGCTTTAGACATGAATAGAAGTGCCACACTAATTCTATTCAAGATTGCGCTCACCATTCCAGTTGGTTTTGCTCTCGCCTATCCCTTTCTACATCCAACCGCCGCAGGGGGCATTTTCAATGAGATTGTGATGCTTGGAGTATTCGGTGCAGTCGCTCTTTCGTCCGCATTTTTGTCTTTAGTCTTCCTCTATTGTCGTGATCTTAATAGGTCGCTCACGTTGGTTCATCCGTCTGCTCGAATGGCAGCACCGCGTAGTGTTTGGCTGATGTTTTTAATTCCATACAACTTTGTGGAAGATTTTTTCATCATCGCTAACGTGGCGAGGTCTCTTGAGCGCGAAGCAAAAACAAATGCGGCTCTTTATTCGTTCAAAAGCTTTGGGATGGTATCTGGAATTGGTTGGTGTACAGCTCAGATCTTTTCATTACTGCCCAATGGATTTGGAGCGATTGCTGGATTTATAGCATTCCCTCTTTGGATTATTCACTGGCGATTCATTCGCCAAGTAAATAGGGCTATTTCTGAGTCAGCATTACGAGCATCGGTAGATAACACCTAATGATGTGGAGTGTCTTAATGAGCGCAGAACAACAGATTATTAAGCTTGGTATTAAGCTTCCAGTTGCCACAGCTCCTGCTGGTAACTATGTATCAGCCATCCAATCTGGGAATCTTCTGTATACATCTGGAAGGGGGCCTCTTCCAGTTAATGGTAGGGCTGCTAAGGGGCGTCTAGGACGCGATTATTCAACAGTTGATGGATACAATCTTGCGCGGTCTGCGTGTATTGATTTGCTTGCCACCTTGAGACATCAGCTTGGTTCGCTCGATAGGATTGTTCGATTCATCGAACTCAATGGTTCCATAAATTCCACCCCTGAATTCGAAGAGCATGCAAAGGTTCTTGATGGAGCCTCCGACCTCCTAGTGCAGATATTTGGCTCATCGGGGGAGCACGTTCGCTCAGTTATTGGAGTTAATTCGCTTCGGAATGGCATACCACTTACTATCAAAACAATAGTCGAAGTGAAGATGGATGAATTGCCTCCGCATTGCCAATCATTTTAGCCTCGGCTACTTCTGGTCTAGGTTCACAGCGTCCATAGAATTTTCATAGTGCTGCCGCCAATTTTGAATTGACTACTTACTAAGTAGTAAGTATATTGGCGCCATGAGCACACATGATGAAATCCTAAGTCTTGGCGATGACCTAATGCGAATGCATGGGTTTAATGCTTTTAGCTATTACCATCTTGCTGATGCACTTAAGGTCAGGCCGGCTGCGGTTCATTATCATTTCCCCACGAAAGATGCTCTGGCTCTTTCTATCGTCAACCGCTCGCGCGAAGCTTTTCATGCGTTTTCAGAAAGAGTTTTACTTGAAGCCGACCTTCAGATAAGGCTTAAAAGTTTCGTCCGCATATTTGCTGAAAATGCTGACACAGGGAAAATCTGTCTTATGGGGGCAGCAGGGGCCGACTTCTATTCCTTGAGCGAAGATACACGTGGCGCAGTGAGGTTGTTTGTCCTCGATATTATTGCTTGGCTTACTGACTTGTTGGACGAAGGGAGGCAATGTGGTGATTTCACTTTTGATGGATTGCCGCGTACCAGAGCATTGTTAATTGCAACCAATTTAGCTGCTTCGCTGCATATGGCTCGCATCCTCGGAAAGAAGGAGTTTCAAAGTATTTCCGGTCAGCTCGTCAAAGATATCTGTCCTTCAAAAAAATCAACTAAGCGTTCCAGTTCTAAAGTAAGGGGAAAATAATGCGGCGTGTTGTTATTACAGGCATGGGGGCCATCACCCCTCTCGGAAATAATGTTGAGACATTTTGGAAAAATCTTACAGCGGGACAAAGCGGTGCTAGTCAAATCACACACTTTGACGCCACAAAGTTCAAGACACGCTTTGCGTGCGAGGTGAAAGGTTTTGAAGTAGACAAATACCTTGATCGCAAAGAAGCACGGAAGACAGATCCTGTAACACATTACGCGATTGCTGCTGTTGATGAAGCGCTGAAATCATCCAACCTACTAGCTAGTGAAGTAGATCGAAATGAAGTCGGCATCATCTGGGGATCCGGTATTGGGGGGATGAACACCTTCGAAGAACAAATGATTGAGTTCGGAAAAGGCGATGGCTCGCCGCGTTTCAATCCGTTCTTTATTCCCAAAACACTGATAGACGCTACTTCTGGCTTACTGGCGATTCGTTATGGATTTCGAGGGATAAATTACACTGCTGTATCAGCCTGTGCGACCTCAAACACCGTCATCATGGACGCATTCAATTACATCCGATGGGGGAAGGCGGATGTAATGATCGCTGGAGGCTCAGAAGCCTCTATCACAATGGGGGGCATCGGCGGCTTCAACGCCATGAAAGCATTGTCAACGCGGAACGATGACTCACAATCAGCATCACGCCCCTACGATGCGAATCGAGATGGTTTTGTGATGGGCGAAGGTGCAGGTGCGTTCGTTCTTGAATCGCTGGAACACGCACAACTGCGTGGCGCGAAAATCTATGCCGAAATCATTGGTGCTGGAATGTCCGCTGATGCATATCATTTAACAGCTACCCATCCTGACGGATTAGGTGTGCGCCTCGCCTTAAACCGTGCGCTGAAAGATGCCGGCATACGTTGCGACGAGGTTGACTACATAAATACTCACGCGACTTCAACGCCTGACGGCGATTTGAATGAGCTAAAAGCAATTCAATCCGTGTTCGGTGTTCACGTTCAGAAAATGAACATCAGTGCCACGAAATCCATGACAGGACACTTATTAGGTGCTGCCGGTGCTGTGGAGGGAATTGCTTGCGTTAATGCTCTTCAAAACGATCTTGTTCCCCCCACGATTAACGTCAGCCAACTTGATCCTGGTGTACCTGAAGGTTTTAACCTAACGCTTGGAAAAGCTGTGAAACGAAAAGTAGACATTGCTATGAGTAATACATTCGGATTTGGTGGGCACAATGCGATTGTGCTTTTTAAAAAGTTTTCTTGCTAGGTACCGAGTTACTGGACAGCCAACATAGGAGATTTGAGGCATGACTAATCATATGACAAAGAATAATCTGACTTCCATTTACGCAAACGAGGCACCTCTACGTCCAAAGCCATTAGTCTCACCCCCAATGCTAGCCGCGAGGGTTAAGGGTCGCGAGAAACGTCCACTTGGAGATCTGTTCGGCTTGACAAACTTCGGCGTCAATTTGACCCGACTTCCTCCAGCATCATCTTCGTCTTTGCTCCATTCCCACTCGAAGCAGGATGAGTTCTTATACGTCCTTCAGGGACATCCGACCTTACATACGGATGAGGGAAAACGGGTTTTGTCGCCAGGTATGTGCGCTGGCTTTAAGGCGGGAACAGGCAATGCGCATTCACTGATTAATGAAACCCCAGAAGATGTGGTGTATCTGGAGATAGGTGATCGGACCGATAACGACGAGGTGACTTATCCGTACGATGATCTGAGTGCCCGTTTCATTGGTGGTGCCTTTGTATTTTCCCGTAAGGATGGAACCCCATATTGATGGCCTCTTATTGACAGAGGCGTTTGTCAAAAACTGCTGGCCTGTGGTTACTGTTTATTCGCTTACGCCTCTCACAACACTGCTGTGAGCAAGCGCCTTGTGAGACATAACGCCGTGAAATAGAAATTCAGAGACGCAGGGGAATTTCTGAGAAGGCATATTGAATTTTCTGAAGGTTTTTCCGCTTCACTCCTAACAGCAGACGTTCAAAATTAATAGCTTGATGGTGATCGACCGTCGTTTGCTAATCCATAAGAGCCATATGAATCCTGCTAACGGATGCTAGATAATATTCCGATCCAGGCTCCTCTAATTTCATGCTTTAATTTCAACATATGGACCCCGCCGCAAAAGCGGGATAGCGTGCGGGTAAAATCCGTTTAAAGATAAATACGATGCGACACCCTTGAGTTCCTTGTTGCTGTCGAAAAGTATTTCGAGACTAGCTCTTAATTCGCTTAAATAACTTGGATGTGAAAGGGATGCGATGAATTTGTACGATTTTATTCCCTCAATAATGTCTGCAATAGCTACAGTTGCTGCAGCTTACGCCGCCTTCAAATCTTTGCAGATCAGCAGAGAAGCAAAAAATGATGCGAAGCAAAGTGCATTAGCCGTCCACCATAGAGACGCGGCAATAGCGCTTACAGAAGCGGAGGTGAAATTAGAAGAAAGATTAAAAGCACTCTCTGAGCTTGCTTTCAGTGTTTGGCAAAAATGGCCAAGCCAAATAGAGAAGCTAGACAATCGAGATGCAGGCGGTGTCAATCCAAGGCCGCTTCGCCACGTCCTCAGTGATGCCAGTGAAATGTTGAGCCGCCACGGAATGATGCAAGGAAACAAACTCACATACGCTGCTCGATCAATGTATGAAATCGTTAGGGATGGCATCAATAACCTGAATGATGCTGAATATAAAGAATTACTAAAGCGTGCAGATGGCGCATATCGTGATTTCGAGGGAGTGTTTGGCTCAACAACGAAATATAGCTACATATCAGAAGCACCAGCATTTCGGTGGGCTTGCCATCAACTCAACCGGCGAATTGAAAAAAAGCGTTGGCTAGAAATTTGGGGGGAAGCGTGGAAAAAAGATGGCTGGCTATACAAGTACCGTTCTGAATTTAAAAACATTGAACCTATACTAAAGGCAGTCTTATCGGATCTAAAATCCGAGAGAGCAAAACTTGAGTACACGGTCTTCCCTCTTGAGTCTAATAAGCCATTATTGTTGAAGTACGACAATATGATGATATCGATTGAAGTACTTCTGGACGATTGCAGTCTAGATTTGGTTGAGTGGTTTTCCGACAACACTCCTCATGAAACAGATGGCATTCCATTAATCCTTTATACGATGGGCATAGCCTGTCTAATGGTGGAGATCTACGGAAAACTTGGCATAGGTTTTACCAAACCATAGCCCGAGTAGCGCACGTTAACCATTCAGTGGTTTACGCTCCTCGCTATTTGCCTTCAGGCCGATCGGAGATTATGAGTCCAAAGCGCTATCAGAATGTTCTTCACGAGTTCGATGAAATGTTGGCCTACGGGAGAACCGTTTCTGAACGACTCACGGGCCGCAAGATTCCAAGCAGAGATGTCTCTTACGCAGATGCCATTTACACTAAACTTCTATGCCACGGCATCAGTCTGAGAAAACTGTCCCCATCTCTTTCTGAGAGAAACGAGCTGTGGGATATGCCTTCTGCGGCCGCAGTTGCTCGTTCGCTGATTGAGGCGTTCGACGCATTGGCGTACATTGGAACTCGATCAATCACTGAGAACGAGCGCGAGTTTCGAGTTCTTCTCTGGAAGTTGCATGATCAGCAGAGACGACTTCAGATGCTTGAGAGAGTGCGATCGACAAATCCGAAGGTTGCTGAAATCCGTGTATGCGCCGTCGAACTGGTCAGCTCAATTGTGGTGCATCCCTTCTACCCCTCAATCTCACGAGACTTGCAACAGAAGATAAACAAAGGGGACTCACCGGCGTTTCATCTCAGTCAGCGTGACTTGAATGTTGAAAACGGAATTGATCACGACTATCACACCACGGCGACAATGTTCTTATCGCAATACGTGCATACGTTTCCATTCTCGCTGCACCAATTGATGGAGTTTCGAGCAGGCGAGCCGGAAGCGCTCCAGCTATCGGCCTTACCGTTGCAGTACTCGATGGCTTTCCTTGCTAAGGCGATTGAGAAAATGATCGAGATATGGCCCGAAGTGCACGTAGAGCCGAGCGGCGATTTGCAACACATTCTTGAAATTTGGTGTGGTATTGCTGAAAGAGGAGTTCTGAATGCCGGATGACTGGCCATTCGACGCGGACGTTCTATCTGCGGATATTCGCCCACCTACGGTCTGCCGGTCATTTTTGCGTTGACCGACCGTGATCGGAAAATCTGAACGACTCTGATGTGGCGGGAGCGGACTAAATCATTTGGATGTCCCGGCGACCGCTTTGGTCGAGTTGGAGACAGGCAGTTTCTCGGCCGTAGCAGCCGGTCGATGAATACCTCGCACGCTTCTGCTACGTGCCAGAAGCAGCCAATTAGGTGGAGCGGGCTGTCGTATTCCTACAGTTGCAAGCGCAGCCGCATGATCGCTTGATTGGTACTATGGCCTCTGTTAGCATCTCGTCATGAAAAACGCGTTCTCAGCCCTGCGGACGATTATTACCACCATTTCACCAATGGTGGGTTAGCACGTTTACTTTCTACTGCAACCCGCCTTGAGGCGGGTTTTTTATTGCCTGTCTCTTGGCACATTACTTTAACCAAGGAGATCAACATGGCATGCCACCCACTTAAACAAGTCATCGAAGCTGCTGACAAAGCAATCACTGAAGAGGACTTCGATGCTCTGATGGAGTTTTATGCGGACGATGCAACGCTTGTCATCAAGCCTGACTTGGTCGCGACAGGCAAAGAACAAATCTATAAGGCGTTTGTCGCAATTGCCGAATATTTCAATCATAGTCTTGTGGTCAAACAAGGTGAGATGCATGTCATTCAGAGCGGGAATACGGCGCTAGTGATCATGGAAACCGTTCTGGAAACGTCTGACAATGCCGGTGTGGCGAGTTGCATATCACGGCGCGCCACCTATGTATTCCGTGAAGAGCCTGTCGGCAAGTGGCTTTGCGTTATCGATAATTCATATGGCACTGACTTACTGGGGGCAATGTGAAATGTCGAAGCCACTACCGACACTGCATCTTCTCTGCGGAAAAATCGCCTCTGGCAAATCGACATTAGCAAGGGAACTGGCCAAGACTCCGGACACGGTGATCCTCAGCGAAGACACTTGGCTTGCACATCTTTATCCAGGCGACATCAAGACTGTGGCGGACTATGTTCGGTGTGCTTCGAATTTACGTGGCGCGATCGGGCCACATGTGACCGATTTGCTTCGGATAGGTGTGTCTGTGGTATTGGATTTTCCAGCCAACACCATCGCAAACCGAAAATGGACGAGGTCTCTAATCGACAGAGTCGAATCGGAGCATGTGCTACATTTTCTTGATGTATCGGACGGCGATTGCTTGACACGTTTACGTGCGAGAAACACGTCTGGCGCTCATGCTTTTGTAGTGGCTGATACCGAATTTGACTTAATCACGAGTTACTTCGTGGCCCCTCAGCAGGAAGAGGGTTTCAACATTATTCGATATTAGATGATCTGAGTCAGCCTAAACTGATCGTTGAGGCATGCAAAAGCATGGCCGAAAATTGCGCTTTGCAGCAAGGCGACAGGCAGATATGTGGCGGAAGCAGAAGTTAATCAAGACAACCCTGACCGACTGCTTTGGCCGATCATCGGACAAGTTCTGTCAGGTCAAGTCTGAACTTCTGCATGTAATCACATGAGGTCAACAACTCCTTCGCCTGTAAGACCAGTCGCAGATGGGTTTCTGGATTCACGAGATTAATTTTTGAAAGATATGAATGTTCGGATAACAGGGTCTCGGGGCGCAGCCCTGAGTCGACAGCGCTAGCGGTCGAAATTCTGGATTACGGTGACACCCGTATATCCAGCATCCTGCCCAACAGAATTACCTAGGTATGTAGATAGATTTGCGATGGATTTGAAGATGTTTTGCAACAAATTTACAACAGATTAGCGGTAAGGCTGGATTTGAATGGAAGCTAAATACTTTCAATAAGTTAGTAAGATTTAGATAGCCTCGTCATTGATTTTTACCCAGTTATATGTCCCATCAAAGTGTTAATAAGGTGTTAATTAACACCTTATTAACACTTTGATTAAATTGACAAAAGTTGCTTAGACTTACCCCTGATGTTAGATTGAATTAGAAATCACAAAACAGGAGTTTAGAAATGAGCTGCAATGTCAATATTCTTATCCGAGAGTTGGGGCCCCTCATCCGCAAAGAGACCGAGTACGAGTTAGGGGATGCATTTGCGTTAGCGAATATTTTAGACGGCGCACGCGGCACTTTGGATAGAGTGACATTCGCGTTTTCAAATGACTTATTTGTCGCGGTTTCTCTTTGCTTGGTCCATGATAAAAAGGGGGCTACGCTATTCGATGTTCTAAATTATCCGGTAAGTCCGAGCTGGGAATCTACGACACAAATGTTTTCATACTTGGGAAGAGAATACGCATCTATTCCCGTGTACCTTACAACAAGGCGATGGCTTGATGGATTTTGGGAAAAGACAAGTCATCTTCACAATGCACGGGCACAGCAATTGGTTAATAAGTGTTACGAGCATTGGAAAACGGCACTGAACTCTGCGCAAGAGTTTCCGGTAAAAGGAACCCCAAAGAAGAACAGGACGCGACGCAGTATTCAGATTTTTGATCCCGTGCAAGTTAAATTGGCTATTGAACAGTTGATGGAGCTGCCTCGTGATAAGAGAGCAGGGGGGGAGCATGTTCTTGAACATGCACTCCTTAATGATGGTTACCGTGTGGTTCCAAATACAAAGGCAGCCTGCACTAAGTTGGAAAGAGCAAAAGCCAATTTTGAGAATCTTGCGGCGCCGTTGTCTCGACTCCAACTTGATCTCACCCTTTCGAGCTCAATGCCCTCAATCGATTTTCACGTCACACCAATATTATTGCTGGGTGATCCAGGGATTGGAAAGACCTACCTAGCATCTGAGCTTGCTGGCGCATTGGGTGTCGGAATGGAAAAGATAAGCGCTGGTGGTACACAAGCAGGCTTCCAAGTAAATGGAAGTGACTCAACCTGGGCAACCGCGAAGTATGGGGCGTTGATTAATTTGTTAGCGCAAGGTGAGTCCTCATCCCCTGTTCTCGTTATTGATGAGGTAGATAAAATAGGAAATAGCTCGAGCTCACCAATCTTACCCACGCTGCTAGATTTGCTCGAGACAAGGTCCGCCAAATGCTTTAGGGACATATTTTTTGGAATGGAATTTGATTGCAGCCGCATGATATTCATTTTGACCGCAAACACGATTGAATCTGTGCCGCTGCCACTTTTATCGCGCGTAAATGTGTTTGATGTTCCGCGACCTGAACCATCGCAGCGTTTGCGCATCATTAAGCGCGAAATATCTCAATGGCAGAAGAAAACAAAACGTCATGGAATTGAATTTGATCTGAGTGCGTGCCTTGAATTAGCTGAGCGCGTGGATTTGGATCTTAGAAAAACTACAGACTTGGTGCGAGAAGGATTTGGAAGAGCGATCAGTACGAAAGTTGATGTGGCGAAGTTGGTTATTCCACATAAAAACGAAGTCAGATCAATTGGATTTTAATGAGTCAATTGCTCAAGATGTGGCTTAAATTCCCTTTCCATTTTTTCCGATATTGAGAATTGGGATCGTGACGATGGGCAAGCCTTCACGATACTGGATTTCGAGGCTGGTATTCTTGGGATGCTCTGGTGCATTGGTTGGGTGTAGCGCATATACACTTCGGCCAAGGTGCTGGGCGAAGCCTAGGGCTGGGTCCTCTGCTGTATATGTAGCGACAACCGGGCCGCTGTAGATCGTGTGACAAAGGGATATGTCCGGGATTACAAATTCCGCACGCGGGTCAATCGCTAGCACCATGGCGCACAGGCGCTCTTGACTAGCAGGCAAGTCGAGTTGATTGGCTAGCTCGGACTCTTGCCGCAAACCTTCCCCCTGCGCTGGATAGTTAGATGGAACGACAACCTCTTCCGATGGGGTTGGTTCAGTTGGTGCAGGCGGAGTGGTTTTCATCACTCGCTCGCTACGGTGATTCGCTATTACCTGCTGCATGTTCGGGTTCAATATGCTCATCCCCATGTCATCAGCTAGGCAGGCCATTCTTACGTTAAAAACAGGATCGTCGCCCGTCAGGGTAAGTTCGTTGCCGAATTTCTGCTGTGCATGAATGAGAGCCAGGCGGATGTCATCATCGCTTACGAAGACTCGGTCAAAAGTCACACGATTTCCCCGGTCGGTGAACAGGTGCCCGCCATTCTGATCGCTATATGCGACGTTGCCGTTCCCCGTGACGTACCACTTTATGCCAATGTGTTTGATGAGGAGAGCGTCAGCCTCATATGGGCGCATGGCATCGCTTCGCGCTGGCCGGATAGCAACTTCTTTTCGTTCTCCTTCAAGCAAACGGGCCATTGCCTTGTGGAATTGCAGTTCACGAGACTCGTGGGTGTTGGCTTCTGCTTCGACGGGCACCAAAGCATTGTTGCTTCCATGCTTAGCATCGCGCTGCGCCTGATAGACAATGCCGCGCAAGGCTGACAAGGCAGCCTGATCCCCGAGATTAGCCTGTTCGTACAGCCACTCTCGCCAGACTAACGGCGGCAGACGTATGGTGCGCAGTGATTGCATCTTTGTCTGGGAGAGGGCTTCAGCCTCTAGCCTGCGGCGAGAGACATCAAGGTGAATAGCGGCCATGCTGAGCAGACTGCCTTTTACGGTAATCGGCCACGTAAGAAGAGAACCCGATCGCAGGGCTTTGGCTTCCTCCTCAATCTTTTTGAGTGATTGGTTGCGCTCGGCGCGTATTTCTTTTGAGCGCTTGAAGTGGTCAACATCGCTTTCGTGGACAAAGCGCCGATATTGCGAAAAGCGCTGACGCAGATCAGCACGAGCAGCAGCACGTTGTTCGCGGCGCTCCTCGCGCTTTGAATTGTCGCGGGCGAAACTTGTTTGGCTACCAGCCTTATCTGCTTTCAGTTCAACACTGGTTGGTTGTTCCTTGTCGAATTTACCCCAGTGTTTTTCCAGCTCACCACGCTTTAGGATTTTCAGCCCTTTGCTGAGAGGGAGATCGAAGACCTCGCCGGTCACCTGCGATGTGGCATGCAGCCGCATCCCTCCACCTCCGGTATCGGTCAGGGTGATGCCTTGGTAAGCCAGCCAAGTGTGCAGCGCTTGCCAGCTCGACAAGGTGGGGAGTGCCTGTTTCAGGGCTTTGGCAACCTTGAGATTGAGCCATGAATCCAGACTGTCCGGATCGTGCCAAGTAGGTAGTGCGCTCTTGTTATTCTCAACACGACGAGGCGTATGGTTTGTGTGATCGTGATCCGGGTTGAGAATAATGGATTTCTTGTTCTGGCCGTCGATCTTTGCGATGTAAATACCGTTGTCATGCATCCACCCATGCTTGATCTCGCTTTGGCGCGCGGCCAAATGAATTGTTCTATGCGCCCACTCGACATTTCTGGATTTATAAGTGTCGGGGTGAATGCGATTGACGGCGGCGTGGCAATGAATGTTGTCAGTGTTTACGTGAATGGCCAAGACATATTGATGATCATCTAAGCCTAGGGATTGGATTGCATGCTCGGCAGCGTCGAAAATTGCATCTGAGTTCGGGTGTTCGTGTTCAGGCCAAGTCAGAACAAAGTGAAATGCAGGATCTTTGCATCGAGTGTTCCTTGCTGCCACGGCGTTCATCTCAATTGTTGCTGCGGTTATATCAGTCACTCCATGAGTGCGGATGGCAATGCATTTTTCCTTGGCACGCGCATTGGCTTGATGTTGGGTTGTGTAATTGAGAATGTCTTTGAATTTTTGATTCTGTGTAATTGGCTGCAGTTGATTCTTGGAGGTACCACCTTCGACATAAATGATGAGTTTATTGAAGGCACGACAGGATCTGATTTCTGATTTACGTTTATCAAGAATAATGGGGAGCATGTGAGGTGCGCTATGGTTTTTGGGCCATGTCGCACAGCCACTGCGTGGTTATCTCAATCGCATGAAGATTGGAGTTCGCTCTTTTAGGGTTGATGCATTTTGCTGCTTTATGCAATTCGGCGGCAACGCGTAGAGTGACAAGCTGTGCGTTTAATGCTTCGTGTGGTTTGAAGTGATGATGGAGAAGCAGCAGCCCGTTACAGTAATGCAGGTCTCCAAAATACGCCTGAACCACTGCATCATGAGCTTCCCCACTTATGCCATTTGTATTTATGTCGGGATCAATTTTCAGCATGTTGCCGAAGTCGGAGAGAGTGATGCAAATCTGGTCATACGCATCTTCTGAAGTGCGAAGGTGAATCGTCTTTACTTGTTTCTTTACTTGTTTCTTTGGTTTTGGGAAAAGCGTTGCCAACTTGCCAAAATCCCACGCGTTGAATTCAACAGTCTTTCCGGTGAATCTGCTTTCTGTTGATTTTATTTCAGCCAATCCATTTTCCAGTGCATGTGCCGTGGGACGTCTAGAAGTCCCATCGTATAGACCATTCTCAGCTAGCACTTTGTTGACTTTTTGATAGCTAAGCCCCAGTTTTTTTCCTATTTCGGTAGCAGACATAAAACTCATGGTATTTCTCCTTATTTAGTTAGGATGGCTAGTGATGTTCTGTGAAGTCGATCAATAGACTGATCTGATAACCCGATCCGCATTTCACTTACTTATCCGCAACATTGCGGCTAAAGCTTGATCAATTAGCGTCCCCAATTGGTCTATGGGGAGTGGAATATCTTTTGCTGAAAAAGTGGCATGTAGTTGACGAATCGATTGAACAATTTCGCGCAGACACAGGACAATCTCTGTTTCATAGCGGACATCTGCTCTGCGCCCCAACGACGCCCGGCGCATGAAGTCAGCTACCGATAAATTTCTGATTCGAGCAAAAGTACGAATCTCCTCTGCCTCTTTTTGTGAGAGGAGAATTTCATAGCGGATTTTTCGCTTTTCAGCCTCCGGCAATTTTTTGAACGGCTTTGCCATGGTCAGGTTTTGCTTCCCAAGACATGTCTGCTCCCGCTGGCTTGGGCGTAAGCATCCGCAGAACAACTTTCGGCGGCCTCATACTCAGAAACAAACGGATCACCCCTCGTCCCTGAAGACTGTTTTGGAATTGGCTTTTCTGTGTTTGACTTTACTAAGGAGACGCGACCGACCCGACGAGTAAGTCGCGAGTCTCTCGGTGTGATACTTGGAACTTTATTGGAATCTTGCATTGTGGCGTGGTCGCGTTTGCGGTTTGTGATGGCCGAACCCATCTTTCCACCCCTGCTTTGTTTGTCCTTGCGGTCAGCCAAATACGCTCGGTAGTTCTCCAGTTCAGGGCTGACAATGAAATCATCCACAACATGGAAAAACGGCATTACGGCGGCTAGAGAGTCAATAATTTGAGCATGTGGTACCCCTAGGACTTTTGCCAAGTCATAGGGGGCATGCGGAAGGCGAATATTTACCCAGCATTCCAGACGCATGGTGTAGAGCAGGCCTCTTGCTTGTAGTGACATAGTTCGGAATGGAAGTTGTGCCAAGAGTGCTGCTGCGTATTCTTGGTAGGCTGGTGCGCTTCGGTTTTGGCTCATCTTGCAGCTCTATGCACTTAAGCTGCATCAATCAAGGAACGTATATCTTCGACCCGCCACGCAGTAATGCGTACCCCCAGAGTCCGCACTGGTTTTGGATAGCGGCCTGACTTGACACCCTCCCACCATGTCGATTTGCTTACAGGGATCACTGCGGGAACGGGAGGTTTTGCCGCTGGGTTGCCGATGATTTGGGCGAGGCGAAGAAAGCCTGTTTCAGGAAGGTGATTCATTTGGACTACTCCCGTCTAAGTAAGGCCATTGCTGGCCGATGGGAGAATCTTAGTTATGCTGTTTCGATGGCGAAATGCGTATCTGGCGGAGACAGTGCATGAGCCGCTGGAGGCCGTGCGGTCTCCAACGGAGACTGACTATCTAAGGCGGATTCCTACTTCCTTTGCGTAGCTTCGGATCCAAGTCGTAACCGTCCTTGGTTCATACTTCTTGAACCCCTTTGCTTCGAGCCAGTCTGCGAAATGACCGCCAGCTTTTTCTGCGCTAATAAATGCAGATGGACGTTTTTTCCATTCATCGATTACTAATTGTTTCGCCTCGTGGTTCTTCGCATGGCGAATCAGGTTCAATTTCTCTGATTTTTTGGACATTTCCTCGCGCATTTGCTCTAGGCGCATCTTTTCAGAATGCCGCAGCAATTCCTGATGCTCGAATCTTTGTCTGAGCAGTGCTTCCGCCTGCGCTTCTTCGTTTACATTTTTGGTGTATGACACAAGCCATGCAGATTCATACAAGTGTTCGGCATAGCAAACAGCGTCCATCGCTTTCAATGCGTGTTCGCCAGCAATGGATAGGTCAACGGCCTTCTGGTTCAGAAAGTTCAGCGCATCCGCTAGCAGCCATAGAGCCAGAACGGCAAAAAGTTGAAAGTCACGGCCCTCTGGGAATTCCCGGGGCTTTGGCAAAGTGGCTTCGTTCCAGCCAATGTAATCTCGGTCGTCAATTATGTTTCTGAGTGCGTCAACTTCACTGCTGTTCGTGGCGGTTGGGATACAAAGCTTATCTTCCATTTCAGCTTTGAAAAGCCAGCGCCCATTTCCACTAGTGCCTTCATCCCAATCAAAAAACCTACCCAACGATTCATCACCAGCATTCGTGTCGTTGAGTAGACGTGAAATCGCATTTTCTTTTTGCTTGTGAAAATGATCATCAAGTTCACGGTATATTCTTTTTGCCGCCATCTCAAATTGTTCTTCGGAGAACTCTCTTAGCATTACCCTAGCTCTGTCTGCAATTGCAGGAAGAGATGTAAGCGGAAGAGATGGAACGTCACCAGATAAAGGGGAGAATTTGTTAAATTTCCGGTAAAAAACCATAACGAACCTTTCAATTCGAGTTAAGCCGCTTTTGTTTTTAGCGGAATAATCATCGCCCCGCGTTGAGCTGATGCAAGTTGCGATCCCCACCATTTGAGGAGCTTGACGCGCTTCTCAAATCGTTCGCCTCGGTCGTATGCCCGTGCGACTTCGTTGTCATGAGCATGATCTAGGGCAAGTTCCACTACATCGCGAGCTGTACCGTTATCGCGGGCTAGAGTAGAGAAGGCGCTGCGCCAGCCGTGAGGCGAATGCTTACCGCTTAGTTTCAGCGTGATGCGGTACACCTTCTCGATGGATTCGCATCCGATGTGTTTGCCTCCTGTGGGAGAGGGGAATACATAGCCCTTGCCACCTATTTTGTTTTTCCACTCACGTAGCTCTATTGCAATCTCTTCACAAAGCGGGACGCGGTGGTCGATAGGTCGGGAAGTCACTTTCATTTTGGCGCGCGGAATAATCCAAACAGGCTGATCTTCATCTAGATGAAATTCTTTCCACTCTGCCTCAACAACATTACCGATTCGCATTGCCGTGAATGCGATCAGACGATGAGCCATGCGCACGGATGGGGAAATTCTGGCCATGTCAGCGCGTCGCAACAAATCGCCTAATGACATCCAGTCAAGCAGCGCATTCATTCGTCCGCTATTCTTTTTTCGAGGAAGTATCTCGCGAGCTGGGAGAGCAGGGTTGTCCCGACATAAACCTTTGGCTTGAGAGAAGCGAAATACCCCATTCAGATGCTGGAGGATTCGGGTGGCCGTTTCAAGAACACCTCGCTTGTTAATGTCTTCAACAGTCTTTGCTACGATGGCTGGGGTGATGCTGGCAATGGGGAGCTTGCCGATGATGGGGTAAATATCTCGCTCAAAAGCGCGTGTCGATTTAGTGAAATGGCCTGCACTCCATTCCTTTTGTTTCATTTTCAGCCATTCCCCTGCGATAGCTTGAAAAGTGTCGTCGCCAGCGGCGCTAGCTTCCGCGCGATTGACGCGGCGCTGAGTGACCGGATCTTTATTCTCTCGAAGTAGGGCTTTAACCTCTGATAGTTCAACTCGTGCGGCGGCCAAGGAAACGGCTGGGTAACTGCCAATTGAGTAAAGTTTTTCCTTGCCGTTGATTCTGTATTTGATGCGCCAAGTGGCACCACCTGCCGGAGTTATAAAGAGATGCAGCCCGCCTCCATCTGGAAGCTTCTTCCCATGGGCTTTTTGAGACACGAATGCCTTGCAAGCCTTATCTGACAGTTTTCCGCCGATACCCCCAGACATACAAAATCTCCTAGTTCGATTTATTAAAATACCCCCGTTGATACCCCCATTATGGTCGGATGTTGTCGGATTGCGCAATACTTTGTTGGACTATGAATAGGCCTAGGTGCCAAGAAAAACGCCGTATCTAGGACGGCGTTGGACCCCGTTGGGGGTATTATTGGTGGAGGTGGGGGGAATTGAACCCCCGTCCGCAAGCCCTCTACAGGCAGTTCTACATACTTAGTCTAGTTATTTGATTTTATCCCGCAAACGCCAACCGACAGGCTGCTACAGGACGAGTCACCTTAGTTTTAGCTTCGTACAAAGTGACCCTGCACGACACGATTCCATGTAGATGACCTCACTCATCGCGGCATTGCGGCCTTGAGCCCCTCCATGGACAGCAGGGTGTGAGGTCTAACCGGTTAAGCGGCTAGAGAGTACTTTTCGTCGTTTGCGACTATTGGTTTTCCAGCTGATTTACGAGGTTGCGGGTCCTCGGTATGCCCTACACTGCTTTGTAGCCCACGTCGAAGCCATGTCACCCCCGGTTCGATAGTGTGTTACCAGCGGCGCGGATTGTAGCACTGAACCCTAGTGTGATTTGGCAAGAAAGCGGTAGGTGTGGTTTATAGAGAAAGGTAGCGCAGCAGGGCGAATGGCGTTTGAATGCTGCCCGCAGCAGGCCACGTATTGGAGCTGGCATCAACGTAGCCATAACTGGCGATGATGCCAATCATGCTGGCGGCTTGGGCGGCTTGCATGTCACGTAAATCATCACCTAGATATAGGCAGCGCGTGGGATTAACACCCATCAAGTGGGCGGCGTGCAGCAAGGGCATGGGGTGTGGCTTGGCGAACTCGCAGGTGTCACCACTCACTAGGCAAGCGGCGCGTTTGGCGTAGCCCAATTTTTCCATGAGCGGAACGGTGTAGCGGTGTGGTTTGTTGGTGACAATACCCCACGGCAAATCACGCTCATCCAATTCGGCGATAAGCGCCGCCATGCCCGCGAAGAGTTTGGTGTGGTGGCAGATATGTGTTTCGTAATACTTCAAAAAAGCGTCACGCAACTCGTTGTACTCGGGCGCGTCCGCATCAATTCCCAAGCCTAATTTGAGCAGCCCCGGTGAGCCGTGTGACGCTTGCGTGCGGATGGCGGCGAGAGGGAGTGCCGGTGTGCCACGCAGTGCTAAAACATGATTCAGTGCCGCACCTAAATCAGGCGCGGTGTCGGCAAATGTGCCGTCGAGATCAAAGAGGACAGCTTCAATCACGGCGACATGCCACCACGTAATTGACGCTCGTGTCGCATCCGAGTGAGTAGGATTTATTCAGTGGGTTATAGCTCATGCCTGTGACGTCGTTGACGTTCAACCCGGCATTGCGACTCCATTGCGCGAGTTCGGATGGCTTGATGAATTTGGCGTAATCGTGCGTGCCGCGCGGCAACAGGTTCAGTACATATTCCGCGCCGATGATGGCGAACAGGTAGGACTTGGGATTACGGTTGAGCGTAGAAAAATACACATGCCCGTTTGGTTTCACCAGTTTGGCGCAGGCGGCGATGATGGCGGCGGGATCGGGTACGTGTTCAAGCATCTCCATGCAGGTCACCACATCAAAGCTTGCGGGACGCTCTTCGGCTAAAGCCTCCACGGCGATATTGCGGTATTCCACCTGTTGACCACTTTCCAGCAAATGCAATTGGGCAACCTGTAAAGAGCGATTAGCGAGGTCAATCCCCATCACTTCGGCGCCTATAGCCGCCATGCTTTCCGCTAAAATTCCTCCACCACACCCAACATCAAGCACCTGTTTATTGGCCAAAGGCGAGATTTGATTGATGTAGTCCAAGCGTAATGGGTTGATTTCGTGAAGAGGTCTGAATTCACTTTGGGGGTCCCACCATTTATGCGCAAGTTGTGAGAATTTTTCGAGTTCGACAGGATCGGCGTTAGACATGATGTGAATGGTGGGGTGGGTGGTAACGAGTGGCGAATGTAGCAAAATCAGGCGTTTTAACAAAGCGTATTTGACGTTCATAGATGGCGGAGCATCGGGAGTTGTAAATGTCACGAATTGAAAAATGAGGCTTGCAACTCGCTGTAGAGACCAAGGTTATCCCTACGTTATTTGGCAACATACTGTATTATTAGGGGATTGTTTTGGCGAACAAAGATGTTCGCCGTTAAAGGGTCGTACCTAGGGGAAATGATTCATTCCATTCACAAAATAAATAGCCTTGGTTGTGCGGTGTTGTTTGCGTTATTTACGCAAAGCGCTACAGCGATGGGGCTAGGCGAAATTCAGGTGGAAAGTCACTTGGGTGAGCGCTTGAAGGCAAAAATCGAGCTCTTGGAATTTAATCCAAGTGAGTTGGAAGAGGTTAAGTTACATTTGGCGAGTGCACAGATGTACGCAAAAAATGACCTGCTGTTTCCTTCGGGGCAGCATTTTGAATTTAAGCTTTCTGAATATCGTTCCGCTCCCGTGTTACTGGTTACCAGTCGCACTCCTATTGAAGATCCCTTCTTAAACTTACTCATTGAAGTCTCCAGTTCAAGTGCGGCTGGGACAATTTTCAAGGGGTACACCATTCTGCTTGACCCTGCTGCATTCGCACCGTCAGAAGCCGTGGTGGTCGCCAGCGCGCAACGCCTACCAGAGGCTGTGCCTATGCCAGCCGTGAGCGCGCCCGCAGTAGAAACCCCAACAGCTCGAAAAGTGGAGCTTGTGCCTGGGTTAGCTGCGGTAGAGCCATTCCCCGTGGTGGTTAAGCAACCTGCTGTGGCGTTACCTCCCAAAGTCAATCCTGCGCCACGCAAATCGACCTCCATCAAAAAGCGCGCGACAGGTAATTATTCGAAACGTAACAACCGTTCGGATGGCCAATTGGCGCTCACTTTTTCTACCGCGCTGACCTTAACCAATAACGGTATGGGGGCAAGTCGCAAGCCGAATCTATCTATTTCTCAATCGGACGCCAACAATTCAGCCGCGTTTGGTGATTCCTTGAAAATGGGCGACGCTTTGCAAGAAGAGTTGATAGCAAAAGAGAAGTCGATTAAAGAAATGAAAGAGCAAATCAGCGAAATGGAAGCGCTGGTAACGCGTTTGAGGTTGAAGCTAGGTCAGCCCGCTGCTTCTGCGGTGGCTGCTGACGTGAATAGCGTGCAAAGCCAAGTGGCTGTGGCGGGCGTAACGCCTGTGCTGGCGGTGGTGGCGAGTGCAGTTACGCCCAGTGAAGCGGAGCAGAGTGAGCGCGTTGTGTCGCCCCCTAAAGTGGTGATGAAGTCCGACAATTGGGTGGGTGAATTAGAGCACTATCGCGACCAATTATTGATTGCCTTGGGTGCGCTACTATTGACGTTGCTTGTGTTGTTTGGCTACAAAAAGTGGCGCGATAGAGCGGTTGTGCAGGGCGGATTGTTTGACGATTTAGATAAATCAGTTGCACATCCATCACTCAAAGAGCCCGCGAAACCAGTGGTTACTGATCCGCATGTGCGCTCGATGAAAATGCCTGCGTATCGCGCTGAAATTCTTGAGAATAAAATTGATGATGAGTTAGATTTGCTCGAATCAGCCGATGTTTATTTGCGTTTTGATAATTTCAAATTAGCCGCCGAATCGGTAAGAGAAGCGATTCAATTGAATCCCAGCAATGCGCAAAGTCATCTAAAGTTATTAGGTATATTGGAAGCGATGGACGATGAGCAAAGTTTTGCGCAAGCGCTGCAAGCCCTAAAAGAGCTAGGTGATGCGGATGCGTGGCGCGAGGCCCTGAAAATGGGCGATAAATTCAAGGCGCCCGTGACACCCTCGCATGTCGACTTTGATTTAGGTTAAAGAGTTTCGATTAAGTTTGGCATTAACGGTTTGCGCTGTATCCTCCACGCTCCTCATTCTGTCGTGCCTCCCCATGAATCAATTTCCCCTCATCCACTGGAACGAAGCGGGTACAACACGCTCTGCACGTTGGCGTTCTGAAGCCGGCACAGCGCCACCCAAACGCGTGGAAGTGGTCGATGATCGCATCAACGCCGATAGTGCCTATCGCCTTGCCTGCGAAGGCACAGCGATGCTGTGGCGCGGGGATTTTCAGAACGCGCGCCAGTTGCTACAAGCCATGGCACGCCGTGCCGATGAACCGCCGCGTAAAGCAAAGCCAGCGCCAGCTTCGCTCAAAGATGCATTCAATCTGCACCGCCAAGCCCAATCGCAACGCGCCCGCACCTTAGGCATGTTGTTGCTGCCGTTCGATGCCGACCACAGCGTGCCGTTACGTCGTGCGCCAGATGTGCAAGCGGCTTGTACCGATGCCTATGGTGCGGCCATAGAACCCTACATCGCCTCCTTGCGTAGCTTGCAAGGGCTCATCGGCGCTTATGAATGGCGCAAGAATGGTGTCGAGATACCTGCCTTAGGTGCGCGCATCCATCCCCATTACGGTGTGTTCTCCCCCATCCGTGGTGAATATGTAGGGCTGGTGAATCAAGCGCCGCTGCCTGCAACATTGAAGAGTAAGTCTGTCGCGTTCGACATCGGTACAGGCACGGGCGTGTTGTCTGTCGTGTTGGCGAAGCGCGGCATCCAGCGCATCGTCGCGACAGACCAAGACCCGCGCGCACTCAACTGCGCTAAAGAGAATCTGAGCCGATTGGGTTACGCCGCACAGGTGGATGTGGTGCAAGCCGACCTATTTCCCGCAGGCCGTGCACCACTCATCGTGTGCAACCCGCCGTGGGTCCCAGCACGCCCTAGCTCTCCCCTCGAGTACGCCATCTTCGACCCAGAGAGCCGCATGCTGAAAGGCTTCCTCAACGGGCTGGCAGAGCATCTGGATGAAGGCGGCGAGGGCTGGTTGATCCTCTCCGACTTGGCCGAACATTTAGGCTTGCGCACGCGTGAGGAATTACTTGGTTGGGTGGATGCTGCGGGATTGAAGGTGCTAGGTAAGCTAGACGTGAAGCCGACCCATCAAAAGGCGGCGGATACTAGCGATGCCCTGCATGCGGCAAGGGCGGCTGAAGTGACTTCGTTGTGGCAGCTCACTGCAAATATGAAATAAGTGGCAAGTTTATTTCCTATAAGGATTTCGAAATAACATTTTTTGTGATTTGAACTAGTATCAATTTCATCTCTATATCTCATCCTCTCGCACCTAATATTAGCAATCCAATACATATCTAAATCATTTATATATCAATATGTTAGGCATTGACAATAAATATAGTGGGGAGGATGCTGGCCCTAGCGTCGACGTCGTCCTCGCAGAACCTGATAAAGGAGATTTATCATGGAAACGAATAAAATTTTCAAAATGGCCTCTGAACTGGGAATCAGTGCTGCCGTTATTGCTGCTCTTGCTGTTGCAGGTTGCGGGGGGGGCAGTAGTTCAAGTGGAGGTGGTGGAGCCGGTACAGGTGGCACGGCGCTAACCATTCAGGGAAACGGTCCTACGCGAGTTTCGCTGGCGGGAACTTGGATATCTTGTTATGGAACAACACGTGATGAGTTAATCGTTTCTGGTACTTCTCTATTGAGGCATACATACACAGGTACGGCAGCGGCGACTGCGGGCTCATCCGCTGTGGTTCCGGCTTGCGCAGGGGGGACGCTTGACCCCGCATCTGAGAGCGTGCTCACCACGGGCGCCCAAACTTCTACGATTGATGTGACAGGCCCCGCTGGAGCGACTATCCCTTGGATTGATGGAATGGGTGCGGTGACTCCATATCCTGGTGTGAGTGTGGGTGCTCCGCTGACTGCGAATGCGTTTCCCGTCACGGGTACGCATGCTGGGGCAGCGTACTCTGGTAAGCTTTTATATTGGATCGATATCACGGGCGGAGCCGTCAATGCGTTGTATCGTAGTAGAGACTTTGCAGGCGGATGCCCAACTGCTGACGTAGCAGGAGTGCCGCAATGTTTGAGTTCTGTTGATCCGTATTACAAATAGTAGTCACAACCTTGGCATACACAGCGCGGCGAAAAAGGCTGTGTATGTTGGGGGACAAATTTCTCAAGGCCAGTTACTAAATTCGAAGCAGCGAGTAACCCTTTAAAGCTTTGTATATTTCTTCGCACTCCCCTTGGCTTTCTCCACCGGGTACTTCAGCGCGTTCTTCTTGATCTTTTCTAGCACGATCTGTTTTACATCCAAGCCGTAGCTATCCGCCAGCAGGAAGGCGTAGGCGAAGACATCGGCCAGTTCTTCAAGTATCTCGTCTTGGTTCGCCTGTTCAGCGGATTTTCATAGGAAGGATTCCAGTAACTCGCCTGCTTCGATATTCAACGATATGGGGTCGGGTTCGGAATAAATTCCGTGAACGTAAAAGCGCAAGGCTCGAATTGATTTTGAGAGGGATTCAACTGGTCATGCAATGAGCTACCGCTACCTTCTGCTTTTGGTGGCTCTTGACCGAGTACAATCTGGTCTATAAGCTGGTCTACATGAATATTTCCAAGCGAGGTGTGCAATGAAAACTTCAGTCGGTTCTTATCAAGCCAAGACCAATCTGCCTGAGCTGTTGCGACAAGTGCAAATGGGCAAGAGTTTTACGATTACCAATCGCGGTGATGCCATTGCCGATCTGGTCCCGAGTGCCAAGTTGCCGCGCGACAAGCGAGAGAGCATTGAGAAGATGAAGGCATTTATGCAGGCCGAGCCAGTGCGAGGGGTGGATGTAAAGGCTTTGATCAGTGCAGGTCGCAAATGAACTTTGTGATCGACAATTCGGTGGTGATGCGCTGGTTCTTCGGTGACGGCAAGCCGCAAGACTTGCGTTATGCCCGTGATGTGCTAGATGCGATGCAATCGGGTAATGCCATCGTTCCGGCGGTGTGGGGTTTGGAGGTTGCTAACGTTATCAGTCGAGCCGAGGCGCAAGGCTTGGTGACTGAGGCGCGTAGTGAGGCGTTCTTGGAGATGCTGGTGGGTCTTGCGATTGAGGTTGATGGGGGAAGTGTCGATCACGCCTTGTCGAGCACGCTCAATCTGGCGCGCAGATATAAGTTGTCGTCATACGATGCGTCTTGTCTGGAATTGGCATTGCGGCAGGGCGTTGCGCTTGCCACGCTGGATGCCGCCCTGCGCAAGGCGGCTAAGAAGGCTGGAGTGGAGATATTTCAGGGTTGATGCGGATAACCGGCTATTTGGTTTCATTGGGTTACCGCCTTCGCGGAAACGACGAATGGATTAAGGAAGGTCTGATTAAGTCCGTTCGTGGTGAGTATTTTCCGTTCGCTCCCTCGATACACCGCACAAGTGCGGCACTCGGGACGAACGGAAAATTTATCGAACCATGGCCTTCGGACTTAATCAGACCTTCCTTAAAGCTCCGTGTATTTCTTCGCGCTCCCCTTGGCTTTCTCCACCGGATATTTCAGTGCGTTCTTCTTGATCTTCTCCAGCACGATCTGTTTCACGTCTAAGCCGTAGCTATCCGCCAGCAGGAAGGCGTAGGCGAAGACATCGGCCAGTTCTTCACGTATCTCACCTTCGTTCGCCTGTTCGGCGGATTTCCACAGGAAGGATTCCAGCAACTCTCCCGCTTCGATGTTCAATGCGAGGGCGAGGTCTTTGGGGTTGTGGAACTGCGCCCAATCGCGTTCGTCGCGGAATTCGAGCAGGGCTTGGGTGATTTCTTTAGTGTCGCTCATGTAATTTCCAATTCAATGAATTGCCACTACCTAGTTCGTGCCGATTGTCTCGTAGGTGCGGAATATCGAGGGTTCCTGCGCTTTTGGCGCAGGATGGTTCGATATGGCCTGCGGCCTACTGTGCGTGTGGTGTAGTGGCGCATGCCACGTACAGCCACGGCCTACTCCCCGCGGGTACACCACGAACGGCTTTATGGGATGGATTGTAGCGCAAGGTAACTGGCTACCTTTGAGGCGGTTTGCGGGCTGGGGGAGGGAGTATTGAGCGGGTAGTCGGCGAGGTCGGCTGCTGTGCTAGAATGCGGGCTTGTTTTTGACTCTTCAGCCAATCAATTTAGGTCGCACATGGAACAACAATTCGCCAAAGAAACCCTGCCGGTCAGCCTTGAAGAAGAGATGCGCAAGTCCTACCTCGATTACGCCATGAGCGTGATCGTGGGTCGTGCCTTGCCAGATGTGCGTGACGGTCTGAAACCTGTCCATCGTCGCGTGCTGTTTGCGATGCATGAACTCTCCAACGATTGGAACCGTGCTTACAAGAAATCGGCGCGTATCGTCGGTGACGTGATCGGTAAGTATCACCCGCACGGCGACACGGCGGTGTACGACACCATCGTTCGTATGGCGCAGGATTTCTCGTTGCGTTACACGCTGGTGGATGGTCAGGGTAACTTCGGTTCGGTGGACGGCGATAACGCGGCGGCGATGCGTTACACCGAGATCCGCATGTCGAAGATCGCGCATCAACTGCTGGAAGATCTCGATAAAGAAACAGTGGACTACGGTCCGAACTATGACGGTTCGGAACATGAGCCGTTGGTGTTCCCCGCGCGCTTCCCTAACCTGTTGGTGAACGGTTCGTCCGGTATCGCCGTGGGTATGGCGACCAACATCCCGCCGCACAACATGACCGAGGTGGTTGATGCTTGCCTCGCGTTGTTGCGCAATCCAGAGATGGACATCGAAGAGTTGATTGAGCTGGTGCCTGCACCCGACTTCCCGACCGCCGGCATCATCTATGGCCTGTCGGGTGTGAAGGAAGGCTACCGTACTGGTCGTGGGCGCGTGATCATGCGCGGTCGTACCCATTTTGAAGACATCGGCAAGGGTGATCGTCAGGCCATCATCATCGACGAGCTACCCTACCAAGTGAACAAAGCGAACCTGCTCATCAAGGTGGGCGAATTGGTGCGTGAGAAGAAGATCGAAGGTATCACCGAGATCCGCGACGAGTCGGATAAATCTGGTATGCGTGCGGTCATCGAGTTGCGTCGCGGCGAGATGCCGGAAGTCGTGCTCAATCATCTGTACAAGCAGACCCAGTTGCAAGACAGCTTCGGCATCAACATGGTTGCCATCGTTGACGGCCAACCGAAGTTGCTCAATCTGAAACAAGTTATCGAAGCGTTCCTGCGTCATCGTCGCGAAGTCGTGACACGCCGTACCATTTTTGAATTGCGCAAAGCACGCGAGCGCGGTCACATCTTGGAAGGTTTGGCCGTCGCATTGTCCAACGTGGACGAGATCATCGCTCTCATCAAAGCGGCACCGACCCCAGCGGATGCGAAGCGCGAGTTGATGGCGCGTTCATGGCGCTCGTCCTTGGTGGAAGATATGTTGAGCCGTGTCAGCGACGCATCGCGTCCTGATGGTCTGGCAGCTGAATTTGGTTTGGTAGGGGCGGGGAATGCCCGTGGTTACTATCTATCCGAAGCGCAAACACAAGCTATTTTAGAATTGCGTCTGCAACGCCTGACTGGTTTGGAGCAAGACAAGATTGTGGGCGAATACCGCGAGGTGATGGATAAGATCGCCGATCTGTTGGACATCTTGGCGAAACCATCCCGCGTGACGCAGATCATCAGCGACGAGCTGGTGACCATCCGTTCTCAGTTCGGCGACAAACGCCGCAGCGAGATTGTGACGCACACGCAAGACATGAATATGGAAGACTTCATTGCACCAGAAGATGTGGTGGTGACCCTGTCGCACAGCGGTTATATGAAGGCGCAGAAGTTGGATGAGTACCGTGCGCAGAAACGCGGCGGACGCGGCAAGCAAGCGGCTTCGACCAAGGAAGACGATTTCGTCGATAACCTGTTCATCGCCAACACGCATGATTACATCTTGTGCTTCTCTAACCGTGGTCGGGTGTACTGGCTGAAAGTCTATGAAGTACCGTTGGGTACGCGTATCAGTCGCGGTAAGCCGATTGTGAATTTGTTACCGCTGGAAGCGGGCGAGCAAATTAACGCCATCTTGCCCGTCAAAGAATTCTCCGAAAATCAGTTCGTATTCTTTGCGACGACTGACGGCACAGTGAAGAAGACGCCATTGTCTGACTTCGCTAATCCGCGTAAGGCCGGCATTATCGCCATTAATTTGGACGAAGGTGACTTCCTTATCGGTGTGGCGCTGACCGACGGCCAGCATGATGTGATGTTGTTCTCTAACGAAGGCAAGGCAGTTCGTTTTGATGAGAATGATGTGCGCTCAATGGGGCGTGTGACGCGTGGTGTGCGAGGTATGAATCTGTCCAAAGGTGGCAAAGTAATTGCATTGCTGGTGGCGGAAAATGAGCAGCAGAGCGTGTTGACTGCGACCGAAAATGGTTACGGCAAGCGCACGCCAATCATTGAATACACGCGTCATGGTCGTGGCACACAAGGCATGATGGCAATTCAGACTTCCGAGCGTAATGGCAAGGTGGTCGCGGCAACGCTCGTACAGCCAGAAGACGAGATCATGCTCATTGGTACGAATGGTGTGTTGATTCGCACACGTGTGAAAGAGATTCGCGAGATGAGTCGCGCGACGCAAGGCGTGACGCTGATTAATTTGGAAAAAGGCGAAAAATTGGCGGGATTGAGCCGCATTGCCGAAACGGAAGAAGAATCTGAAGAAAACTTGAACGGGGAGGATGCACAATGACCATCTACAATTTCAGCGCAGGTCCAGCGGTATTGCCTAAAGAAGTATTGTTGCAAGCTCAAGCGGAATTGCTTGATTGGCACGGTAGCGGTATGTCGGTGATGGAGATGTCTCATCGCGGCAAGGAATACATGGGCATCCACGCCCAAGCCGAGGCCGATCTGCGCGAGTTGATGGGTATCCCATCCAACTACAAGGTGCTGTTCCTGCAAGGCGGCGCGCACCTGCAATTCTCCATGATCCCGCTGAACCTGTTGCGTGGTAAGACTTCTGTCGACTACGTGAACACTGGTGAATGGTCGAAGAAGGCCATCGGCGAAGCAAAGAAATTCGCTAACGTGAACGTGGTGGCTGACAACAAAGACAAGAACTGTACCTACGTTCCTGCTTTCGATACTTGGAAGTTGGACAAGGATGCGGCCTATGTGCACTACACGCCTAACGAGACCATCGGCGGCGTGGAGTTCAACTGGATCCCCAAGACAGGTGACGTGCCGCTGGTGGCGGACATGTCGTCCAATATCCTGTCGCGCCAGATCGACGTGTCGAAGTTCGGCCTCATCTACGCAGGTGCGCAGAAGAACATTGGCCCCGCTGGGCTGACGCTGGTCATCGTGCGCGAAGATCTGGTAGGCCATGCGGACGCGCGTCTGCCGACCATGATGGATTACAAGATCCACGCGGACAATGAATCAATGTACAACACCCCACCGACCTATGGCATCTATATGGCGGGCTTGGTGTTCCAGTGGCTGAAGAAGAACGGCGGTATCGCCGCGATGGAGAAGAACAATATCGCCAAGGCGAACTTGCTGTACGCCGCTATCGACGGCAGCAACGGTTTCTACAACTGCCCAGTGGCCAAGGCAGACCGTTCGCGTATGAACGTGCCGTTCACGTTGAAGGATGCGAATCTGGATGGTGACTTCCTGAAGCAGGCGGATGCACGTGGTCTGCTGCAACTGAAGGGACACCGTTCCGTAGGCGGCATGCGCGCTTCTATCTACAACGCGATGCCTTTGGCTGGCGTGCAAGCATTGGCCGACTTCATGGGCGAGTTCGCCAAAAAGAATGGCTAAGACCTTCCAAGTTCTTACGCTGAACAAGATATCGGCTACAGGTCTGAAACGCCTGCCTGCTGCACGCTATGTGACGGCTAACGATATCGCGCAACCGGATGCCATCTTGGTGCGTTCGCACAATATGCTGGAGATGGATATCCCCTCTAGTGTGTTGGCCATCGCACGTGCAGGAGCGGGAACGAACAACGTCCCCGTGAAGAAGATGAGCGCGCGCGGTGTGCCGGTGTTCAATGCACCAGGTGCGAATGCGAATGCGGTGAAGGAGTTGGTCATAACTGGCATGTTGCTGGCATCGCGCAACATCGCACCTGCCTTGCACTTCACAGCGGGATTGCAGGGTGATGACGCGACCATGCACAAGCTGGTCGAGGATGGAAAGAAAGCTTTTGCCGGATCAGAATTGATGGGGCGCACCTTGGGCATCGTTGGTTTGGGTGCCATCGGACGCTTGGTGGCGAATGCCGCCATCGGTCTGGGCATGCGCGTCATAGGCTACGACCCTGAGATCACCGTGGATGCGGCGTGGAGTCTATCTTCGCAAGTGAAGAAGGCGCACAGCATCGAGGATCTGCTCAAGCACAGCGACTTTGTCACCTTGCATGTGCCGCTGTTAGATGCGACGCGCAACCTCATTGACGATAAACGCGTGGCGACGATGAAGGCGGGGGCAGTGCTGTTGAACTTCTCGCGCGATGCCATCGTGAACGAAGATGCAGTGATCGCAGGTTTGGCCGCTAAACACCTGCGTTGTTATGTGTGCGACTTCCCTAGCAACAAGACGATCACCAACGACAAGATCATCGCTTTGCCGCATCTAGGCGCTTCCACCGAAGAGGCGGAAGAGAACTGTGCGGTGATGGTGGTCGAGCAGTTGCGTGAATATCTGGAGAACGGCAACGTCACTAACACGGTGAATTTCCCCAATGTTTCCATGCCCCGCGAATCCAAGTTCCGCTTGGCGATAGCGAATGCGAACGTGCCGAATATGCTGGGGCAGATATCCACAACACTGGCGGCGGCGGGCATCAACATACATAACATGACGAACAAGTCGCGCGGCGAGATGGCTTACACCTTGGTGGATACCGATACCGTGTTGCCAGAAAGTCTGATTGCACAGATCGCTGGTATCGCTGGCGTTTTGATGGTGCGCGCTTTGCCGCTGGAGATGGATGTATGAGTGCTGACTTAAAAAAATTCCGCGAAAACATTGACCGCATTGATGACGAGTTGTTGAAGTTGTTCAATCAGCGTGCTGCCTTGGCGCAGCAAATTGGTCATGCTAAAGGCACGGGGGCCGTGCTGCGCCCTGAGCGGGAAGCGCAAGTGTTGCAGCGCATGGCGGATGCCAATGCGGGACCGTTGTCTAAACAAGGTGTGATGCAGCTCTATACTGAAATCATGTCGCAGTGTCGTGCGTTGGAAGCGCCGTTACGTGTGGCGTATCTAGGGCCGCATGGCACATTTAGCGAGGCAGCGGTGTTGCAGCGTTTCGGTCAGGCGACAACGGGTGTGCCGGCAGACACCATCGACGGTGTATTCACTGCGGTGGAAAGTGGCGCGGCCAATTACGGTTTAGTTCCTGTCGAAAACTCAACCGAGGGCGCGATTGGTCGTACTCTGGATTTGTTGTTGAATAGCAATTTGAATATCTGCGGTGAAGTTTTGCTACAGGTACATCAATGTTTGCTGTCGAATGAAAACGACTTGAGCATGATTCGCAAAGTCTATTCGCATCCGCAATCCTTTGGGCAATGCCAAGACTGGTTGAATGCGCATCTACCACAGGTTGAACGTATCACCGCGAGTAGCAATGCGGATGCCGCACGTTTGGCAGCTGATGAGTCGTTCTCGGCGGCGATTGCGGGCGCGCAGGCAGCGCCACATTTCAAGCTGAAAGTACTGTCGCAGAACATTGAGGATGATGCGCGCAACACCACGCGTTTCTTGCTCATTGGTAAGCAAGAGGTTGCCCCCTCGGGTAAAGATAGAACGTCGCTGGCCATGTCAGCGCCGAATCGTCCTGGTGCTATGCACGATTTGCTGGCGCCACTGGCAAATAATGGGGTGTCCATGACGAAGCTGGAATCGCGCCCATCCCGCACCGGATTGTGGGAGTACGTTTTTTACGTTGATATTGAAGGTCATCAATCAGATGCCAAGGTTGCAACTGCATTGGCGCAACTTAAACAGATTGCGGCATTTGTCAAAGTGCTGGGTTCTTACCCAGTGGCGGTCTAAAAATAAATTAAATATGCCGTCATTCCCGCGCAATCGGGAATCCAGCGGCTTTGTCTAAAATGTATTTTGAATAACTGGATTCCTGCTTTCGTGGGAATGACAAGAGATAACTTGAAGGTCGGGAATGAATTACTGTGATTTAGCACCATCTTATATACGCTCAATCGCGCCTTATCAGCCGGGGAAACCTATCGCCGAGTTGGAGCGCGAGTTGGGTATTACGGGCATCGTTAAGTTGGCATCGAATGAAAATCCATTAGGCGCAAGCCCTGCGGCAATGGCTGCTATGCAAGAGGCGATTAAATCTATCGCTTTGTATCCTGATGGGAATGGCTTTGAGTTGAAAGACGCTTTGGTGAAACGTTACGGCGTTACGCATGCCAGCATCACTTTGGGTAATGGTAGTAATGATTTGCTGGAATTGGCCGCGCGAGCATTTTTGGCACCCGGCGATAAGGTGGTCTATTCGGCGCATGCGTTTGCTGTTTATGCGCTGGCTTCGCAAGCGGTTGGTGCAACAGGCATTAGCGTTCCCGCGATTAACTTTGGACACAACTTGGATGCAATGCGCCAAGCCGCACAAGATCACAAAGCAAAAATTGTGTTCATCGCCAATCCCAATAATCCGACTGGTACATTTTTGACGGCGCAGGAGTTGCAATCGTTTATGCGTCAGTTGCCGGCCAATATCTTGGTTGTGTTAGATGAGGCATATAACGAATATCTACCTGAAGATAAGCGCTACGACAGCATCAGTTGGTTGAAGGATTTTCCCAACCTCATTATCTCGCGCACATTCTCTAAAGCCTATGGTTTGGCGGGTTTGCGCGTGGGCTATGCCATGGCGCATGAACAAGTGACGGACATGATGAATCGCGTACGCCAGCCGTTTAATGTGAATAGCGTGGCACAAGCCGCCGCTGTGGCAGCTTTGCGTGATGTGTCCTTTGTTAAACGCACATTTGAGTTGAATCAGCGTGGCATGTCGCAGATCACTGAAGGCTTAACTAAATTAGGATTGGAATACATTCCGTCGTTTGGCAACTTCGTGGCGTTCCGCATTGGCGGCGCGACGGCGATGTACCGACGCTTACTGGAGTTGGGCGTGATCGTACGTCCCATTGCAAACTACGATATGGCTGATTGGCTGCGCGTGAGCATCGGCCTTGAAAGTGAAAACGCAAAATTTTTAACTGCTTTGAAGCAGGCAATTGGAGAACAAAAATGATTATCGTAATGGGTCCAGAAGTCACCGACGAACAAGTAGGTGCAGTAGTTAAGAAGCTTGAAACAGCAGGTTTGAAAGCTAATGTGTCGCGCGGCATCGAACGTACTGTTATCGGCGCAATTGGTGACGAACGTAAGTTAGCAGCAGACATGTTCACTTCGCTACCAGGTGTTGAGTCAGCAATGCATATCGCCAAGCAATACAAAATTGTGTCGCGTGAGGCGCACAAACAAAACACGGTGATTGATGTGGCGGGCGTGCCGATTGGTGGTAATCAGATTCAAATTATCGGCGGCCCTTGCTCGGTGGAGACACAAGAGCAAATGGATTTGTCGGCTAAGTATGTGAAGGAAGCAGGATGCCGTTTGATGCGCGGTGGCGCATTCAAACCACGCACCAGCCCTTATGCTTTCCAAGGTCACGGTGTTGAAGGCTTGGATATGTTCCGTAAGGCAGCAGATAAATTCAAATTGCCTATCGTTACAGAGCTAATGGATGCGCGGCAGTTGGATGCCTTCATGGAATACGACGTGGATATCATCCAAATCGGTACGCGCAACATGCAGAATTTCGATCTGCTCAAAGAGATTGGTCGTACCAATAAGCCCGTCATTCTCAAGCGCGGCATGTCTGCCACCATCAGCGAATGGCTGATGTCGGCGGAATACATCGCAGCGGGTGGTAATCACAACATCATCTTCTGCGAACGCGGCATCCGTACTTTCGAGACCGCCTACCGTAACGTGTTGGACGTGACCGCGATCCCGGTGCTGAAGAAAGAGACACACTTGCCCGTCATCGTCGATCCATCGCACGCAGGTGGTAAGGCGTGGATGGTGCCAGCACTGTCGCAAGCGGCTATCGCTGCGGGTGCGGATGGTCTGCTGGTCGAGATGCATCCAAGCCCATGCGATGCATGGTGCGATGCGGATCAAGCGCTGACCCCTGATGAGTTGAAGAAGCTCATGGGTACGCTGGGTGTAATCGCTGGCGCAATCGGCAGAACGCTCTAACTTGTGGTTTGATGGGGCGCGCTTGTAAGGGCGGTGGCATGTAGATTTTCAATGCTCTCAAGTTTAGGAGTTCAAACGGAATGGGTGATGAAAGTCTAAACCGGCAAGTATTCGATGTGGTGGTGATTGGCGCAGGTCCTGCTGGTTGCGCTGCGGCGCGAACGTTAGCTAGGGCGGGGTGGAATGTTGGGATATTTGATAAAGACTATTTCCCACGTGAGAAGACATGTGGCGACGCGCTAGTTCCCGATGCACATCAAGCGCTTGATAGGCTAGGGCTACGTGATAGGGTTCAGAAAATCGCCTATCCCGCAGCAGAATTTCGTTTGATCAGTTACAACGGAATCGAACTGGCGTTGCGTGGGGCGACAGCTTGTGTGCAGCGAATAGAGCTGGATACATTGCTCTTGTCTGCAGCGCAGGAGCTCGGCGCACACTTTTTTCCCGGACATTTATTCAAGTCGGTGAAAGAGGTTGAAGGTCAGCAGAGCGAGGTTGAGTTTGTTTTTGGAGATGAAAGGGTCGTTGTTAGTGCACCTTGGGTGATTCTGGCAACGGGTGCGAATGCGCACTCTATTAAACAAGCTGGATTGTTGGAACGTCGTAAACCGAGTGGGTTCGCGGTTCGTCGCTATGTGAAGAATCCTCGGATGGCGACTCAGCTAAAGCAATTAGTCTTTATCTTAGATCACAGCGTTGCTGGAGGATACGGTTGGATATTCCCTTTGGGTGACGACGTGTTCAATGTTGGGATCGGATACTTTAAGGATGTAAGCGAAATAGGTTCTCTGCGTCGTGATTTCGAGAAGTTCATTGCTCGGCAACCGTTAGTCAAAGAGGTGATGCGCGACGCGGAAATACTCTCACCTTTGAAGGGTTCCCCGCTCCGTACTGGATTGACGGGAGCGCGCATTTCGCGCGAAGGCGTGCTGGCAACGGGTGAATGCATTGGCTCGACTTTTCCATTGTCTGGCGAGGGGATAGGAAAAGCGCTTGAGACGGGAATCATTGTTGCTGAATCGTTGTTGTCGCATTCTTCCGAGGGGCGTGACGCAGTGGCTACTATTTATGCAGAGCGTATCGCAGCGTTAAAGCCAAAATATGAGGGTTATCGGAAGGCGGAAATCTTGTTACGGCGGCCGTGGGTGACAAACTTCCTGATTGCCCGAGCGAAAAATAATGACTATTTGCACTCGAAGGTGGAGGCACTGTTTAATGAGACACTGGATTTATCCAAGTTGTATAGCTTAAGGACGCTGAAGCGTTTGTTTTTCAATTGAGTGGCGGAGAGTCTCAGTTGTAAAGAGTGAAATCGGAATGTTGGATTTCATTCCAATCAACCCAACTTACAAAAGTGTATTGTCCCCTGATAAATGCAAAATATGAGATTGAATAAGATCGTCATCTTCGGCGTCGGACTGATCGGCGGGTCTTTCTCGTTGGCGTTGCGCAAAGCGGGAGCGGTGACAGAAGTTGTCGGCTTCGGGCGCAGTGCGGCGACACTGAATGAAGCCAAGCAACTGGGCATCCTTGATCGCATCGGTGACGATGTGGCGCGTGAAGTGTGTGATGCCGATATCGTGTTGGTCGCCACGCCCGTGGCGCAGATGGCTGATATCTTCAAACGCATCGCTCCGTATCTTGGCGCCAACACCTTGGTCACCGATGGTGGCAGCACCAAAGGCGATGTGGTGGCAGCGGCGCGAGCAAACCTTGGCAATAAACTTTCACAGTTTATTCCTGCACACCCCATCGCGGGCGGTGAGAAGAGCGGAGCATCAGCTGCACTTGCTGATCTGTACCAAAACAAGCGCGTCGTGCTTACGCCAATGCAAGAGAATGGCAAAGATGCTGTGGCGCGTATCCGCAAGGCATGGGAATTATGTGGTGCCAACGTGAGCGAATTGACTGCCGAGCAACATGACACCGTCTTCGCTGCGGTGAGTCATCTGCCACATCTGCTGTCTTTCGCCTTGGTGCATGACTTGGCCAAGCGCAACAACAAAGACCAATTGCTGTCCTTCGCGGCGAGTGGTTTCCGTGACTTCACGCGTATCGCCGCCAGTTCGCCCGAGATGTGGCGCGACATCTGCATGGCGAATCGTGATGCCCTCATGGTTGAGCTTCAACAATACATGAACGAGCTAGAGGGGTTGTATTTAGCCTTGGAAATGAATGACGCGGATAAGCTCGAAGAGGTTTTTACAAAGGCGCGCGAAGTGCGCAGTGGGTGGACGCAACAATAGTTGCGTCATTCCGGCGTAGGCCGGAATCCAGTTATAAAAAACATTTTCCGCGCAAGCGGTACAAAACCTAAAAACCTATTTAATAAAATCGCTGGTTTCCGGCCTTCGCCGGAATGACGGAATCTTGAAAGTGCAACATGACTCATTCTGAATTTATCGACCTTCCCCCCTTAATGTCTGCGCACGGTAAGGTGCGTCTGCCTGGCTCCAAGAGTATCTCCAATCGCGTGCTGTTGTTGGCAGCGTTGTCCGTAGGCACAACCGTGGTATACGACCTTCTTCATTCTGACGATACCGAGCGCATGTTGGATGCCTTGCGTGTGCTTGGTGTGGGCGTTGAATCGTTGGGTGACAACGCTTATCGCGTCACAGGTTGTGGCGGCGATTTCCCAAACAAAGAAGCCAAATTATTTTTGGGTAACGCAGGCACAGCATTCCGTCCATTGACAGCAGCGCTAGCTTTGTCAGGCGGGACATATGAATTGTCTGGCGTACCACGTATGCACGAACGTCCCATCGGTGATCTGGTGGATGCTTTGCGCCAGTTGGGGGCGGACATCACTTATTTGGGTAATGAAGGTTTTCCGCCGTTGCGAATTTTTCCCGCAACTTTCCCCTCTCCTCAATCCTCTCCCGCAAGCGGGCAAGGAGAAGAACGAGAAAAGCAATCTTTAACCCTTGCTGGGGATACGGTGAAAATTCGAGGCGATGTATCCAGTCAGTTTTTGAGCGGGTTGTTGATGGCACTGCCTTTGTTGAATCGGACGGTGAAGGTTGAAGTGCTGGGGCAGCTGATTTCCAAACCCTACGTAATGATTACGCAAGCGATGATGACGGGCTTCGGCGTGAATGTGTTGAATGATGACTGGCGTAGCTTTACGGTCGCGGCAGGCACTCGCTATGTTTCACCGAACAATGTTTTTGTTGAAGGTGATGCGTCATCCGCCTCCTATTTTTTGGCGGCAGCGGCGATTGGCGGTGGCCCTGTAAGAGTGGAAGGTATTGGATTGCATAGCGTTCAAGGTGACGTGCGTTTTGCAGAGGCGTTGCAGCAAATGGGTGTCCACATCACGATGGGGGATAACTGGATGGAGGCGCGTGCGCCCCAATCAGGCAAGCTCAATGCCATCGACCTCGATTGCAACCACATCCCCGATGCAGCGATGACGCTTGCTGTGGCAGCACTGTTTGCCGATGGCACGACCACGTTACGCAACATCGCCAGTTGGCGTGTGAAAGAAACCGACCGCATTGCGGCGATGGCAACCGAGTTGCGCAAAGTGGGAGCGACAGTGGAAGCAGGGGCGGACTTTATTCGCATCACGCCGCCCTCACCCCCAACCCCTCTCTCGCAAGCGGGCGAGGGGAGCTTGTTGCGGCATGCCGCTATCGACACCTATGACGACCACCGCATGGCGATGTGTTTCTCGCTGGCGGCTTTTGGTGGCGCGGGTATTCGTATCAACGACCCCAAATGCGTCGCCAAGACTTTCCCCGATTATTTCGCTGAATTCGCCAAAGTGACGCAAGCTGTTCCGGTCATCGCCATCGACGGCCCATCGGCCTCTGGTAAAGGCACGGTCGCACAACGTGTGGCGACCGCACTTGGCATGCACTACCTGGATAGCGGTGCTTTGTACCGTTTGTTGGGTCTGGCAGCGCAGCGTCGAGGCATTTCGCTTGAA
>JABFSI010000041.1 GCA_013140695.1 Sideroxydans sp. | reverse complement strand
GCTAGAGCGGGTTCACTCGCTTTAGCTGGAATGTTTTACGTGCCCCGCAAGCTGAACTCAAATCGGCACGGAGCGGAGTGTCGGTGTTTTGGCAATTACTGTCAATTACTAACCGCCTACTGAATCACTTGGTTTAGAATGTGCCGCATTATTACGCGGATTCAACAACATCGGATGAGTCATTCACGAGAATTAGAGATTCGACCGATTAAAATTGTTAGGGGGTAACGCGACATGAACAGAGTCGAATTTTCACAGAATGCATTAGTAGGGTTGGTGGTCGCCGTGATGTTGGGCGTGCTGGCTTTTCTGTACAACAAAACACAAGCAGTGGATTTGGGCGAGCAGAATGAAGTGATGCGCCTGCTCTCTGAAGTGAAAGAGATTGATACTCGCTGGGATTTAGAAGTGCAACGTTTGCAAGATAATCCACGCTCGGCGACTGATAGGGATGGGGTACGTGTCAACACGGGTGACAAAGCGCTACGCGACATCACGCGTTTTGCACAGCTGACCAACAGCAAAATGTTGAGTGGCGGTTTGACCGAATTGCGCGCGACCATCCAGCAAAAGTCAGATTGGGTGCAACAGTTCAAAGATGAGCAAGGCAAAAATAAAATTGCGTTGCAAAACGTCATGGATGGAATCAAGCAATTAAAACTGGCGCCGGCAGCACAAAAAAATTCACATGCTGAAGTGTCGCAGTCACTCAATTTGATTGAAGAATCGGTGCTGACTTACGTTGTAGAAGGCAAAGAAAATCAGGCGCTCGCGCTACATGCCGCGACACAAGAATTGCAAAAATCTGCTGTAGGGAAATTGCCGCAAGCCGATATGTTGATGCAAGGCGTAGAGGCTTTGTTGGCGAACGTACCCAGCCAACATGCGCTCTTTGCCAAGCTGGCTACACTCACGACAGGCCCGCGTTTAACCAGCATGAATATGGCGTTTAACAATGAATTAGAAAAAGCACTGCAAGAAAAAGAGTTGTATCGAATTTATTTGGTCTACTACGCAGCGGCATTGTTGGTGTTGTTAGGCTACTTGGGTGTAAAGCTTAAATCAGCCAACCAAACGCTCGAACATCGCGTGGAAGAACGCACGCGAGATTTATCAAATGCGCTGATGCATCTTAAAGAATCCGAAGCGCAGCTTATTCAGTCTGAAAAAATGTCGTCGCTGGGGCAGATGGTAGCGGGCGTGGCGCACGAAATTAACACGCCATTGGCGTATGTGAAAAACAGCCTAGGTCGTGTCTCCGAGCAGATGCCCAACATTTTGGAAGTGGTCGCCACGTTCGAACATTTGTTGGCGCAACTGAAGGCAGGTAATGATTCTCAAGGTTTGTCTGATACCTTTCAAAAAGCCACCAGCATGCTCGGCTCACTTAAGCAACATCATGCTTTGGATGAATTGGACGGCCTCGTTAAAGACGGCTTATTTGGTACACAACAAGTGGCCGAGATCGTAAGCAACTTAAAAGACTTTAGCCGCCTCGATCGCAGCAAGGTGACGCACTTTAATTTGAATGACGGATTGAATAGCACGCTTATGTTGGGCAAGCACTTGTTGAAATCGGTGAGTATTGATAAACAGTTTGGCGACATTCCAGAAATCACCTGCTCACCTTCGCAAATCAACCAAGTGTTTTTGAATTTGGTTACGAATGCGGTGCAAGCCATGCCGGATGAGCGCGGCGCGCTGGTACTAACAACTAAAGCCGAGGCTGACGGAGTAGCGGTGGTGGTGCAAGATAATGGCAAAGGCATTCCACCCGAAGTGATTAAGAAAATTTTTGACCCCTTCTTTACCACTAAAGAAATTGGCAAAGGAACGGGTTTGGGATTGTCCATTTCTTTCAAAATTGTGCAGCAACATGGCGGCAACATTAAAGTCGAATCGAAGCCTGGAGTGGGCACAAAATTTACTGTGTGGCTGCCCCTTAATCCACCCGCTGATGCGCATTTGGAAGGGTAATAGGCGCGATGTCTGATCCAGCAAAAATAGGTAAATATCTCATTCAAGGCCACCTGGGTACAGGTGGCATGGGTATTGTTTATAAAGGATGGGACCCTGCGATTGCGCGTGCGGTGGCGATTAAAGGGTTGCAAAAAGAAACGATTTCCGATGATGACGCGGACTTTGTGATTGGTCGTTTTCGGCAAGAGGCGCAGGCGGTTGGGCGCTTGGTGCATCCACGCATCGTGCAAATTTACGATTACCTAGAAGATGACAAAGCAGCCTACATCATTATGGAATTGGTGCACGGTCAAACCCTAGCGCAACACATTGCGCAAGGGCGGCAGTTTGAGCTACAAGAAATAAGTCAAATCATTTCGCAAATTTTGGATGGCATGGGCTATGCGCATCAGCATGGTGTGGTGCATCGCGATATGAAGCCCGCCAACATTTTGGTGAATCTAGATGGGCGCATCAAAATTAGCGATTTCGGTGTGGCGCGCGTGGATTCATCGACAATGACGCAGGTGGGCGATGTGTTGGGTACGCCGTCGTATATGTCGCCCGAGCAAATCAAATCTGAAGAAGTGGGGGCGCCCGCCGATATTTATTCGATTGGGGTGATTGCGTATGAATTGCTCACGGGGAAGCGTCCTTTCATTGAATTGAGTTTGTCGGCTTTGATGCGCAAGGTGGTGCATGAAATGCCCGCGCCTGCGTCTTCTCTCAATCCCAAACTTTCGCCTTACATTAATGAGGTGTTGAGCAAAGCACTCGCTAAAAATCCAGCGGATCGTTATGCCCTGGCGAGTGAATTTTCCGAGGCGTTCAAAGACGCCATTCGAATTTCTATTGAGATGAACACGGGCGGACTTGCCAGCACAGCACTGGATGTGAGCCGCCTGTTTGATTCGGCAAAACTATTAAGCGGAATTAGCGTGAGCGGGCAGCAAGTGGCGAATGCGGCGGATGAAACTAACGATAGCCCCTTGAGTTTGGATGAAAGTATCAAGAAAGCGCGCATCCTGATTGTGGATGATGAAGAGCGAATTTTGAACGCGCTCAAATCGTTATTCCGTCATCGCTACCACGTGTTCACCACCACGGATGGCAACAAGGCGCTGGATTTCTTAACGCGCTATCAAATGCATGTGGTGATTAGTGATCAGCGCATGCCCATCATGCCAGGGGTGGAGTTGTTGCGCCGCTCGCGTGAGATTTCGCCGCACAGTGTGCGCATTTTACTCACCGGCTATTCTGATTTAGCGGCGATTGTAGGCAGCATTAACGAGGGCGAGGTGTATCGCTTTATTAGCAAGCCTTGGGATGACCACGCCTTGAACACCATCGTCACCGAGGCGGTGACCATCGCCTTGGAATTGGCTGATACCAAAGATGCCGTCGCCACCTTGCCCGCAAAAATGTCGGCAGGTGTATTGGTGGTAGATGAAGATGAAGAGGTGTTCCGCATCGTGCGCGAGTTGTTGGGGGGCATGTGTCCGCTGTGGTATGCCGCCGATATGGATGCTGCGCTGGAAGTATTGCAGGAGCAGGAAATAGCGGTGGTGGTGGCGGATGTGGATAACCCACAATCGCAACTCACCGTGCTCTTGAAATTATTAAAGCAAGAGTACCCACAAATTTTATCTATCGTGACTACCAAGATGAAAGATGCGGAAATGGTGATTGAGCTCATCAATCAGGCACAAGTTTTCCGTGTGCTGAATAAACCGTTACCCGTGAAGCTCTTAAAATATCAGATGAATGAGGCATTGCAGCGTTATGTAAGTTACGCTCAAGCACCTAAAATGGTGAAAATGCATACCGTGGACAAAGCACAAGAGTCACGCACATCAAGCTTGGCGATGCGTATTTTGGCCAAGCTCAAATTATTTTCTAGAGGGTAAAACGTTGGCTGATTTCCGCAAACAACAGCAACGCATCTTGTTATGCCACACGCTGAACGGAGCACTACGCTGATGGACACCCTGAATCAATACAAAGTGAACGTTACGGTGCAAGTGCGTTACCTTCCCGAACAATCCAATGAGGTGGAAGATCGCCACGTGTTTGCCTACACCATCACTATTACCAATCAAGGCCCGCACCCCGTGCAGTTGCTGCATCGCCACTGGATCATCACCGATGCCAATAATCATGTGCAAGAAGTTAAAGGCAAAGGCGTGGTGGGTGAGCAACCGATTATCAATCCTGGCCAAGGTTTCGAATATTCCAGCGGTACGGTACTGGCAACGCAAGTGGGCACGATGTCGGGCAGCTATCAAATGCAAGTGGTGGATGGCGGCGTATTCAACGTACCCATTCAGCAGTTTGTATTGAGCGTGCCGCGCACCTTGCATTAAGGCGTTCATGTTCACTGCGGCCGTGCGCCTCCCCCTGTTTATTCTGCTGGCTTTAAGCATTGCTTTGTCTGCCTGTCGCACGCCGCCTGCTCCGCCCCCCGCTCCCCCTGTTGTGGTTGTACCGCCACCCTTGGTGGCAAAAGCCTCGCCTGATTTTTTACCCAGTACGTGGGAGGCATTACCCGATTGGACAACGCAAGATTTGCCCGCCTCTTGGCCTGCGCTGCTGCAAAGCTGTAGCGCGTTGAAACGCAAACCGGTGTGGCTACCTATTTGCTTTGCCGCAACCAGCGTTTCGAAAGACGACCTACTCGGGCAGCGTACCTTTTACGAAACGTGGTTCACCCCCTATCAAGTGCTTAACCCTGATGGCTCGGATACGGGACTCATCACTGGATATTACGAGCCGCTACTTAAGGGCAGTCGCACGCGCAGCAGGCAATTCCCTTATCCCATTTATGCCGCGCCTGATGACATGTTGGAAGTGGACATGGGCGAGCTGTATCCGCAGTTTCGCGGCAAAATTGCGCGTGCCCGATTACAAGGAAAGCGCGTCGTACCTTACTTCAATCGTGCTGAAATTGATGCAGGATTAGACAATGCCTTGCATGGGCGCGAGCTATATTGGGTGGGCAATGAGATAGACTTGTTTTTCCTGCAAATCCAAGGTTCGGGGCGTATTGAGTTAGAAGACGGCACGCATGCCAAGGTCGGCTATGCCGAACAAAATGGACACCCCTATGCTTCCATCGGTCGTAAGTTGATTGATATGGGCGAGCTCAAACCCGAAGAAGCTTCCATGCAAGGCATCAAAAATTGGGCAGAAAAAAATCCCCAGCGTTTGTCTATCGTGCTGGGGCACAACCCTAGTTATGTGTTTTTTCGTGAGCTCCCTAGCAATCTATCAGGTCCGTTGGGCGCGTTAGGCGTACCACTTACCAACGAATACAGTATCGCTGTGGATCCGCGCAGCATCCCGCTGGGCGTACCCGTATTTCTCGCCAGCACCCAACCCAATAGCAACGAGGCACTCAATCGTTTGATGTTTGCACAAGACACCGGCGGTGCCATTAAAGGCGCGGTGCGTGCAGATTTTTTCTGGGGATTTGGCGACATCGCAGGTAGCAAAGCGGGGCGTATGCGACAGAGTGGTCGCTTGTGGGTGTTGTTTCCCAAAGGTGCAGAGCCTACCTTGAACTAATTTTTTTACGCGCATAAAAAGGGCGGCTCATGTGAATGAGCCGCCCTTTGTTTTGTTACGCCATTGCGGTGCAGTTTTTGTAGGAGACCGATTTATCGGGCGATTAACGCCGAGAGACTTACCGCCCGATAAATCGGCCTCCTACGTGGGTAGTTGATACCGTAGTTTCGTGCGCGCGTGGATATGAAAAACCTCCACGAAATGTCACTTAACTCCTTAACTCACAAATTAAAAATTCAACCCAGCACCCAACGCAAGTTGCAAGCCGCTAAAATCATTGGCCGCCGCACCGCTAGTTTTTGCAGTACGGTACTTCATCTCCGCACTCAAGTAAGAGTTGATTTTTCCTTTGGTCGAAAGCAATTTCACGTTACCAAAAAAATCAGCCAAATTACCCGTCCCTGAGTTGGCAGCTGTGCCTGACACCGTGGTGATTTCAGCTAAATCCATTCCCACGTTAACAATATCCGTCACCGCTTTTTGTATGCGGAAGCCAAATACAGAAGACGTTGCAGGCACACCCACTGCTGCGCTACGGTCAGAGTAGTTTTGCTCTTCACCGAAGATGCCCAGCGCCGTACCTGAATCAACATCCAATAAAAGGGCGGTAGAGTAGCCTGTGAAACTACCAACGGAGGCTTTCTTGGTTACTTGAAACGGAATGCCAAATTCAAAATGCACATCGGCCATTGCTGTCAACGGAACAGAAGCGGCAGCGGCCAACATTGAAGCTAAAAATATCTTACGCATAAGTGAGCTCCTTTTATGTAGTTTGAGAATTGAGTGCATCAGGAAAAAATTAGAAATTGACACCTGCGGCTAACGACAACTGCACGCCGCCAAAATTTGTTTCACCGCCTGCGCCCGTTGTTTTTGCTACGCGATAGAGCAACTCGGCATTCAGGTAAGAGCCAATTTTTCCGCCTTTGGAAGACAGCAATTTTGCACCCCCAAAAATATCCGCAGCGTTGCCAGAGCCAGTAACAGAGCTGGTGACGTTACCAAAGTCCATCCCAACGTTAACCACATCCATCAGATTTTTTTGAACACGCAGACCATTAAAACTCAAGGTGGCAGGCACCGCCCCCCCGCCTGTTGTATCGGTGAACGCAATGTTCTCGTTCAAAATACCTACCGTCGTGCCCGCATCTACATCAAACGTGAGCAGCGTGGCCGTACCTGTTGATTTAGAAAAGGCCGCCGACTTGGTGACTTGAAAAGGGATTCTGAATTGAAAACCGACTTCCGCCATTGCTTCCGTTGCCATCATTGACGTTGCAGCGAGCATAGAGACCAGCAAAATATTTTTTTTCATCATCACTCCTAAAAGTTGTATCGAAAGTAAATCCAAGTGGAGAGTTTTCCACGCGGAAAATGTACGCGATGAAAATTCGTAAATCAATCGTCCAGAATATATAGACCTGCCCCATCTCAACCGCCTGCATGGCAGCTAATCCCATATAAAACAGGGCGATTGAGTGTGGTGGCACAGCAGTTTGGCAGGAGTCTATTTGTCGCATGTATGCGACAAATAGCGTAATGGGCGCGCTCAAATAAAAATCGCGACACCCTGAAAGTATTCAGAGGTGTCGCGATTAACCCACTTAAAGCCTGACTTGCTTCTGCTCAATGTTTGGCAAGCTTTTCAGAAGGAGAGCCTAGTCAGCCCCTCCCCTGACAAGGGGAGGCTGGGAAGGGTTTGAATCCCTGATGAACGATTTGCAATTAAGTGAAGCCTGCGTGAACTTACAACGCAGTAAAAATCACTTCAAGCGCAGCAACTCCACATCAAACACCAGCGTCGCATTGGGCGGAATCACCCCGCCCGCACCGCGTGCGCCGTAACCCATTGCCGCAGGAATAATCAGCGTGCGATGGCCCCCCACCTTCATGCCCTGCACGCCTACATCCCAGCCCTTGATAACATGACCTGCACCAAGCGGAAAATCGAAAGGCTCGTTACGGTCGCGCGAGCTGTCAAACTTCTTACCCTTCTGTTGCGGCGCGGCCTCGTCATACAACCAGCCGGTGTAATGCACCGTCACGTGTTGTCCCGCTTTGGCTTCTGCGCCTTCGCCTTGCGTCATATCTTTTTTGATCAGTTCAGTCACTTTGCTAGTCTCCATGGTAAGTAATGCCTGCGGTGTGCAAGCCGTGGTTGAAATAACGCTGACCGTTAAAAGTAAAGCCAACGGTAGAGAAGTGATACGGTGCTTCATGTGCAACTCCTTCATTAATTTTCGCAGGCGCAGGCGCAGGCCAGTATCCATTCATAAACAATAAACTGCAAAGCCGTCAAAACTTTGATGCGGCCCCTCTTGCGTGGGGAACTTGTAATTATCTGGATACCGGCTTTCGCCGGTATGACGCAGTATTTGCAAATGGATTTTTTAGAATCAAGCCTGCCACACCCCAAACCCAGCCTCACGTAAATCAATGGCGACATCCACCTCTTTATCGCACGCTTCGTCATAAGACATCGGGTTAAAACCTTCGTAAAGGTCAGGCAACAGATGCAGGCCGTAGTCTTTCACGTAGCGATTAGATTGAATACCCGCCTTATGTTTATCGAAACGCACATCGGGATCGAGCCCCGTCATGCCCACATACACGCACGGCTTGCCTGTGATGTAACTAGGATTGCACTTCTTGAACTTACCTTCGTACAGAACGTCTTTCGACAGTTCGATCACATAGACGTGGTAGTGCTTGCGGCGTGCCAATCAGTTCACCCCAAGCAACTCCACATCAAACACCAGCGTCGCATTCGGAGGAATGACACCGCCCGCACCGCGACGGCCATAGCCCATCTCGGGAGGGATGACCAAGGTGCGCTGCCCGCCCACCTTCATACCTTGCACGCCCATGTCCCAACCTTGGATGACCTGACCCATGCCGAGCGGGAAGTCGAACGGCTCATCGCGATCACGCGAGCTATCGAACTTCGTACCCTTGTTGTCTGCTGCGTTCTTGTCGAACAACCAGCCGGTGTAATGCACCGTCACGTGTTGCCCTTCTTGCGCCTCTTCGCCATCGCCGACCTTGGTATCCACCATGTCGGTCTTGATGACCTTGAGCAACTTCACATCGAACACCAACTTCGCGTTCGGCGGGATCACACCGCCCGCACCGCGCGCGCCATAACCCATCTCGGATGGGATGACCAAGGTGCGCTCGCCACCCTCCTGCATACCCGCCACACCTTCGTCCCAACCTTGGATGACACGGCCCCCACCAAGAGGGAAATCGAATGGCTCGTTACGGTCGAGTGAACTGTCGAACTTCGTTCCCTTGTTGTCCGCTGCGGACTCGTCGAAGAGCCAGCCGGTGTAATGCACGATGACGGTTTGTCCGGCTTGCGCTGCTGCGCCTTCGCCTAATTTGGTGTCGGTTTTGATGAGGGTGGTCATGTTGATTTCCTAATGATTGAGTTTCAAATAAAAATTTCAGCTTCCATAAAGGTGATAGCGTGCCCCGCGAGATTTACTCGATTGCCATTCAATTCACATCGAATATTTCCACCCCGTTTTGAAACCTGATGAGCAATAAGATTGCTCTTGCCAAGTTTAGCCGACCAGTATGGAGTCAATGCGCAATGCGCCGACCCTGTGACCGGATCTTCTGGAATGCCATATTTGGGAGCAAAGAAACGGCTCACGAAATCCACTTTATTTCCCCGAGCCGTCACGATGACCCCACGCAAGTCCAGCAAAGCTAGTTTCCCGAAGTCTGGCTCTATGGTACGTACGGCATCTTCGTTGACGAGCACAACGACATAATCATCTGCTGCAAGAATCTCAACAGGTTGTCGGTCAAGCCCGTCAAGCAACGCTTTTGGTGCTGTGCAGGTTTCGGGAGGGGTCGAAGGAAAATCCATCACCAGCATGGATTCCTCGCGCACCACGGTCAACGTTCCGCTGAGGGTTATAAACGATATCATCGGCGCGGAATAGCCAAGATGGTTAAAGATCACATGCGCCGCCGCCAAGGTGGCATGACCACAAAGCTTTACTTCAGCGACCGGAGTGAACCAGCGTAAATGAAAACCATCGCTCCCTCTTACAAAGAAAGCGGTTTCGGAAAGATTGTTCTCGGCAGCAATAGATTGCAGTAGTGCATCATCGAGCCAAGCTTCAAGCGGACAAACCGCTGCCGGATTTCCACCGAACACTTGTTTTGTAAAAGCATCGACTTGGTATTGTCTGATTCTCATCGTTGCCTCTAGTAACTCAACACCGGCGCCAACCAGCGCTCCGCCTGTTCAACTGTCCATCCCTTGCGCTTCGCATAATCGGCAACCTGTTCCTTATCCACTTTACCGGTAGCAAAGTATTGCGCTTGCGGGTGCGAGAAGTAGAAACCGCTGACCGCTGCGGTGGGCAACATCGCGAAGCTGTCGGTGAGGGTGATGCCTGCGTTCTGTGGTGCTTGCAGTAGCTCGAACAAGGGCGCTTTCTCGCTGTGTTCGGGGCAGGCGGGATAACCGGGTGCGGGACGGATGCCGCGATATTTTTCGGCGATGATGTCGTCGTTACTCAAGCCCTCATCTGCGACGTAGCCCCAGAACTCGCGGCGCACGCGCAGGTGCAGATGTTCGGCGAAGGCTTCGGCCAATCTATCCGCCAGCGCCTTCAACATGATGGCGCTGTAGTCGTCGTTCTGTTTCTCGAATTCCGCCACGCGCGCGTCGATACCGATGCCGGTGGTGACGGCGAAACCGCCGATGTAGTCCTTCACTTTGCTGTCTTTCGGCGCGATGTAATCGGCCAAGCAGTAGTTGGGGATGTCGGCTGGTTTCTTGGTCTGCTGGCGCAGGTTGTGCCACGTCATCGCCACGTTGTTGCGCTTGTCGTCGGTGTAGATCTCGATGTCGTCGCTGTTCACGGTGTTGGCAGGGAACAAGCCGAACACGGCGTTGGCGGTGAGCCATTTCTCTTTGACGATCTGCTTCAACATGGCTTGTGCATCGGCGAACAGCTTGGTCGCTTCAACGCCTACTACTTCGTCTTGCAGAATCTTCGGGTAACGACCGGCCAGTTCCCATGCTTGGAAGAACGGAGTCCAGTCGATGAAGTCCACTAGGATGTCGAGTGGGTAGTTCTCCAGCTTCTGCACACCGAGTAGTTTCGGCTTGGGCGGTGTGACTTTTTTCCAG
>JABFSI010000053.1 GCA_013140695.1 Sideroxydans sp. | reverse complement strand
ATGAATCCAGCGGATTTTTCATGCGATTTCCTTTACAGATGATTAAGCGGAACTACAAAAACGTAGCGGTGCGTATATTCCGTGCAAACTAGTCAACTATGCAAGCGATTTTTACTTGATTCCCCCGAACGGGGGCGGGAATAGCTTCACTGCGAAGGACGTATCTCGTTGAAGGTGGGGGAAAGGCGAGCGTCATTTAGTCCTTTCGATGTCATTAATTTATCACTCGATGAAATCGGACGGAAAATTTTTAGGAAAAAAGAGTGTCCATCAAAAGTAAAATGGCGGCCCTGTGTAAATCCAACTTGCTATACCTCTCATTTCCGTCTTATGAATAATCTAAAGCTTCTCATTACCAGTCGTATTCGATTTGCATTTGTCGAACTGTCCGAATTTCTTGCGCGGGTGTGGAAGCGCAGCTTTTACTTTTACCTCGCGGGATTTTTTACGGTGTTTGCGGTATTGGACACCACCACCCTGCACATCACCAGTGAGATGCGCACGGCGGCGTTTGATGCGATGGTGCGTTACCGTATTTTTCCGCCTAAGCCTGACCCTGACATCATCATCGTGGATATTAACGAGGCGAGTTTGGCGGCGCTGTCAAAAGAATATGGGCGCTGGCCGTGGCCGCGTCAGGTGCTGGGGGAGTTTGTCGAAGGGATTGAGCAGCAGCAGCCGAAGGCAGTTGTTTTTGACATCCTGTTTAGTGATGCGGATATTTACAACGCAGATAGCGACGCGTATTTCAATGCGGCAATCGCGTCGGCGAATAATCTTTTCTTCCCCATGTTGCGGCTGGATCAAAGTGCCGATGCGTTGAGTGAGATTAAGTTGGCGCAAGTGCCGGGGGTATTGCCGTCGGTAGATGAATCGCCGCAAGCAGACGCGACCATTGCGCTTATCCTGCCGCACTTTGCGGCCGCGTTGGAGAGTGGGCGTATCGGTACGCACAATGTGGTGTTGGATAGCGATGGCATCGTCAGAAAATATCCTGTTTATATTCCTGCCTACGGCTGGAAAGTGCCGTCGTTGCCGGCGCGCATTGGGCGTGAGTTTGGCTGGCCCGAGCCGAGCACCGAGCAGATTTTATTGAATTGGCGCGGCAAGCCGTTTAGTTATCAGTACGTGAGTTTTGCCGATGTGTACGCGGATATGGGGAGTAAAAACAAGAAGCGTTCGGCGTCCGAGTTCAAAGACAAAATTGTGATTGTGGGGTCGACCGCGCCGGGCTTGTTTGATTTGCGAGCCACACCGATGGCACGTATGCATCCGGGGGTGGAGGTGTTAGCGACGGCGATTGATAACACCAAGCATGGCGATTCTTTGCGCTTCCCTGAAGGCCGTATTTGGTATTTGCTGATTACTTTGGCGTTGATTTGGGCGACGGCGTGGGCGTTTTACCGTGAGGATGGACGCGGCAATATCGACAAGTTATTTGGTCTGTCGCAAATTATTTTGATCGGCTTTTCGTTCGCCAGCATCAACTTCTCCAATACCTATATCAACCTTGCAGGCCCTGTGTTGCTGGGCATTGCTTACTTCACTTTGGCGCGTTTGTATGCCACGGCGACGGGTAAAGCGATGGAGCAAAACATGGTACGTTCTGCGAGTGCGCGACAAGGCGATGTGCAGGCCACGTTAATGCTGATTCGGTTTGATACGCGTATCAACGTGATTCCAGATGGCATGTTGGAAAAAATTCGCATCGGCTTAAATCGCACTGGCTCGGCGCAAAAAAGCGTGGAAGTGTTGAAGGGCGAGCAAAGCGGTTTGTGGGGCTTATTTGAAAAAACCATCGCGCTGTCTTGGGCGGCGGATAGTACGGATGCCGATGCCTTGGCATTGATTGAGGCGGATGTGGCGTTGCTGCAAAGTACGTTGCCCGTGTTGTTGGGGCGCTTTGTGTTGCATGTGGATAATGCGACCAGCCACATCGTGCATCAAGGACGCTTGCAAGGGGGCACACAAGCAGCAGAGGGATGGCGCATTTTATTCGCCGAAGCATTGATTAAATGGACTCAACAAGGAAATACAAATGAAAAAAAATAAATTAGGAAGTTGGCTGGGCGTGATGTTGTTGGGCGCGAGCTTGCACGCCGGATTGTCTCTGGCGGGTGAGGCGGGGGCGATGAGCAAAGCGGACGAATTAAAAGCCGAGCCGTTTCGCGATGCCAAAATGGTGAAGGCCTTGGCGCTGGGCGATAAGCTGGATATTTTGAGTAAGCAGGGCGGCTGGTTCAAAGTGAAAGTGGGCAAGGCCACGGGCTGGGTGCACATGTTGAGTGTGCGTAAAGGTGATGCGAAGAAGGGCGGCAGTGCGGCTTCGGGATTGCTCGCATTAAACGCAGGCCGTGCGGGCACCGGTAAGGTGGTCGCGACGACAGGGGTGCGTGGTTTGAATGAGGAAGAATTAAAAGCCGCGACTTTTAATGCGGCTGAAATGGCGCGCGCAGATAGCTATGTGTCGAATAAAGCGGAGGCGAAAAAATTTGCCACACAAGGCAAATTAGTTGCACGTTCCTTTGATTATTTACCAGCCGCAAAGTGAGGAGAGATAGCGTGAATAAACATACATCATTAAAGTTTTCGTTCGATCTCCCCCTTTCAAATAAAAAAAGGGGGGGGATTCTCACGGGCATTTTGTTGTCCTCATTGTGTTTGGCAACGGTGAGTGCCAGTGCATTCGACTTGGGTGATTTGAAGAGCCAAGCTGATGCGGCTAAAGCCAAGGTCGATGCCGCTAAAGCAGCCATTCCACCGGTCAATCCCAAGCTCACGCAGGCGATCGAAGTGGTGAAAGAAATCAAAGGCCCAACTGAAAGTGAAGAGATTGCTATCGGTCGGCAAATCGCGGGCAACCTGCTGGGTGCCTCCCCCTTGGTGAAAAATGATGGTTTGCAGAAATATGTGAATCGCATCGGCATGTGGGTGGCCAGCCAAAGTGAGCGCCCCGATTTGCCTTGGCATTTTGGCGTGATCCAAACGGAAGACTTGAATGCCTTTGCAGCCCCTGGTGGCTACATCTTCATCACACTCGGCCTGTATCGCAGCTTGCAAA
>JABFSI010000088.1 GCA_013140695.1 Sideroxydans sp. | reverse complement strand
GAAATGAGCGCAGCCTTCTGGCGGGTTATTGCATCTGCCCCAGATCGAATTCAGATGCGGCGACCCGCTTCACTTTCACAGAACCGAATTCCATCACCGTCTCTGCATCGACCAACGCATCGCGTATTTTCATCTTGCTGATGAACGGAATACGCTTGCCGTCATGTTCGATGTTGCTGTTGTATTCAAAATGCGCAGTCTTGAGCAGCTTGCCGCTGACCGATTGGAACTCTGCCTTGACACCGACCAATCGCTTCACCGAGACCCAGTAGCGGATCTTGTCGTAGGTGGCACGTTTGTGTTTCGCCTTCAGGTCGAGCACGTAGCACGGCTCACCATCGACACTCTCGTTGTTGCTCATCTGTGCTTCGTAATCGCCTGCGTAGTTGGTCGCGGCGATGTCGCCGTTCGATGCCTGTCCGCTCATTCGCTGGCGTGGCGAGATGGGGATGGGCTTGGACAGCCCCGGCTTGGTGAGCCACATGTTGCGTTCCACCTGCAATATCTTGGAGCCTTTGGAACGCACCGGCTCCAACACCTCCGCCACGCTCGACTCATCCACCGCCTTCACGACCAGACGTTGAGTCTCATCCATCTTGTCGCCATCGCGCGAATTGAGCTTGATCTCCCACACGATGCCAGGCAAGCCGCCGCCACGCGCCTGATCGGAACTAGTGAGGATGCTGTGTGCATCGGGTGCCGCGCAGGCTATGCCGCCCGCAAATGACAGCAGCAGGATCATGATAATTCTGTTCATTTTCTTTCCCCTCTTACGACAACCATAACGCGCACGATCAGCCAAGCAAGGATGGCGAATCCGGCCAGTGCGAAGAACCATTTCAGGCCGGAAGCGATCATGGTGGTGAACAGCAGCGTCTCCGAAACTTCCCGACCGTTTGCCAATGCGGCCACAAAACCCGCGTTCTCCCAATAGTCGATCACAGCAGGGATCAACGAGTAGGCGATCAAGCCACGTGGCGCAGGGTTTCCACCACGTTTCAGGATGGACAGGAGCCGCGCGACGATGAAACCAAACAACACCCCGTAAGCCAGCGGAAATAACACGTCCGCTGGCGCAACCATCGACAGGTAATATTGCGCCGCTTCTTCGGGTATCTCTTCGAAGAACGACTTCGCCTGTGCCAGGCCGTAGAACAGTGTGATATCGAGCGGCAGTGTACCGTTCATCAGCACGACGAATTGCCGCACCACGCTTGACATCCCAGCCACCGCAAGAATCAACAACAGCAACGCCAATGCCACTTCTCCATTGCTGCTGTGACGTTCCACGAAACAACAATACCGATTCAAAATTGCTTTCATTTCACTCTCCAATCAAACATGTCCCAACGCATCGATGATGTCCTTCTTCGCCGCGCGTCTGGCCGGCATGTAGGCCGCCAGTGTACCCACCACGCCCATCATGATGAAGGTGAAGAAGATGCGCCCTGTATCCATATCCACCAGCAAAGGAACGGCACTCGCACTGTTGGGTGGGGTGTACGAGATATTCGCCACGTTGATGCCCCAACGCACGCCCAGCGCGATGAGCAAACCCGTGACGCATCCGATCAAGGTGAGCAACATCGACTCCAGTGTGAACAGCTTGATCACCCCACTGCGCTTCAAACCGATGGCGCGCAAGGTGCCGATCTCGCGGGTACGTTCTACCACGGTCATGCCCATCGAATTCGCCACACTCATGATGACCACCGTGATGACGATGCTGAAGATGAAACCAAAGATCATGTCGAACATGCCATGCACCTGGGTATAGAAATCAGACAGCTCCTGCCAAGTTTTGATCTCCACCTCATAACCCGCCGCCGAGAGTTTTTTCGATAGCGCCTCACGCATCGACTCGGTCTGCGCCACATCATCAAGCAACACCGTCATTCTGTCGGCCCGTCCTTCTGCATCCAACAGCGATTGCGCCAACGCTAACGAGACAAAGGCAAACTTGTCGTTGCTGCCCGCATTGCCCGTGTTGAATGAATTGCCCAACGTGATGTCGGCAGCATTGGCTTGCCCGCTGAGGGTGTTCACCAACACCTGCGCCTGATCGCCTTCTTTCAAATGCAGCAACTCGGCCAGCCCTTCGCTCAATCCGACTATCTCGGGACGTTCGTTATCCAAGCGCATGCGCATGTTGTCGAACATGCCGCTGTTGCGCTCCGCTTCGGTCAGCCCGCCCGCGCGTATCTTCACCACGGCATCGGGTGCGATGCCTTCAGCGATGAAGATGGTGCTGGAGCGGCCATTGCTGGCCAAACCGCTCAACCCCAAGCGGGGCGCGACCATCTCGACGTGAGCTTCTTCTTTCGCCAATTTGCTGATGGCCGACACTTCGGATGCAGTGAGCAGATACTTTTCCGGGTCGAGCTTGCCTTCGGTGCGCATGCCTTTTTTATAGACCGTCAGGTGCCCCAGCATCTCGCCGTGGATGGACTGACGACCGAGACCGTCGTACACGTTGTGCGTGTAGCCCGCGAACAGGGCAATGGCGGCAAAACCCAAAGCGATGGCAAGCAGGGTCACCATCGAACGACGACGGTTACGCAGCAAGCCGCGCAGCGCCAATTTGAACAAGTTATTCATGCCATCACCTCATCACTCACGATATTTCCATCACGCAAAAGTATCTTTCTATCAACATGGTCGAGCAAACGCGGATCATGCGTCGTGAACACAAACGTCACTTTGCGCGCACGATTCATCTCGCGCATCAAGTCCACCACCATGCGGCTGTTCTCGGAATCCAGATTCGCGGTCGGCTCATCGGCGATGACTAATTTTGGATTCACCACTAGGGCACGCGCGATGGCGACACGCTGACGCTGCCCGCCAGAGAGTTTGTCGGGCAAGGAATTCACGAAACGTTCCAGCCCCACATCGACTAACGCAGCAGCCGCACGCTTGCGCGCTTCAGTTTCTGCCACGCCTTGTATCTGCAAGGGGAGCATCACGTTCTCCAGCGCAGAGAGGACGGGCACGAGATTGAAGTTCTGGAACACGAAGCCCAGCTTCTGGCTACGGAACTCGGTCAGTGCATCGTCTGCTAGCGCATGGGTATCTTGGCCGTCGAAGTTCACCGTGCCTGCGGTGGGCGAATCGATCAGACCGATGATGTTCATCAAGGTGGATTTACCACTGCCGGATGGCCCCCACACGGCGAGGAACTCGCCTGCGTGGATGTCCAAGTCGATGCTGTTGAGCGCATCAATGTGAGTCTCACCCAGCATGAAGCGGCGTTTGATGTTGCGTAATTTTAGGATGGGAGTTGGCGCGGTCATGTTTGCCTCACTGAATGTTGATGGTTTGCGTGGTGATGCCTTCGCCCACCTTGAAGGCGGCATCGGCAAACTTGGGCGGGCCAAATTTGCCTTTGGCATCACGCGACACAGCGACGGGTTCTTTAGGGATGCCGATGAAGTTGCTATCCAGCTTACCGTTGCCATTCACATCGGCGAACACCACTACGGCATATTCACCCGATGCGATGTTGGGAAGGGATAGCTCGGTCTTGTCGCCCGTGGCAATGACGGTACGCGTGAGGGCTTTATCCTCACGCGTAGGAAAATCAGCCGCTATCGAGTGCACCGCAACGAACAGATTTTTGCCACTCAAGCCGTGTGTCTGAATAAGCAGTTTCAATTCGCCCGCTTGCGTAAAGAACGGAAAAACAAGGGTGAGAAATAATGCGATGAATTTCATGACAGCTCCTGTGTTGTGAACAGGATGCACTCTAGGGAAGGTGCTGGCGAAGCGCTAGGACAAAGTGACGAAACGTCGAAAATAGGGAGTGAGTTGTTTTTTTAGTTTGTCATACCGGCGAAGGCCCGTATCCGGCCAACCTATACAGACCATGCAACAGCGAAATGAAACGGCATGTTTAATTAAACCCGCTAGATTCCGGCTTTCGCCGGAATGACGGTTGGGGGCTTAATCACAGCGTCCTTAAGGTTCGCGTTTTTGTTGGTCTTGCAGTTGCTTTTCGATGCGCTCAAGGCGTGCGGCAATGTCTTTGAGCATGACGTTTTGCTCGCTCTCATCGCTCTCTAATTTTTCCACGTCACTGCCAATAAAGAAGGCAGCCAGATTGGCGGTGAGCAGCGACAGCAACACCACACCAAACACCATCACCAACGAAGCAAATAATCGCCCTGCGCCCGTGTGCGGCACGACATCACCGTAGCCCACGGTGGCCATGGTGACCCACGCCCACCACATGCCATCCCACGCCGTACCAATACTCGGGTCGATGCGCGACATGAGCAGACCCGACACAAGCATGGTGATGAGGGCGACAATGAGCGTGGTGCCGAGCCGATGTTGCGACAATAATTTGCGCGCCGATTTAGACATGCGCACCAGTAACGCGACGATAAGGATGAGGCGGAAACTGCGCATCAATCCCACCAGCGGCGCAAATTCCCAGAAGCCGGGGAAGCCCCCCACGATGATAAGCAAGTTAAGCCAATTGCTTTTTAGGTAGGCAGGTTTATCAGCCACATTGACGGTCAACACGCAGGTCTCGATAAGGAAAGCCAACCACACCAACCAATCTGCAATGCGTGAAGCCGCAGGCGAAATAGATTGTGTGGCTTCCAAATACCACTGCACCACAATCCACAGCGCCACGCCCAACATCGGCCACTCCAAGCGCTTTGCCCACTGCACAGCCGCGCGTCGCTCATGTTGAGCAACCCCCGCGATGCCGAGCAAGTGAGCGTATTTCACTGCGAGATACTCGTCAGGCCGCCCATGTAAGGGCGCAATACTTCAGGCACTTTCACGCTGCCATCGGCTTGCTGATAGTTTTCAAGAACTGCCACCAGCGTACGACCAACCGCCAACCCAGAGCCATTTAATGTATGCAGCAACTCCGGCTTGCCTGCCGCATTGCGGAAGCGCGCTTGCATACGGCGCGCTTGGAACGCTTCGAAGTTGGAGCAAGACGATATCTCGCGGTAGGTGTTCTGCGCGGGCAGCCACACTTCGATGTCATAGGTAGTGGCCGAGGAGAAGCCCATGTCGCCCGTGCACAGCTTCACCACACGGTAAGGCAAGCCCAGTGCTTTGAGGATGGTCTCGGCATGACCGAGCAGACCTTCCAGTGCTTCATAAGATTTCTCGGGATGCACCATCTGCACCAGCTCCACTTTTTCAAACTGATGCTGGCGGATCATGCCGCGTGTGTCGCGACCATAGGAACCCGCTTCGCTACGGAAACAGGGGGTGTGGGCGACGTACTTCATTGGCAGTTTTTCCAGCGCCACGATCTCGTCGCGCACCATGTTGGTCACGGGCACTTCGGCTGTAGGGATGAGGTAGAAGTTCTTCTCGACACCGTCATCACCCACCACACGCGGAACGCGGAACAAGTCTTCTTCGAACTTAGGTAACTGCCCCGTACCACGCATCGATTCCGCATTCACCATGAACGGCACATAGGTCTCGGTGTAGCCGTGCTTCTCGGTATGTGTATCCAACATGAACTGCGCCAAAGCGCGATGCATACGTGCCAACGGGCCTTTCAACAAAGTGAAGCGTGCGCCCGCGATCTTGGTCGCCGTCTCGAAATCCAAACCACCCAGACCTTCGCCGATGCTGACGTGGTCCTTCACTTCGAAATCGAACTTGGGTACTTCACCGACCTTGCGCACTTCGACGTTGTCCGCTTCCGACTTGCCGACTGGCACGGTGGCGTGCGGCACATTCGGGATCACTGCAAGGAAGGCGTCCATGTCCGCCAACACTTGCGGCAACTTCGCTTCGAGTTGCTTCAACTCTTCGCCCAGCGCGCCTACTTCCGCCATGATGGCCGTTGTGTCTTCACCCTTGGCCTTCGCTTGGCCGATGAGCTTGGAAGAAGCATTGCGTTTAGCTTGCAACTCTTGCGTGCGCGACTGGATGGTCTTGCGCTCGGCTTCCATCTGCTCGAACTTCGCTGTGTCGAGTGTGTAACCGCGTGTCGCCAAACGCGCCGCCACACTGTCTAATTCATTACGTAATGTTTGTATGTCTAACATGAGAACCTCAAATTCAAAATCAATTTAGCCACAGAGAACACAGAGGTCACAGAGAAATTCGCTTCACTCCACTAACCATCTGATTCTCTCCAAAATTTAGTAGTAAGCCTCGCTTTAGACCTGTAGCTTTCAGGTACGAAAGCAATTGTGCTGTCGCCACTTCAGGCAATGCTCGCAAAGATTTTATCTCCACGACCACCTCACTTGCGACCAGCAAATCGAGACGCTGTCCCTGAATCGCATGGCCTTTGTACAACACATCAATCGCCAATTGGCGCTGAAACTCCAACCCCATCAATTCAAACTCAATGCACAGAGCTTCCTCATAAATCGATTCCAACAGTCCTGGCCCGAGAGCTTTGTGAACCTCAATCGCGGCTGCAATGATTTTCTCTGTCAGTTGATCTGCCACGGCCACCTCTGATTTGATGTTGCCCGATAAATCATTAACACCCTCACCCCTTTAGCCACAGAGAACACAGAGGTCACAGAGAAAACCTTTGCTCCGCCCTCACGCTGCTCGTCCAAACTCCAGAGAGTTTCGCTTCTGGTTTTGCTTTTCTCTGTGACCTCTGTGTTCTCTGTGGCTATTTTTTGATTTTCGCTTTTGCATCCAACTCACGCAGATGCGCCAACTTCTCTGCAATTTTCCCTTCCAAGCCACGCTCTGTCGGCTCGTAAAAACTTACTGCCGGCATGCCCTCAGGGAAGTAGTTCTCACCCGCCGCATAGCCGCCCTCTTCATTGTGCGCGTAGCGGTAGTCCTTGCCGTAATCGAGTTGCTTCATCAGTTTGGTCGGCGCATTGCGCAAGTGCAGCGGCACTTCACGCGAACCATCCTGAGCGACGAAAGCGCGGGCGGCATTATACGCGACGTATCCCGCGTTCGACTTGGCTGCGACCGCCATGTACAACACGGCTTGCGCCAGTGCCAACTCGCCTTCGGGCGAACCTAGACGCTCGTAGGTCTGCGCCGCGTCGTTGCACAACTGGATGGCACGCGGATCAGCGAGGCCGATGTCTTCCCATGCCATACGCACGATGCGTCGCGCCAAATAACGCGGATCGGCACCGCCATCCAGCATGCGCACCAACCAATACAGTGCGGCATCAGGATTGGAACCGCGCACGGATTTATGCAGCGCGGAGATCTGGTCGTAGAACGCTTCGCCCCCCTTGTCGAAGCGGCGCATCTTTTGCGCCAGCGTAGCATCAAGGAACTTCGTGTCTATCTTGTTGAGCTTGGCCGCAGTGGCGGCCGTCTGCAACTGTTCCAACACATTGAGCAAACGACGCGCATCACCATCGGCATAACCAATGATGCGCGCTTTGGCATCCTCATCAAACTCTAAAAATCCCGTTCGGGCTGAGCTTGTCGAAGCCTTTTCTGTCTTGCCACCAAGCCCTTCGACAAGCTCAGGGCGAACGGTTACTAAAGATTGCTGCGCGCGCGACAACAATTGCCCCATCTCTACTTCTGACAACGATTGCAACACATACACTTGCGCCCGCGACAGCAACGCGTTGTTCAATTCAAAGGAAGGGTTCTCGGTGGTCGCACCGATGAAGGTGACCAAGCCCTGCTCGACGTAGGGTAGGAAAGCATCTTGCTGCGACTTGTTGAAACGATGCACCTCGTCCACGAACAAGATGGTGTGGCGACCATTCTGTTGCAGCGTGAGTTCAGCTTGGGCGATGGCTTCGCGAATATCTTTTACACCCGATAACACAGCGGACAGCGGCACGAACTCGGCGTCGAAAGCCGATGCCATCAAACGCGCCAGCGTGGTCTTGCCCACCCCCGGCGGCCCCCACAAGATCATGGAGTGCAACTTACCCGATTGGAACGCGAGACGCAGTGGCTTGCCTTCACCCAGCAGATGCGACTGCCCGATGACGTCGTCGATGTGTTGCGGACGCAGGAGTTCCGCGAGGGGAGCAGCAGGTTGGTGGGGAGCGAATAAATCAGTCATTCATCGCTCGATTTCTTCTTACGCTTTGTTGGAGCGTTTTTTGATTGTTTCTTAGGTGCAGCCTTGCTGACTGGCGGCACCAAATAGCGCAGCTCTCTCCGCAACTCATTCTCCAATTCTTCAACCGTCGGCAAATGCAACTGGTAACGGCTGGTAAAGATGTTGCGCTCTTCTTGTTCACCCAAGGTGTACTTCACCACCGCATCGTTTTTGTCGGGGCACAAAATCAAACCCAAGGTTGGGTTGTCTCCCTCGGTGCGCCGCTCGCGGTCGTAGTAGTTCACATAGAACTGAATCTGCCCAAGGTCGGCATGAGTAAGCTTGCCCACTTTCAAATCAATCAGCACAAAGCACTTCAACACCGTGTGATAACAAACCAAATCAATGTAGAAGTGGTCGCCATCCAGCGTGATGCGCTCCTGCCGCGACACAAACGCAAAGCCTTTGCCCAATTCCATCAAGAACTTTTCCAGATTGCTAATCAGCGCGTGTTCTAATTTCGATTCCTGCAATCGCGGCGACTCGGGCATATCAAGAAATTCCAACACCACGGGGTCCTTCAGCACATCAATCGGCAGGGCAACTTCATGACCATGCGATGCCAGACGTAACATCCCATCTTTATCACGACTTTTCGCTAAACGATCAAACAACAAGCTTCCAATCTGACGCGACAGTTCGCGCACCGTCCAAGCGTGAGTCACCGCCTCAATTTCATAAAAATTGCGCGCCACATCTCGTCCCACGCGGAGTAAGCAACGGTAATGACTCCAAGATAAATCAGCATTCAAGCGGCCAGTTTGCTGTGTGTCCGGCAATTTCCGAGACGGTGTCTCGGAAATTTCAGAAAGAACCAAATTCCGAGACATCGTCTCGGAAATCAATCTCGGATAACAAAAATAAAACTGTCGGAACGCCTCCAAATTGTCCACCGAATAACCACGGCCATAATCTCCCCCCAACTGTTTTGACAACTCGGTAAGAAGTTTCGCGCCATAGTCCGCTCGACGCGTCCCACGTTGCTCCTCCTCCACAATCTCCCGCCCAATCAACCAATTTGCGATTACCTGCGTAGTATTCACTGTGCGCGCCACATTGCTACGCGCAGACTCCAAAATCTCACGCACTCGACTATATAGCGGTGCCTTGGCTGCGGGGATAGACTTTTTAGTCTTGCTTGCCATCACTCAAACCTCTTCTCAAACAAACTGACCGATTTTTAATTGTGGCGAATTCGTCGCAATTAACTTACACCGCAGCCCCACTTCCAAACCTCTCGAATTCGTGATGTTAGGAAATTTGTAGTCTTTAAAGTTAACAATTCGATTGGTCATACCCCCCTCAAATCTCCAATGCATTTTGCGCAGGGCGATCCAGCACAGGCAACTCCAACCCCTCAATCTCCTGCAACGATTTCCCCGCGATGCCTTGCAAATCGCCGTACATACCTACTGTCGCGCCCATCACCCGCTCTATTTGTTCTTCGCGTTTCGCCCACTGCTTCATGATGGCTTTGCGTTCGCGGTCTAGGTCTTCTTGCATGGTGCTGAATGCTTCGACAATGGCTTCAACGCGCAATTTGAAGCGCGGGCCGGTGAGGTATTGATAGACCATTTCGGTTTTGCTTTGTTGCCCCTCGGAGGATTGACGCGCACCCGCGAGGTCTAACAATGATTGACGTAGAATCATGGCGACGGGCACGGCGGCGCGGGGATGGGTGACCCATACGCCGTCCATCAATTCAAATGTTTCAACACCTTTGGGTAAGGCATGGGTGACGATAACGGCGACTTCGGCTTTAGCAGTGCGTTGATCTTCGCGCAATTTGGTGAGCCAGCCATCGCTCCAACTTTTGGTACGCTTGGATTCCCATAAAATCGTGCCGCAGGCGTTGCCACCGCTGCTGCGCACGCGATGCAATACGTCGCCGCCGAACTCACCTTTGGGTACAGGTTCAATCGCATCGAAGGGAAATTTGCCGCGCAATAAATTTTCTAATTCCAGCTCTTGCACCTCGCCTTGCAACTGTTGCGAGCCTTGTTCTGCGCGGCGTTTGAGGTCTTCGATTTGTTTCTGCATGGCGCTAATGGTTTGTTCTTTTTCCATTACCTTGAGCTTTTGTTCATCCTCAGCTTCTTTTTTGGCGAGGCTGCGCACTTCGGTTAAGCCACTCTGCACACGCTTTTCGACGGTGAGTTCTAGCTCGCGCTTCTCATCATCCAGTGAGCGTTGTTTTTTAATCAGTTCCGCTTGCGCCTGTTGCGCTTCGGCTAATTTTTGCTCGCGCGATTTCAGCACCTCTTGCAAATCAGTCAGCTCACGCGCTTTGTTCTCCAATTCCACTGCACTGGCTTGTTTGGCTTTTTTTGATTCTTCTGCAATTACCCGTGCGCGCTCGGCTTTTAATTGCACCGCGACTTGATCCATCACTTGCTCGTCGAGCTTGCGCTTGTCTTCCAACAGTTGCTTTTCTTTGTCGCGCATCGCCTGTTCACGGCTGGCGATATCGCTGTCTTTTTGCGCCAGCTTCTGTTCAAACTGCTGACGCGTGGCCGCGATCAAAGGCGCAGCCAACGATTCGTTGAGCTTGATTTCAGTCTTGCAATGGGGACAGGTGATGGTGGGGTCGGTCATGGTATTTCCTTGGATAGTGTGCGGAACAGCGACTGCACAGGGCAACACTACTCGCCCAACACATCCGCGCCTTTAGGCGGCACGAACTTAAAACGTTGTGACGACAAGGGTGGGT
>JABFSI010000097.1 GCA_013140695.1 Sideroxydans sp. | reverse complement strand
CCCAAGGTATCCACGAGCACCCCCGTCGGAATCTGCATCAACATGTAGATGTAAAAATAAGTGGCGGCTAACCCGCCTAATTGAGCGCCACTAGCTTGAAAGGTTTGCTGAAGATCGCCGGCGATAGCGGCAGGGGCAAAACGATGAAAGAAGGAAAGAACATAGGCCAATCCCACCACGCCAAAAGCCGTCCAGCGCAAGCGCGCGAGACGGCTTTTTTGATGAACGTTCAACACGGGGATGGGTTAAGGAGTAACAGCGATGTGCGGCAAACTAACGATGCAACTCATTCAATTGCTTTGCAATCACGTCGTGACTTAACCACAGTACAGGCCCTTCGGGATTGGATGTTTCGTAGAACATCAACGGGCCTGTACCTTCCAGCACCAGCGCGCTCAACACATCTGTTACCAACGCATCACGGCTCTTATGCATTTTGGTAATATCATCCGAAGTACCAATCATCACATCCGCCAACTCGGCTGAGTTAGGCATGGGCCATGCTGCAAAATTACGAAAGCCTTTCATGACATCACTCGCGTTGTAAGCATCAATGGTGTCTAACAAACCTTCCAACGTCTGCCCTTCTTGCAGCACATCTCGACACGCTTGCCACTGCGCTTCGGCCCACGCCCCCCCTTGTTCTTTTTTCAGCGCCTTAAGCAAGGGGAAGAGCGACAACTCCACGCCCACAAAAATATCCGATGAGTTGGTACGAATTTCAGGGCAGTTATAGCAAGTCGCCTTAATACCCTGCTGCCACGCCGCTTCCGCAACTTGCTCCAAACGCATTTTGGCTTTGCCTTGGGTATAACTGGTATAGGTTTGCCATTGGTACTGGTCGTCAATCAAAATTTCCGTACCGTGGTAACCGTAGGCGGTGTAACGCACTTGCCCACCCGTCTTTTCCAAACGCGCGCGAATAGCTGCGCTACCGTCGATTAAATGCTGAAAAGTATTCGCCGTCACTTCGTCAAAGTTCATCAGAATCAACTTGCCTAAGTCACTATTCAACAAAGCACTGGAAGACAAGAAACGCTCGCCACGTCCTTTATAAACACGATTTGCAATCGCCAAAAAAACCTTCACTTTAGGAATGCCACCCGCCATGGTGTGCGCGAAAAATGCATTCGCACCATCTGGAATCAAGCCGTCCAATTCCTGCATCACTTTAGCCACCGAGTCTTTGAAACGCTGAACACCCACCGCGCGACATTTTTCGATATGTGCCCAATCCAACTTGTCTTCTTGCCAACTCTTCAGCGTCATGTTGGCAAGCAAATCGGTAGGCGTCGGCATGCCTGCGGGGGCATCCAAATCAAAGCCCGCCATCAGCGGCACATTGATAATGCGTCCGCCTAAATTTGCTTCCGCTGCGGCATGCTCTTCAGCCGTCAAGGCACGCAACGCGTTGTTCTCATCACGTCGCCCCACCGTCACCCCTACAATCGTCATCCCCGCTTGGCGCGCTTCATTAATCAATCCATTGGCATAACCGCGTCCGAACAACTCACCAAATAACACGAAGACATCGCCTTTGCGAAAGATGTTGGAATGGGGCACAGCACGTAAAGGAATAGGTGATTTCATAAAACGACTCCTGATGATTAAAAAGTGTGCGGACGGCACACCCGACTGATAATTTACAAGGGCGCAATTGTACCGAACGTGGCGATTAAACGGGCAGTATCCGAGCTTAAAACATGTGTTTTCGCTTTTGACCTTGCTTCATTTGCCTTGTCTAGCCATTAGATTCAATTCCATCAATAAATAACCGTGTGCTATAGCGCCTCATCCGCCACTACCTAAACGCTCACAACAGTTTGCTAAATTTCACAATCCACCTTGCTGAACTTGGCATTTGAGGGGAGTTCAGGCCAGCTAATCGCAGTATGATTCCGCCGGGAATTTTGCAATTCCTATCCAATTAAATTTCACGCAAGGAGGAAAAGATGGGCTTATTAGATATGGTGATGGGTGCAGTGACTAAACAAGCAGCAGGCTCGCAGGGCGACTTATTAAGTACCGTGGCAAGCATGATTGGCAGCAGCGAAGGCGGTCTGTCTGGCTTGGTATCCTCTTTAGCCAACTCGGGCTTGAAAGATCAAGTCGCTTCTTGGGTGAGCACAGGTGCAAACCTGCCCGTTTCGGCTGAACAAATTCAATCCGCATTGGGCTCGGGCACACTGCAAGACATCGCTTCAAAAATGGGCATCGACGTGGCTAGCGCAGCAGGTCAGCTGTCAAGCTTGCTTCCCCAAGTGATTGACAAACTGACACCTGACGGCAAGCTCCCTGAAGGAAATTCAACGGGTGATTTGTTGGCCAGCTTGAGCGGTTTATTCGGCAACAAATCTGCATAAGTCGATTGCTCCAAAAACAAAAAAAGGCTTGCAGTGATGCAAGCCTTTTTGTTGGCTATCTTACTTCACGTCTTTCGGATCAACCACACGTATCACTTCCCCTTCGAACACACCGTCATTGCTCGCTTGCGCTGCACGACGTGCTTCAGGTGTGGCAACGCTACGCATGATGCGTATCTGCCTCCTCACCTCGCGCGTCTTCCACCAGATATAGGCGAAAGCAATTAAGCCCACGACGGCGATGACCGCAAGAAACACCACTGAAAACATCAACAGCAATGCAAACAGCGACAACGAGATGATCCAAGTCAGCAACTTGCCTAGCGGGCTACGTGGTTGGGGTGGCGCGTTTAATATGAATCGTTTCTGCATCTAATATTTAGCCTTTATCAAACTTCATCACACCGTCATTCCCGCGCATGCGGAAATCCAGTTGATTGAAAGCATCACGCGTAGCGGGACAACGCCTAGATTTTGTCCGCTACGCGGAATTTATATTTTTGCTAGATTCCCGCTTTCGCGGGAATGACCGCTTAATCTTTTAACCTTTTTCAAACCGCATCACACCCGCTTTGCAATCGACTTTGATTATATCTTTCGCGGCGAACTGTCCTTCGAGGATGTGCTTGGCGAGCGGGTTCTCCAACTGCGCTTGTATCGCACGCTTCAGTGGACGTGCACCATACACTGGATCGAAGCCTGCGTTGGCGATCTCTGCAAGTGCGGCTTCGCTCACCTCCAACTTCATCTCCATCGCGGCAAGGCGTTTTTCCAGATACTGCAACTGGATGCGCGCGATGCTCTTGATGTTCTTCTCGTCTAGCGCGTGGAACACTACCACCTCGTCGATACGGTTGATGAACTCAGGACGGAAATAGGTCTTCACCTCGCCCATCACGGCCAGCTTCACCACTTGGTAATCGTCGCCTTGCATCTGCTGGATCATCTGCGAACCCAAGTTGGAGGTCATCACGATGACGGTGTTCTTGAAGTCCACGGTGCGGCCTTGGCCGTCGGTCATACGACCATCGTCCAACGCTTGCAGCAACACGTTGAACACGTCAGGGTGCGCCTTCTCCACTTCGTCCAGCAGGATGACGCTGTACGGTTTGCGACGTACCGCTTCGGTCAGACCGCCGCCTTCTTCGTAACCCACATAGCCGGGCGGCGCGCCGATCAGCCGTGCGACGGAATGTTTCTCCATGTACTCGCTCATGTCGATGCGGATGAGATGATCTTCCGAATCGAACATGAAGCCAGCCAGCGCCTTGCACAGCTCGGTCTTGCCCACACCCGTGGGGCCGAGGAACAAGAACGAACCATATGGACGATTAGGATCCGACAGACCGGAACGTGAACGGCGGATGGCATCGGACACGAGACGCACCGCTTCGTCCTGACCCACCACGCGCTCGTGCAACTTGTCTTCCATCTTGAGCAGCTTTTCGCGCTCGCCGGTCATCATCTTGCTCACAGGGATGCCCGTGGCACGGCTCACCACTTCTGCGATCTCTTCTGCGCCGACTTGGGTGCGCAACAGTTTGTTCTTCGATGCGCCACCTTCCGCTTCGCGTTGGGCGGCTTCTTTCATCTTGGCTTCGAGTTGCGGTAGCTTGCCATATTGCAGCTCGGCGACTTTCTCTAGCTTGCCTTCGCGTTGCAGGCGCACGATCTCAGCGCGCATGGCCTCGATCTCTTCTTTCACAGTGGCCGCACCTTGGGCTGCGCCCTTCTCTGCTTTCCACACCTCTTCGAGGTCGGCATATTCGCGTTCCAACTTCTTGATCTCATCTTCGATCAAGCTCATACGTTTCTTCGAAGCTTCGTCCTTCTCTTTCTTCACCGCTTCGCGCTCGATCTTCAATTGAATAAGACGACGTTCGAGTTTATCCATCACCTCCGGTTTGGAGTCGATCTCCATCTTCATGCGCGATGCAGCCTCATCGATGAGGTCGATGGCTTTGTCAGGAAGGAATCGGTCGGTGATGTAGCGATGTGACAACTCCGCCGCCGCAACGATGGCAGGGTCGGTGATCTCGACGCCGTGGTGCACTTCGTATTTCTCTTTCAAACCACGCAAGATAGCGATGGTGGATTCCACGCTAGGCTCATCCACCAGCACCTTTTGGAAGCGACGTTCCAGCGCAGCATCTTTCTCGATGTATTTGCGATATTCGTCCAGCGTGGTCGCACCCACACAGTGCAGTTCACCGCGAGCAAGTGCTGGCTTGAGCATGTTGCCCGCATCCATCGCACCATCCGCCTTGCCTGCGCCCACCATGGTGTGCAGCTCATCGATGAAGACGATGTTGTTACCTTCGTCTTGGGCTAGTTCTTTCAACACGGCTTTCAAACGCTCTTCGAATTCACCGCGATACTTGGCACCTGCCACGAGGGCGGCCATATCCAGCGACAAAACCTTCTTGCCTCGGAGAGAGTCGGGCACTTCGCCGTTGATGATGCGTTGAGCTAAACCCTCAACGATGGCGGTCTTACCCACGCCGGGTTCGCCGATGAGTACAGGGTTGTTCTTGGTGCGGCGTTGCAATACTTGGATGGCGCGGCGAATCTCGTCATCACGGCCGATGACGGGGTCGAGCTTGCCTTGGCGCGCGCGCTCGGTCAGATCGACACAGTATTTCTTGAGTGATTCACGCTGACCTTCCGCCTCTTGCGAACCGACCGACTCGCCACCACGTACAGCAGCGATAGCGGTTTCCAGCGGCGCACGCGATACACCATGCGTCTTCAGCAAACGGCCTGTCTCACCCTTGTCGTTGGCAAGCGCCAGCAAGAACATCTCGGAAGCGATGAACTGGTCACCGCGCTTCTGCGCTTCTTTGTCGGTGAGGTTGAGCAGATTGGAAAGGTCGCGCCCGACCTGAACTTCGCCGCTATGCCCTTCTACTTTTGGCAGACGTGAGACAGCATCACTCAGCGCGGTCTTAAGCGCATTGGTGTTGCCGCCCGCGCGTGCCAGCAGTGAACCTGCGCCACTGTCGGCATCGTTGAGCAATGCCAGCAGCAGGTGCTGTGGCTCGATGAACTGATTGTCCGCACCCACTGCTAATCCTTGTGCATCGGACAGTGCTTGCTGCAGCTTGGTGGTGAATTTATCGAAACGCATAATCAACTCCTCAAATGGATTTCTATTGTTTATTAAGTGGGGGGCTTAGGTACGATTTCAAGCCCTGCCATCCTTCCCTTATACTGCCAACCTCAACTTAAGGAATGTTCGATGCCACACACTAGCCTCGCCCACCAGATACGCTCCGATGTCATCAATGCGCTCGCCGAGGACATCGGCACAGGCGACCTCACCGCGCAACTGATCGCCGAGCACACCCTTGCTCATGCCTCCGTCATCACGCGCGAGGACATGGTGCTATGCGGCACATTGTGGTTCGAAGAATGCTTTCTCACCATCGACCCAAACTGCAAAATTGAATGGAAATTTAAAGAAGGCGATACAGTTGAGGCCAAACAGATGCTGTGCGAGATTCATGGCAACGCGCGTGCACTACTGTCAGCGGAACGCCCTGCCTTAAATTTCTTGCAAACACTCTCGGCAGTGGCTACTCAAACACGACGCTATGTCGATGCCGTGAAGGGAACACAAGCGAAAGTATTGGACACGCGTAAGACTCTGCCTAGCCTGCGAATCGCCCAGAAATATGCAGTAAAAGTTGGAGGTGGATACAACCAGCGAATCGGCCTATTCGACGGCGTGCTCATCAAAGAGAACCACATCGCAGCAGCAGGCAGTATTGGAAAAGTGATGGAACACGCATTCCAGATCACACCGCCGAATGTAAGCATCCAAATCGAAGTTGAATCGTTGCAAGAGTTGGATGAAGCATTAAATGCAGGTGCGAAACTCATCCTGCTGGATAATTTTTCACTCACAGATATGCGTCTCGCCGTGACTCACGCGGCCAACCGTGCAGAATTAGAAGCCTCGGGAGGCATCACGTTAGAGAGCATCCGTCACGTCGCTGAAACAGGGGTGGATCGCATCTCCATCGGCGCACTCACCAAAGATGTGAAGGCGATTGATTTGTCGATGCGCTTGCATCTCTCTTGAATTCTTCTAGAATGCCACTATATTAGAACTCTCTAATTTACTGGAGCTATCATGAGTGAGCCTCAACATATCGTCTGTCCCCACTGCGATGCAGTCAATCGCGTCCCCGCTGACAAGCTGGATGCAGCTCCAACTTGCGGCAAATGCAAACAGCCATTATTCACCGCGCATCCCGTTGAACTCACCGCCGACAACTTCGCAGCACACATCGCGCGCAGTGATGTGCCTGTGCTGGTGGACTTTTGGGCACCATGGTGTGGACCGTGCAAGATGATGGCACCCGCCTATGCGCAAGCTGCACAACGCTTGGAACCCAACATCCGTGTGGTTAAATTAGATACCGAGCAAGCGCAACAGATCGCTGCGCAATACAACATCCGCAGCATCCCTACGTTGGCTTTGTTCAAAGGTGGAAAAGAGGTGGCACGTCAGGCGGGTGCGATGGATGTGAACGGCATTGTGGCTTGGGCAAAAGCTAAAGCATGATGAGATACACGATGATGATGTTGCTGGGGTTGGCACTCGCGGCTTGTGCCGACCCAGCACGCAATCTTTATGAAGGCATCAAAGCCAGTAATGATGCGAAGCGCACGCCTAGCGAACGTGCGATCTCACCTGCGCCTAGTTACGACCAATACAAAAAAGATCAGCAGAGCGCGCCTTAAAGAATCAAGCGCGGCGGCGTGCCACCATGTCGATCAGTGCCGACATGCCGCTATGTCCAGAACCTTCTTGGATGATGTCGTCGTGTTCGGATAGGCGCAGGATATCCATATCGGCAAAGGCTTCACGCAATATGGCTTCGGTGTAGAGGTTCTCAACTTGCGAAGGCCCGCCCGTTTTGAATTCGAGCTGACGCGGTGTGTAACCTTGTAGCAATAACAAACCGCTAGGCTTCAACAGTCGCTTCAAATTGGCGAATAGTTGGGGGCGCAATTCAGGGCCTACGAACTGAATAAAGATAGCGGCAATCACATCGAACTGCTCGCCGCCTCCATCCCAATTCATCAAATCGACCTGTGCGAAATTCATCTTCACACCGCGTTGTTGAGCCAAGCGTTGCGCTTTGGCTTGCGCCACCGGAGATGAATCCACTGACAACACGTGCAAGCCCTGCTCGGCTAACCAAACGCCATTACGTCCTTCGCCATCTGCCACTGCGAGACAACGCAACCCAGCCTTCAACACAGCCTGTTGAGAGACTAGAAATGCATTTGGCGCCGTACCGTAAAAGTATTCTTCGCTCGAATAACGTTGATCCCAAATGTTCATACTGTCCCCAAGAAATACCACCACCCAGTGAGCGTGAAGAAAGAAAGTATTAGCCCAATCGCCACCATGAGATTCGCCAGTGGCGGATCGAGGTCATGCTCACTCGCCACAATGGCAGCGGTGATCATCGGCGGCATCGCCGCCTCGAATAAAGTGACTTGCATACTCAAACCGTGCGCACCGATGAGCTGCACGTAGAGCAGGTAGATCATCATCGGTGCGAGGATGAGTTTGAAGCTCAAACCAAGCGCGAGATTGCGCTTATGTTCTGCCAGGTGTCCCAAGCGCAGTTGCATGCCGACCGAGAGCAACGCCAACGGCGCGAGTGTGTCACCCAAGCGTTTCAACAACACAGAAAACCAATCTGCATACTCGATGGGAATGAGTAGCAGCGCGATGCACAATGAGATGAACGGAGGGAATAGCGCGATGCGTTTGATGATCTGCGTTGCCGTCGGTCGCCCTGATGAATAGATACCCGCAACAGTGATACCCAACACAGAGAGTGCGAAAAATGAGCCAAGCTGGTCTGCGATGATGGCCGTGGTCAGGCCTTCCTTGCCGTAGAACGCCTCCACCATCGGCAAGCCGAAGAACGAAGTGTTGCCCAAGCCGCCGACCAATATCAGCGCACCTGTCGTGGCGCGCGACAAGTTCAACCAACGCCCCATCAGCCAGAAGAAACCGGCCGACAGACCGAACACCAACCATGCCATCAACCCCGTCAACAACACATCGCCAGAGAGTTTCAGTTGATGGATATACAGCAGGGTCAGTGCAGGCAGCGAAACGTGGATGATGAAACTATTTAGTGTGGCGGGTGCGTTGTCCGGCATGCGCTTGAAGCGGCGCAGTAGCATGCCGGCGACGAAGCAGAGGATGAGCAGGAGAAGGTTGTTCATTTGTTCGTCATTCCCGTGCAAACGGGAATCCAGTAAATAAATAATTCCGCGTAGCGGGCAAAATCAACTGCATATTGAATAACTGCGCTGGATTCCCGTTTTCACGGGAATGACGGAATCACAGAATTTCCTGCCACAAATCCCGCCACTCCGAATTTCTCGACTCAATCAATTCAATCTTCCAAGCGCGATTCCATTTCTTGATTTGCTTTTCACGCGTGATTGCAGAGGCGATGTCCGCATGCAGCTCGTAATACACCAAAATATGGATGCCATATTGTTTGGTAAAACTCTCAACGAAATCGCTCTTGTGCTCCCAAGTTCGCTTCACCAAATCACTCGTCACCCCAACATACAACGTGCCGTTGCGTTGGCTGGCGAGAATGTAAACACAAGGTTGCGTGAACATCACATTCCTTGGAGATTCATTGAGAAAAGGCTGGCCGTCATTTCCATCACCTAAGTCATTCCCGCGAAAGCGGGAATCCAGCAGTTAAATATTTCCGCGCAGCGGATAAACCTAACTGCATATTGAATAAAGCACTGGATTCCCGCTTTCGCGGGAATGACAATCTAGTGAGGCACGTTTGCCGAGATAAACGCCTTCAACTTCACTACATCCGCATCCATCACTTCGCAGCGTTGCGGCAGGTCCTCGATACCTTCCAAGGCAGCAGGACGTTCTGGTTGACGCCCCAATGCCTCTTGGATAGTCTCGGCGAATTTAGCGGGCAATGCGGTCTCTAGGCAGATGAGTGGCAAGCTAGGACGACGTTGCTCCAAGCCCACCTTCAATCCGTCAGCCGTATGCGTGTCGATCATCACGCCGTACTCTTCCCACACTTCGCGGATGGTGTTGAGGCGGTTCAGATGCGTGCTCTTACCGGAGGCGAAACCGAACTTCGACAACTCGTTCCAGTAGGAAGAATCCTTGATGTCGAACGCCCCACCTGCATCCACTTTGCTCCAGAACTCGCGCACCTTGGCGCCATCGCGCCCGACCAAGTCGAACACGAAACGCTCGAAGTTAGACGCCTTGGAGATATCCATCGACGGACTGCTAGTCTCGTAGGTGTGATCAGTGCCGCGTGGACGATACACACCTGTGCGGAAGAACTCGTCCAGCACATCGTTCTCGTTGGTCGCCAAGATCAACTGGCCGATAGGCAAACCCATCATGCGCGCGATGTGGCCTGCGCAGATGTTGCCGAAGTTGCCAGAAGGAACTGAGAAAGCGACTTGCTCGTCGTTCGATTTCGTCGCAGCGAAATAGCCTTTGAAGTAGTACACGATCTGCGCCGACACGCGCCCCCAATTGATGGAGTTAACTGTACCGATCTTGTGCGCCGCTTTGTAAGCGTGGTCGTTGGACACCGCCTTCACCATGTCCTGTGCATCGTCGAACATGCCGTTGACGGCGATGTTGAAGATGTTCGGGTCTTGTAGCGAATACATCTGTGCACGTTGGAACGACGACATTTTCCCATTGGGAGACAACATAAAGACGCGGATGCCGCGCTTGCCACGCATCGCGTATTCCGCCGCAGAGCCAGTGTCACCCGATGTCGCACCGAGGATGTTCAACTCGGCATGGTCTTTCGCCAACGCGTATTCGAACAGATTGCCCAGCAACTGCATCGCCATGTCCTTGAACGCCAACGTCGGGCCGTTAGAAAGTTCTTGGATGTACACGCCCTCACTCAGCTTGCGCAGCGGCGTGATGTCTTTGGCTTTGGAATCCACACGCCCGTTGCTGTACACCTCGGCGGTGTAAGTCTTGCTGACGATGGCTTTCAAATCTGCCGCAGGAATGTCGGTAGCGAACTTGGACAACACTGCAAAGGCAAGATCAGCGTATGAAAGTTCGCGCCAAGCATCCAACTCGGCACGTGTCACCTGCGGATATTGCTCTGGCAGATACAGACCACCATCGGGTGCGAGACCACCCAACAGAATTTCGGTGAAAGTTTTTGCGGGCGCGTTGCCGCGTGTGGAGATGTATTTCATTTTTATTCCTCAACAGTAGGGCGCAATATGCAACGCGCATTACACCCTACGGGTTCTGTCTATGTGAAGACTTTGGCATAAATAAACGCCCCAATCCAAATAATAAATGGCGGAGAAATCAGAGCCAACATACCCAAACCAACACTGTCTTCACTTTTTCTTTGTGATACAAAATAAAATGCACCTGTATATGCAACCACAAGAAAAGCAACGGCCCAACTTGCGAACTGCCCGCCACCCATCATGAACATGACCACGCTGAGATAAGAAATCCCTAAGCCAACAACAGCAGCTATCACATAGTCAATTTTCATACAGCTCCTAGTCCGTGTTGTGCGCAACGAAGAAATTACTTACCCAACTCTTCCAGCCGCAGCTTGGTGACCTTCCCCGCCACCACACCCAACGCTTCGATCTTCACGATCGCTGCATTGACATGTTTCTCGCGTGTCAGATGCGTCAGCATGATGAGGTCGGTCTGTTCTTCGCCTTCTTCGGGCTCTTTTTGGATGACGGCATCAATTGATATCTGTTCATCCGCCAAGATGCGCGTGATGTCGGCCAGCACGCCCGGTTTGTCTTGCACGCGCAGACGCAGGTAGTAGCTGGTCTGCACTTCGTCCATCGGCAATATCTTCAGGTCGGCCATCGCGTTCGGTTGGAACGCGAGGTGCGGCA
>JABFSI010000048.1 GCA_013140695.1 Sideroxydans sp. | reverse complement strand
CCTTTGCCCACTTTGGCAAAGAAAAACGCGCTGGACAACACGACTAACAACGTGGCGGTAATGACTTTCCAACGATGCTGCAATGCCCATGTCAGTGCGTGTTCATAAAAATAATCAAGACGATTAAAGGTGTTGTCGAGTAGGTGATAAATTTTTCCGTGTTGTTTTGTCGTGGTTAAAAAACGCGAGCACAGCATGGGCGTGAGGGTGAGCGAAACGAAAAGCGACACCAGCACCCCCACCGTCACCACCACTGCAAACGATTTGAAAAACATGCCGATGATGCCGCTCATAAAAATAACGGGCGCAAAAATAGACACCAAGGAAAGGGATGCGGCCATCACCGCAAACACCACTTCTCGACTGCCATTAATGGCCGCACCGATGGGCTCGGGGTCGATTTCTTCGCGATGGCGGAAAATGTTTTGGCTTTGGCCGCCTGCTTGCGCAGGCTTAACGTTCGCTTCGCTCACATTAGCCTTCGCCGAAACAGTTCCCGCCATTGTTTGATGGCGGAAAATGTTTTCTAACACCACAATCGAGTCATCCACGACTACGCCGACCAATAACAGTAGGCCTAACAACGTCATTGAGTTGAGGGTGTAACCCAAGAAATACAGTGCCGCAATCGCACCCAACAAGGACACAGGAATGGCCACGCAAATAATGAGTGTCGAGCGCACGCTGCGCAAAAATATCCACACCACCATCGCCGCCAGCAATGTGCCTTCAAGCAAATGCTCACGTAGCGAACTGACCATTTCTTTAATGAAGGTCGAATCATCTGTGGACACTTTTAAGGTCATCCCTGCGGGCAGATTGGGCAGGATGTCTTTTTGCAATCTTTGCTTCACCGCATCCACCACTTCAACGGTGTTCGAGCCAGACACTTTCACAATGCCAATGCCCACCCCTGGCTGCCCGTTGAAGCGCGCCAATTGCCGTTGCTCGGCCAATCCATCCTCAATTTTTGCCACGTCGCGCAAACGAATCGGCGCGCCCTCGCGATACGTCACCACCATGCGTTGCAAGGTTTCCAGACTGTGAAATTCCAAATCCAAATGCAGCAAAAATTCGTTGTAATCGCCCACGATAAATCCGCCGGGCATTTGCAAATGTTCACGTCCAAATGCCGCAGAAATATCTTGTGCAGTGATACCCAACGAGGCCATGCGCACGGGGTCAGCATGAATGCGGATCGTGCGATCACGCCGGCCTCCAATCCGCACTTCGCCCACCCCATTGATGCTTTCCAGCTTTTTCTTAATGGTGTTGCTAGCGTATTGATTAAGCTGCTGCACGGTGCGGTCGCCTTGCAAAATAACCCAGAACACGGCGCTTGCGCCGCTGTCCATTTTTGCCACAACGGGTGCATCCGCATCTTTCGGTAAGCGTCGCATCGCTTGGCTGATACGTGATTGCACTTCATTGAATGCGATGTCCACATTTTTTTCTAGCGCAAATGTAATCACCACTACCGACACACCTGGCGAAGAGCTCGACTGCACATGCTCAATGCCCGGCACACTGTTCACCGCGTTTTCTATCACGCTGGTGACGCTCATATCCACGCTTTCAGGATTGCCGCCGCGCAAAGTGGTGGTCACGGTGATGATAGGGAAATCAACTTTAGGGAACTGGTCAACGCCAACGCGCTGATAAGAGATGATGCCGAACAGCATCATGGCGGCACTCAACATCACCGCAAAAACGTGTCGTTTAATCGAAAGTTCGGGCAGATTCATGGCAGACCTTATGCAGTCAAGTTAAGAAGATTATTGTGCAACCGGTTTTGCGGTGGGAACCGACACCGCCGTGCCATCCGACAAAAATCCTACCCCATCGACCACCACTGTTTCACCCACACTCAAGCCTTGCAAAATCTCTATGTAACCGTCCTGACTCATCCCCAGCTGCACCACACGCTGCTTCACTTTACCTGCCTCTACCACATACGCCACCTGCCCTGCGGGGCGTAACACAATGCTGCGCGCGGGCACCGACACCGCGTTGGCATGGCGTGCCATCACCACCAAGCCCGTCAAGGTTGAACCAGGCTTCCAACTACCCGGATTATCGAAGGTCACAAAAGCATCAAAGCTACGATTGCTAGCACTCGCCATCGGCTTCACTTCAATAATTTTTCCCGTGACGACAGCCTCATTACCCAGGCTGGAAATTTTGACTTGCATGCCGCGCAAAATTTGACTGGAGAGGTTTTCTGGAAAAGAAAATTTGGCGCGTAATTTTTGCAAAGAGACCACTTGAAACAAAGGATCGCCCACACGCACAAATTGTCCAGCAACGACTATTTGCTTTTCAACACGTCCCGACACTGGAGATAAAACCTGCGTCTTGCCCACATTGCGCTGTGCGATCACCAGCTGCGCACGCCCCGCAGTCAGCTGTGCTTGTAGCGCTTCTTGTTGCGCTTCTGCATCCTCCAACCCTGCTTGAGAAATAAAATTTTGTTCGCGCAATCCGCGCAAACGCTGCAAATTTCTAGCTTGATTGGCGGCCACGGTTTGCAGGCGCTGCACATCCGCCTTCACCGCTTGCAAAGAAGCGCCCGCATCGCCCGCATCTAAAATTGCCAGCACCTGCCCTGCTTTAACATCACTACCAGCGGCCACTTTAACCTGCACCACCTTGGCCGCCACCTCTGCGGAGATAACGGGGTCGGACATACTCTCCAACACCCCCACCGACTCTTCCAGCAGATTCATATCGCGCGCCTCGCTCAACGCAACCGTGACAGGCATGCTGGGGGTTTCCACTTTTTTATCCTCAACGGCCTTATTACAGCCCGCAAATAAAAAAAGCACGATAGTGGCGATTAAAGCAATGTGTGGCGACATGGTCATCCTGTCTGTCCGAACGAAAAGCACAAATAAAAAAAGCGGAAGCACTGGCAGTGTCCGCAAAATATAAAGTGATGCTTGAATTTATGTGCAGCGTCAACTCTGCAAATAAAGAAGTGAACTACGTGTAAAACAAAAAACCTCGAAGAAAGGGCACAACGCTACTACCCGGCGCCGGCCCAAATCTACGAAGCTTAGGCGCCGAGGATGCCTTTACCTGCTACTTTTTTTGCTGCTGGTTTTTTAGCAGCGGGTTTCTTTGCGGCGACTGCTTTTTTCGCTGCTGGTTTTTTAGCAGCTACTTTTTTAACAGCTTTCTTCTTTGCG
>JABFSI010000096.1 GCA_013140695.1 Sideroxydans sp. | reverse complement strand
CGAGGGCGGGGCGCACAAGCCGTGCTGCTGATGTAAATGCAGAAGAAGGTGGCGGCGTCATTCCCGCGAAGGCGGGAATCCAGTTGGTTTGATTGACTGGGCTCCCGCTTTCGCGGGAGCGACGAACTGATTCAGAGTAAGAATTAGTTTGAAGATCACATCTCTCCATCAACCTCTCAAACACCCGCACATCCCCCACCGTCGAAAGCACCAGCTCCTTATGTCCGATACCACCCAACGTGCCCAGCACGTCGATGGCTTCCAGCACGTTGTCTAGATTGTGTGCTGGCTCACCCATGCCCATGAACACCACCTTTTCTACCTTCCGACGTTTGCGCGCCAGCACCACCTGCGCCACGATCTCTGCACTGCCAAGCTGGCGTATCAGCCCATCGCGTCCACTCATGCAGAACACACAGCCCACCGCGCACCCCACCTGCGTCGAAACGCACAAGCCACCACGCGGCAACAACACACTCTCCACCATCTGTCCGTCGTGCAGTTCAACGAGCAGACGCGCTATTTCGTCGTTATTTGAAGTTGCGCTCGGCGCAGCGTTTGCCCCCTCTCCCGCTGTGCGGGAGAGGGTTGGGGAGAGGGAGACCGGATACTCACCATGCAAACGCGCCAACCCCTCCAACTCTGCCTCGATGGTAGGCAAGGCATTGCGCAGCGCAGCGGGAAAGAATATCTCGGCAGGGCTGCCCTTCACGTCGTAAGAGCGCACCTGACTCCAACCGCGCAGCAACCTGTCTTCGTGGCAGGGCTTGGCACCAAGGTCTTGCAGGCGTTGGCGAAGCGTGGAGATGCGTAGCGTATGCATCAACTGTTCTCGGCCAGCGCCTGCCAGCCAACAACGCGACACCCGTCGCGTTCATACTGACCTTCGCCACCATAAACAATGCCCGGCGGTAATGCCGCATCGCCAAACAATGCCGACAACTTGCGCAGTGCAGCCGTCCAGTCGCTGCTGAAAGTGGTGCCGGATTTAATTTCCACAGGCATGAACTGCTTGCCCTGCGGGATCAACAGATCAACCTCGTGCCCCACGTTGTCGCGCCAAAAATACAGCTCGGCAACCTGACCCGCATTGAACTGGCGTTTCACCCACTCCGACACCACCAGCGTTTCAAACAACGCACCGCGAGAGGCATGGGTAGCCAGCGTATCCGCATCGCGTATGCCCAACAAATACGCCATCAAACCGGTATCGAGGAAATAAAGCTTGGGCATCTTCACCAGCCGCTTGCCGAAATTTTGATGGTGGGGGCGCAATAGATAAACGACATAACTTGCCTCCAACACCGTCATCCATTCCCGCGCCGTCACATGTGAAATGCCGCAATCCGCCGCCAGCGCAGAAAGATTGAGCAACTGCCCCGAGCGTGCGGCGCACATCTTGAGGAAACGCTGGAACAGCGACAAATCGCGCACCGCCAACAACTGCCGCACATCCCTTTCCAGATAAGTGCTCACGTAGTTGGGAAACCAGTCGCCGGGTGCAACGGGGCGGTCGTGCAGCGGCGGATAACACCCGCGCAACATCGTTTCATCCAGCGTTGCAGGCAGTAAGCCGCCATCCTTCAACTCGGTCAACGCGAACGGCAACAACTGCAATAACCCCACCCGTCCCGCCAGCGACTGGCTGATACTCGACATCAAACCAAACTGCTGCGACCCCGTAAGAATGAACTCGCCCATCCGTTTGCGCGTATCCACCACGCCTTGCAGATAAGAAAACAAATCCGGGCAACGCTGCACCTCATCCAGAATCGCCCCCTGCGGAAACCGCGCCAGAAATCCACGCGGGTCGGAATCAGCAAAGGAGCGCTCCTCTGGGTCTTCCAGCGAAACGTAAGGTTTATCGGCAAACAGCGTGCGCGCCAACGTCGTCTTGCCTGACTGGCGCGGCCCCGTGATCGCCAGTACAGGAAACCCCTGCGCCAGACGCAGGGCGGTGGAAAAAGCAGATCGGTTTAGCATATTTACAATTTGAAAGTTGAAACTTCAAATTGCATGGTAAGGGAAAGCGGGGCGGAGGGGAAGAGGGTATGCCGATAAAGCTATTGGGAGCCAGCCCCCTTTAGTTGAAGAACGAAACCGTGGTCTATCCCCGATTGTTTCGATTGTTTTTACGATACTGCCCCTGTGAGCTCTTCATAATTGCTATCGGCCAACGGGTGAAGGTATTGGTTGGACTGATACTATTGCGGGGAGCGGCGCTGTGATTGCACGGGTATTTTCTGGGAGGAGAGAAATGCAATTCGAAAAACGTAAACGAAGCTGGTTCTTGGTAATCTTTGGGCTTCCATTCTGTGCCGTAGGCATCTACTTCCTAATTACCACTGCGTACTCATTCTATGACGCGATGCGCATGGCCTCCTGGCCCCAGACGCAAGGCGAGCTGACTTCCGCAAACACAGGCAGCAGCAATACCGATCACGCCACCACTTTTCACGCCGCAGCCCAATATCGCTATTGGGTTGACAGTATCGAATATGAAGGTGATCGAGTAGCGATCCACGGCGGCGGCGACAACGTCGGCCAATTTCAGCAGCGATTGGGTAGTCAGCTCGAACTCATGTATTTGAACCAAGAGCCAGTCACGGTTTACTACAATCCGAGTGATCCCGCTGAAGCCATACTTAATCGCGACATGCGCTGGGAAATGATCGGTTTCATGTCGATCTTTACTGTTGCTTTTGGCGGTGCCGGACTGGCCATGATGATCTTTGGGTTGCGTGGCAAGCGACTCATCGTGTCGCCTGAAACTACAGAAAAGCCTTGGCTAGCCCGTCCCGAGTGGGCAGACAACCGTATCCGTTCCAGTGCGCGTAGCGGGATGTATGCGATCTGGTTCTTTGCCGTCCTCTGGAATGCAATCAGTCTGCCCGCCACCTTTGTCGTGCCGGATGTCTGGCGCGAGGAAGGGGGGCTGGCGCTGCTCATCCTGCTCTTTCCTCTGATCGGCGTGGGCATGCTCTACTGGGCGATCAAGCAGACCCTTGAATGGCGTCGTTTCGGTTACACGCCCCTGACCATGAATCCCTTCCCCGGCGCTATCGGCGGCGACGTTGGCGGTGAAATCGAACTCAATGTGCCCTACGAAGACGCACTGGTCTGCGAGGTGACGCTTAGCTGCCTCTACAGTTATGTGACCGGCAGTGGCGATGATCGAACCCGGAAAGAGCAGGTGGAGTGGCAGGACAGTGGTTATGCCCAAGTGGAGCGAACAGCACAGGGAATGCGGCTGCGCTTTCGTTTTGCAGTCCCCGCAGAGCTGCGCGCCAGCGAGGATGAGAGTGGGGATTACTACTTCTGGCGCTTGAGCATCAAGGCGGAATTGCCGGGGAGCGACCTGAATCGCTCCTTTACCATTCCCGTCTATGCCACGGGAGAAAACTCCCGTTTCCAGCAACTGGACACCAGCAAGTTGGTGCCACAAGGGGTGCCAGAATTAAAAGCAGAATCGCTGCTGCCGCTGCGGTACAACGGCATGGTGAGGGAACTTTACTATCCGATGTTTCGCCAGCCGTGGCATGTTTTGATGTTCATTGTGATGGGTAGTGCTTTTGCCATCGCCGGCATCATCCTCTGGGGAAAGGCGGCGCAGGAGGGAGGCGAACTCTATTTTATGGGCGGAATTTTCACCTTCATTGGCAGTCTGGTTGTGCTGATCGGTTTCAATGCGGCCTTTAGCAGCCTTTACGTTGCCTGGGACGGCAAGCAGGTGTCTTCCATCGATTGCTTGCTGGGGATCGCCATTCGCCGCAGGAACGTCGACTACCAAGACGTGCTCGGGGTGGAACTAAAGAAGGGCTCCATCTCCAACCAGAATGGTCATTCACATCAGACTAATTACCACGTGGTAGCGCAGACACCCAAGGGAGAAATGGTGCTAGCGGAGAACATCGATTCGCACAGCAAGGCGAAACTGGTGGAAGCCTATTTCCGCGAACAACTTGGCCTGAGTGAAGCGACGATGTAGATGTTGGAGTGAAGCGAGTTTAATGCGCAGTCTGTGTTGCGCATCGAGTTGTAACTGATTGCGAATATTGCGATTGAGAAGAGGAAGCCCGGCGATGCCGGGCTTTTTCGTTGAAGGTATTTCGATGCTGCCCCCATTAGCTTTCGTCATTCCCGCGAAGGCGGGAATCCAGTTGATTTAAAAAGTCCTGCGCAGCAAGTCAAACTCAAGGTTTTGTCCGCTTCGCGGGCTACTTACTTCGCTGGATTCCCGCTTTGCGAGCATCCGCTTTGCGGATTGCCTGCTTACCCCACTGCGCGGGAATGACGGTGCTAATGGATAATCTGGGTTCAGCTCCGCAGCTGCGATTAGCACAGCGTAAGCGCACGAATGTCATACCTCCGATTACGCCACGTTAATCGGAGCTACACGGGCTGGCAGAGTTACGCTTTGCGGCGATTGGAGGGTAGATGCTGTTTGCCCTGTACCAGATCCTTGGTCGGGATCCAGTTGGTCTTCGTCTTGGGTTTGTCGGTCTGTATGTTCTTGCCCTTGTGGCTGCGTTCAGCCACCTTGTAGCTCTGGATCGCCACCAGCAACTGCTCTTGAGTGACACGAATGCTTGGGTGTTTGTCCTTCGCATCAAAGTCGGTGAGCTGTTGCTTGATGCGGGCCAGCCGGGTGGCACTGTCATCCTTGGCGCGCAGCACCGCCATCATCGCTTGCGCCGCAGCAGTGAGGGTATAGCCACCCTCTGCTTCGGCGATCAGGCCACAAACGCCCATGCGCGCAAACGCGTCCACCAGTTTGGTCTTGGCCGGGATCTCGCCGTGCTGGGCCATGGCCAGCGCGGTGATGATCTCGTCCAGCGCGGCCGGGCGACGCTTGGCCGCAACGGTGAGGGACAACAGCAGGGCGGCATCGTCGTCGTGAACGGGGTACATGGTGAACCTTTGCAGAGTTGGGGCGGACTTGAGGGTGAGAGTGTAATGGATGCGTGCCGGTTAAGGCGGGGAAACCGGGGTGCGACATTGTGCCGGACTACACCACTAATCTGCCAACCAGCTCCGACATGTTCGAGTAAGTGATGAACGCCTCATGCGTGGCGCGTGTGATGGCGACGTAGGTGAGGCGGATGTCGTCTTCGATCTCTTCGGGTTTTTTCAACTCACCCAATCCACCAATCGCCACGCAGGGGAACTCTAGCCCTTTGGCGTTGTGCATAGAGAGGAATCGCACCGCGTCCCGCTCTGTCTCCACGCGGTTACCATGATCCTTAGCTACGTCTACAGGCACACCAGATTTCACTAGAATCTTCTCGAATTTTTCACCGATGAAATGCCGTGGATACAGCACCGCCATCTGCCCCCATTCATACCCAGCGGCTTTGCGTCCGAGCAGCCATTCCGCAATCGCATGGGCTTCGCCGTCATAGCTCACGCACTGGCGCACCACTGGCTCCACACCATCGCGTCCGCCATCTTCCGGCATCAAGATCGCGCTCTCGTCACCGGCGCATACGCCCGGTGCGCCGATCACATCGGCGGCGAACTTGCGCGCGAAGCGCAATATCTGCGCGGTGTTGCGGTAATTCACCTTGAGCACCGTGGTGCGTCCGGCGGCCTCGATGCCGAGCTGCTTCCACACCGGGCGTTTGCGGCCTTTGTAGATCGCCTGCGCATCGTCGTAAACGATCATCAGCGCCTTCGTGTCCGGGTTGACCATCTTCGCCGCCAGCGCCAGCCATTCAGTTTCGAAGTCATGCGCCTCGTCGATCAGCACCGCGTCGTACTGCCCGCCCGGAATCAGCCCACGCTCGGTAGCATCGAGCACGGCTTGCACATTGGCAGCTTGCCGCTCTGTAAAGTTGGGAAACTCTTTTTCGGTTGGAATCGGCAGGCCATAAGTACGCAGCATTTTGTAGCACCAGGAATGGAAGGTCAAAGTGACCACCTTGTCCTCCACCCCTCTGTCCTGCATCGCATTCTCCAGCCGACCCGAGATGCCGTTCGCGTAACTCAACAGCAGCACCGGGCGGCTCGCCGCGCGCGCGATCTGCTCGGCGCGGAACGCCAGAATCAGCGTCTTGCCCGAGCCCGCCACGCCGCGCACGATGCGGTGACCCTCGCCCATGCTGCGCGCCAGCAACTCTTGCTGCATGTCCATCACCTCAAGCAAGCGGTCATCTGCGGGCGAAGCATCGGAATGTGGTTCGTCGAACGGCAGCGCAATCTGCGTGACGCGAATCTCAGGGAATAAAATTGCACGAACGCGATCAATTTGCGGCAGAGACAATCCCGACCCAATGCGGCGCGACACCATGCGCCACACACGCTCGCGGAAGGCATCGGGGTCGATGCTCTCCGTCATTTCATCGCGGAAGATGCAGCGCTCCGGCGGAAACACCTCATGTAGATCGGTCCCGTCGAACTGCTTGCGCGTGATGTTGGCGAACACCACACCATGCCCAAAAGAAAACACCGGCTGCCCCTTGAAACCACCGCTCTCGATGACCAGCAGCGGGTCATGCTTCAGCGTATTGACCACGTTGAACATGTAGCCGCGCACCTGCGCGAAGGGATTGTCAACGGACACATTGCCGCGATCGGTTATCAGCTCGACCTGCTTGCTGTTTGCATTGCCTATCGTATCCAGCCGCCAGTCCTTCACCTCCAGCACCACAATGCCCTGCTGCGGATGCAACGTCACGAAATCGGGATGCCTACCGAAAGGCCCGACTGGAATGTTGTGCCACACCCAGGCGTTGTCTTCGAGGCAATCCTTCAACCGTTCGGCGAGACGTAACTCGCCGCGCGCATCGAAGCGGGCGGAGCCGAGGGTGGGGATTAGGGTGGCCATGGGGCGTGGTTAGGGGTAAAGGATATCTGTGGATATGCTTAAGAATTAAGATTTCTTGGGATACATCCTAATCGTGTCCTCATCTTCTTCTTTAAATGAGGAAAGAATCCCCTTATCAATAAGCATCTCTGCCAGTTGTTTATACGTTTCATTATTCTCAACGGTTGGCTTCTGATTATTGGGAATGCCGGAAATTGGTGGGCCACTCAGGGTTAGCAAATTTTCAATTTCTGAAGTCGCCAAATCCGCGGCTTGATTGACAATGAGCTTTACCTTTTCATCAATGGGGAGGCTTTGTGCAACAAGGCTCTCTACTAAGGAAAGATTTAACTTCGGACATGAATTTTGACTAAGCAAAAATTCAAAGATTAGGCGGACTAAATCGGTATTGTCGTCAATGATGCCCGCATCAACGCTATTGAGAATGGTAATTTTCTGATCAGTTGAAACAACTTTGGATTTGATAAGGTGCATCAACCCTGTGGGGTCCAACGTAAACTTCTCGATTTCTTTCAAGTAGGAGTCAACATTCTTTTCAACAAGAGAGGCGTATTGATTGTTGAAGTGATTCTTCAGGGCATTAAAGTTCGGCTCCGTGAACTGCAACTTTCCGTGACTTATGATGTGGCTTATTTTGGCATTGGATAGTTTCTCAATCCCAGGTAAGTCAGGGTACCAATATGGAATGCATTTAATGAGGTAAAAATAGCACTCATCAGATAGTTCAGTTGATAGAAGAATCTGTTTCGAAATAAGTTGAATCAGATCTATCGGGATAATTTCAGTTTCCTTTAGGCGGTACTTTGCTAGCTCTTTGTAATTCTCTGTTTGCTCAACAAACGCCACCAATGCATCATCCAAGACTTTCTTTTCGCCGAAATATGCGAGTAGATTTTCCCATGTGGCAACGACTTTTGATGATTGGATAATTGCTCCCCAAAGCTCATGATCGTGAATATCGGTAATCTTTGTTATCGGCATTTTTTGCTTGTTAAGGATTGCAGTTTTTCCTTCTACATCAATGTCGTTATTATTTAAGAGTGCTAATAGGGCATCCTCTCTTTCATCAATTCCATCCTCATTCCTTAGTAAAACATTTTCTACATACAAATTTGGATTGGAGTTGACGTATGAAATTAGTTCGTTGCACTTGGATTGAAGTATGACGGTGAAATTTGAAGTGTCTATCGAGTTCGTCTTCAGAATGTCAGGATTGAAGTATTGGATTATTCGCTCAACCATATGGGTATTAATCTCATATAGGGAGTTTTTATATAGGTACTCAAAAAGTTCTTTATTGGCATCAGGTCTGACGAGTCCAGTAAATTTCACTTCCAGCTTTGCTAAGGTATTTTCTAGTTTTGTAACATCCCTTATGTCGGTAGCGAATTCGAGGAAATTACTTTTTTCTGAAATGTATTTAGTTAGAGATGAGTCGACATTCACATTTAGGATATTGGGGATTTCTGCATAAATGAGGATCAATTTTAAATAGCCGTTAATCGTATCTGTCGGATAGTTGGCATCTTGTGAAACGCATTTCCAAAATCCCTTCCAGCGCCTACAAATTTCATTAATTAACAGCCCTGCATCTGCCTGATTCGACAAGTATGTATCAATGAACTCAAGTGAGCGTTTCTCGTTGTTACAGAGCTGTGCCAAAACTACGTTAAGTTGATCTAGGTTGGCGGTTGTTTTTAGCAGTGTGCTAATTAAATCAAAGTTGAGTGCTGCCGACTCTTTGTAGTCTGTTCGACTCAAGCGTTTGATTACTGCATCGATCTTAACTAATGTGTGAGTAAACTCGAGCGGTTCCTGGTTTTTTATACTGAGTAAAAACTCCTGATCGTTTCTTGTAATGCTACCTTCGTAGAAGAAGGAAATAAAATCGTGGTAATTCTCATTTATATAGTCCGTCCTGATTAGGTAGGTCAGTAACTTCTCATCCTTAATTGGGCCATCAAAAAAATCCTCTGTTGGAAATGCATCAATTAGGCCTTTAAGGCTAGATGACTTTATATCCCGAACTTTTTCATTCAGTGCTGCAATATTCTTTTTGATTTCTTCTATCCGCCCATTTCCCTTTTTATTGATCAAAAGCTCTCTTTGAGAGTAGGGTCCTCTTGTTCCAAGATGCTCCTCAATTGATTTAAAGGTGAGATTCGAGTTCTGTGGGTAATTGTTATTGAAGACGTAATAGGGTATCTGTGACTGTGCCTGCAATTGTTTAAATAAGGTTTCATCCAAAAAGTCGGCCACTCTTTTCTGGGTATTATTGATTGACAGATATTGCAGGTTCGGAAGCATTTCGAATATTGCAGCTAAGTAGGTTCTTCGTAAGTCCTTAACGTCGTTTAGGGTTTCTGCATTGATTTGAGCTAACTCCATTTTCAACTTATCTATCTCTGTGTTAAGTGAATGGGTTGAACGTTCAATAAGAATTCTTTTTTTCTTAAATATTTCCGCGACCATACCTTCATTCGAGTTTAGTTTCGCAAAGTCATTGGGGTACTTATTCTTGTAGACGATAAATCCAAGCAACTTTTCTAGTGGTAACTCAATGCCGCCGACCGAACATAATTTATTCTTGTAGAGGACAAATTCGTTATAGATGTTTTTCAACATCCGCATATCTTCAATATAGAGAGTGATATCGCTTACAAAGGTTTCTTGGATTTCATCTTTTGCAAATGAGTCGGATAGCTTCTTGAGTAGTACATCGCCGGAATTTGAGGTGTTAATGACCGGGATTATTGGGATGATGAAGTCAAAAAACTTCGTGCGGTTCGCGTCTTTGAATACGTCGTCCTTGATGGCGTATATGAAGACGATTTTTCTGGCGATTTGCTCGGAGTTGTTGATTAGCGTGTTCAGTTCTCGAAGCTTAACAAAAATATCAACCTCGTCGAAACGGTCTAGATCCTCGATTACCACTACGTCGAATTTTGTTTTTTCGAAGAAGTAGAGGATTTCATCTAGGTGCTTATTTAAAATGGAATCGCCACGATCTTCGTCAAACTCTATGTCCCCTTCTTGGAAATTGACTTTGCTCAGACGGGTATTGCTAAAGAGTCGAATAGCTTCATTGATAATTAAGGCCATCCCCAAGATGGTTATCAGCGTGGCATGGTAAAAGTAGGTCTCATCTTTAAAAGCAGCTTTCCCTAATAGACTTTCAAAAACTTTATTATTGGGGGCGTATACATACCCTGCAACTACAAGCCACAAGGCTAATGCGCTAGATTTGAGTAGGTTGTAAAGATAAGGAATCTCTTTGATTCGTTGAAATCTGGAATGTGGAACTGCATGCTCTCCAATGCGATAGAAGACCTGTTGCAGAACACTTTTTTCTATAAGTGCATTCCGATTTGCATCCGTATCTTTGATTTGAATGTCATCTTTAAATGCGCCAAGGGAGATATTCAAATATGAAAATCCCTTGTGTCCCTTTTCAAAGGTTCGCAGGACACTGCTCTTGCCCGAGCCATATGGACCGGTGATAGCGATATTTTTTACACTTGGATTTTTTAGTGCCCATATGAGTGCTTCGGAATAATTCTTGTCTTCATCTGCTTTATCAATAGGAGTTAGGTCGTCGTAGCCTTTTGGATTTGCAATATCCAAATGTCTAGTTACGTAGTTATCTGCTGTATGTAATTGTTGAATTAAGAACACAAGCCATTTGCTTAGATATTTCTTTGCGGCATTCATTGCGGTATTCATTCAAGTCTTTCTTCAGCAAATTAAATATGATCTATCTGATTTCTTCACGTAATTGACTGCATGGGCGCTACTTCACCCCCACCCCCAGCCAAGCATCCGAAGTCAGCGGCCCTTTCAGCGTTGGCAGTGTCTCTTCCAGCCAAGCCAGTGCCAGCTTTTCCTTCTCGCGCCACAGCTCTTCACCCAAGCCCTTCTTCATCATCTGTATCGGCGCGCTGCCTTTGACCATATGGTTCCAGAATTCGTCGGTGCTGCCGACGGGGAAGGCTTTGGTGACGCTGCGTATCTCGATGTTGCGGAAGCCGGCTTCTTCCATTTCTTGTTTGAAACGCTCGGGGTTTTCCAGTGTGGTGACGGAGCGTTGCGGTTGCGGCAGGTCGGGCTTGATGGCGCGCATTGCGCCGAACATGGTTTGCATGGCGGGTGATTGGTCCACGGATGCCCAACTGGTGATGGCGATGCTGCCGCCCGGTTTGAGCGTGCGGTAGATTTCGGCGAAGCCTTGCTTGCGGTCGGGGAAGAACATGAGGCCGAACAGCGAGAAGGCGGCGTCGAAGGTGGCATCGGCATAGGGCAGGGTCTGCGCATCGCCGCAGTGCAGGGCGATGTTGCGGTGTCCGGCTTGTTCGATCTTGTTGCGGAACACGGCGAGCATGGCTTCGGAGAAATCGATGCCGTGCACTTTGTCTGCGTGCTGCGCGAGTTTGAGCGCGAGTGTGCCGGGGCCGCAAGCGACATCCAGCACGGTCGCGCCGGGTTTTAGATTCGCGGCGGCGATGGCTTCTTCAGCGAATT
>JABFSI010000081.1 GCA_013140695.1 Sideroxydans sp. | reverse complement strand
AAGCTGATCTGCATCTTGTTTACTACTTCGCCCAGAACCTATGCATCCCTATCCCGGAAATTGTATTCATGGTCATAGTCGAAATACTCATCAGCCATGTTGCGTCCACCCGTGATGGCGACCTTGCCATCGACGATGAATGTCTTGTCATGCATGCGTTGATTCACCCCTCGAAAATCTGTGGCAACGTTCAGTGCGCGCTTTTGGATCGGGACGCCCACAGAACTTTGGGGGTTGTAGATGCGAATATCGATATTGGGATGGCTAGCTAATGCGAGTAAGGACTTGTCGGGAGCATCAATCAGAAGGTCGTCCACGATGATGCGCACTTTGACACCGCGCTCCGCAGCTCTTAACAAAGCCTCTGCTGCCAAAATTCCGATGTTGTCGGTGCTCCAAATGAAATACTGAACCTCGATCGAACGTTGCGAATGGTCAGCCAGCCATGCCCGTGCGAACAATGCCTCTTCACCGGTATCTAGGACATAAGCGCCACTCTGTCCAGCGTGGGTGATGATCATCTCTGAAATGAGATCCATGGCTTTGTCCGGCTCTGCTTTCGATGCAAATGTAGTTAAGGCGAGCAGAGCGGCTAGCGCTAGTCTTTTGAATGATTTCACGTATGGGTACTCACAAAATATTGATGGGTGTAAACGAGGATTGGATTCATCGGCGCAATTTTACGAAATCGACGGGTTCCCATTGGCGCATCGCATAAAGTAAGCCGAAGCCACGACGCATACTTAAGGGAGCGGACAAACTTTCCTCATGCAGCTCGGCAAACTTTTTTCGTAACCGCCCAAGTTCATCCAATATGACTGATATTGATTGCTCCGTGAACATCCCGTGTACGAAGGTCATCGTTTCATCTTTCCGATCAAATTCGCTCTTTAATAGATCATCAATCCCTTTGCTGCGGAAGAATTCGCGTATGGGACCTGAGGGTAGCCAGTCAAAATCTCGCGCAACGGTAAGGCGGATTCGATTATTAGGGAGGAGATCGATGATGCGTAGCGCATCAAGCTTCAATAAGTACTTTAGGCACTCTGGGGTACTTAAGTTGTAAGTCCCTACGATTTCATCCATCGTCCAATGATTCAAGACGCAGACTGCAACCATCATCAATTTACTGTCAGAAACGATCTCGCGTTCTTGTTTCTCGGTCAGCGTACTTAATCGAGGTTGATTCTGAAGCGCCTCTTTGCTCAGCTCGGCTAATGTGAATCCAAGCAGATTGCTTATCTGCGCCAGACGATCAACCGTGAATCTGCCAGAAGCGAATAACCTCTTCACACTTGGCTCGGAAAGTTTGATCGCCTGAGCGACATCGCGATATGTCATCCCTTGGTTTTTGAGTTGTTTCTTAAGGGTGGCAACTAGAAGATCGGCTTCAGTCATGGCAATAAGTATCGAATAACGATACTGCAAAGTGTAGATATTGATGCTTTTATGGTCAAGGGTTCTGTTTTGTGCGACTTGCCGCTATCGTGGCTCCACCTTAACCACTAGCGAGAACCAAAATGATTCGAAACACTTTAAATCAATGCTCAAGAGTCATATTGATGGGCTTGGCCGTGTTGAGTTTGCCCGCATGGTCGGTACAGCATGATGCAAATCCAACGCAGACCAGTCTCTCTCAATTAGGTCAGCAACTTCAAGTCGGAGATGTGGTGTTCATTCGTATACCCAAAGCGCCTTTCACCAAAGTGGCGGATTCGACGCTGAGTTGGACGAATCACGTGGGTATCGTCACTGATGTTTCTGGGAAAGAACCCGTTGTGTCTGAAAGCAGAGTACCTGTCTCAGGAGATACGACATGGTCGAAATTCGTTAAGCGTTCTGACCATGGACGTGTAGCTGTTACACGACTAGCCACACCGCTCGATCAACAACAGCAAGACAAGCTAAAGACAGCCATATCTGCTCGCCAAGGGATCTTGTATGACACAGGCTTCGATCTAAATTCGAAAAGGCAATTCTGTTCTCGCTATGTGCGTGAAGTGTTACACGAATCGGTTGGGGTACAGTTGGGTGAGGTTGAAGACTTCACGACTTTACTGAAACGTAACCCGCAAGCTGATCAGCAATTCTGGAAAATGTGGTATTTCGGGGATATTCCATGGGAGCGCAAGACAGTCACACCAGCGAGTCTATTGAATGACGCCAAGCTGCATGTCGTCTTCGATGGTAATGCCCAATAAATACAAGCAATAGAGATCAAGGAGATTCCCATGTTTAGAAGCACATTTCGATTCTTGTTACGAACTATCTGCCGTATCGTCTTTCGTGTCCGCGTGAAGGGATTGGAGAAGCAGATCGACACGAGCAAGTTGCTGGTGATCGCTAATCATGAGTCTTTGCTGGATGGATTGCTGTTGGGGCTGTTCCTACCGTTCGACCCCGTGTTCGTCGTGCATACCGGCGTGACTCGCAGCTTTTTCTTCAGGCTGGTTCTGAGCCAGGTCGATTATCTCGCCGTGGATTCCACTAGCCCGATGGCAATCAAGCACATCATCAAGTTGGTCGACTCGGGGCGTCCCGTGGTGATCTTCCCTGAAGGGCGAATCACCGTGACAGGCTCATTGATGAAGGTCTATGAAGGCCCAGCATTTGTTGCTGCTAAGACGGGGGCGACGATATTACCTGTACGCTTAGATGGTCCGGCACGCTCCTATTTCAGCCGTAGCTCGGGTAAACACCCGCGCCGTTTGTTTCCACGCGTGACCATTTCCGCACTAGAAACTACTGTCATCAACATGCCTGAAGGTGAGACCACCAAGTTGCGTCGTCGCAAAGCAGGAGAAGCGATGCGTAAACTTATGCAGAAGATGTTGTTCGAATCACAGCCCAAGCAAACGCTCTACACCAGTCTGTTGGATACGATCTCGATCTATGGACGTAGTCGCCATGTGATGGAAGACATCAAACAAATCGAATACTCGTATGGCGACTTACTCAAGATGACGTTGGCATTGGGTAGGCTTGTTGCCAAGCATAGCCAACCTAATGAGTGTGTCGGTATCTTGATGCCTAACCTTGCTGCAACGGTTGGCATGATGATCGGTACCGGCTCGCAAGGTCGTGTGCCTGCCATGCTGAACTACAAGGCAGGAGCGGCGGGGATGCAAGATGCGTGTACAGCAGCCAAGATTTCAACCATCTTCACCTCACGCGCTTTCCTCGAACAGGCTAAATTGGAAGCGGATGTCGCAGGTATTCAAGGCGTCAAAATCTTGTATTTGGAAGATCTGCGCCCAACGTTGAGCGTGGCAGACAAGCTGTGGGTTGTTTACGGCATGATGTTCCCACGCCTAGTCGAAAAGCAATGTGACCCAGAAAGCACAGCCGTTGTGCTGTTCACCTCTGGCTCAGAAGGCAAGCCGAAAGGTGTGGTGCTGTCACATCGCGCGCTGTTGTCCAACATCGCACAAGTTCGCTCCATCATCGACTTCTCGGCAGAAGACAAAGTGCTAAACGCATTGCCGATCTTCCATTCCTTCGGACTCACGGGGGGCACACTGCTTCCCATCCTAACGGGCATGAACCTCTTCCTTTACGCTACGCCATTGCACTATCGCGTTATTCCCGAGATCGCTTACGACCGTAATTGCAGCGTGTTGTTTGGCACTAGCACCTTCCTCGCCAACTACGCAAAATTCGCCCATCCCTACGACTTCTTCCGCTTGCGTTATGTCGTTGCAGGCGCAGAAAAACTTTCTACTTCGGTGCGTGAGTTGTGGTTCGAGAAGTTTGGCATCCGTATTCTTGAGGGTTACGGTGCGACCGAGACTGCGCCCGTGCTGGCGGTGAACACCCCAATGGCTTATCGCAGCGGTACGGTTGGGCAGTTGTTGCCTTGCATCGAACATCGCCTGATCCCTGTACCTGGCATCGACAAAGGCGGCATGTTGCATGTGCGCGGCCCTAACGTGATGTCTGGCTACTATCGCTTCGATAATCCTGGTGTGTTGCAAGCGCCGTCCTCTGAAGCGGGTGAAGGTTGGTATGAAACGGGTGACGTGGTCTCCATCGACGAGGATGGCTTTGTATCTATCGAAGGGCGAGTGAAACGATTTGCCAAAGTGGCAGGCGAAATGATCTCGCTGGAAGTGGTCGAGAAATTAGCGACACATGCTATTTCCAATGCGATGCACGGCGCAACGACTCAGCCCGATGGCACACGCGGCGAAGCCATCGTGCTGTTCACGACGGATGCGACTTTGACGCGAGAAGCCCTGACTGCTGCTGCCAAGACCCTCGGCATCCCCGAGATCGCCGTGCCGCGCAAGATCAAACTCGTTGATGCATTGCCATTGTTGGGTACGGGTAAGACGGATCATGTGAGCCTGAAGAAAATGGCGGAGGCGGTGTGATGGAACTCAATCATTTTCTGCGCTCACTTTGTATGAGCATCGGATTAGCAGCCCTCGTACTCATGGGTTGCATCGCAACTTCAGCAATAGCAGAGGAAGCAAACGACAAAGGAGTGAAAGTTTCAAGTTGCACTGAAGGATGTCCGCCAGCCGTTGTTATGGTGCCCAATAAAACAAACTCAAAAACCGACTTTTCAAGTGTTCGTGTATGGCTAGCTATTGAAGGAATGGCAGGTTTTTATAGTTACTTGGCGGTGGAAAGTCCAGACGCATATATCGGCACTATGGCACTCATTTCTACCTTTTTTGGAGCCTCATATATTTTCGAGGATGAAAGCAGAAGAGATAGTCACCTACTAGCTGCATCCATACTTTCTGGGACTCTCGCGGCTCGCAGAGCAAGCATCAACAATCAAGAAATGTCTGGCCGCGAAATTGCAAAATCAACCTTTATCGACTTCAACATTGCAGCTGCACTTGCATTCGCCACTGAATACTTAATGCAGGACAAAGTTAAGGAGGTAGAAAAACAAAAAATTTCTATTCACTATCTGCCCGAGCCACAAGGCAGAAAACTTCTCCTTTCCTATCAATTCTGATTTTGAAATTCAGCATGAATAGCATGAGGTTAATAATGAATTGCGAAACAAAGCCATTTAAGCATTCACTACGCTCCCTCGGCATGATGCAGTTCGGCGCCCCCCTTTGCCCAAGGGGGAGTGGGGGGATTTGAAAATGGGAGATATGTCACCAAGCTTAAATTCCCCCAAGCCCCCCTTTTCAAAGTGTAGATGTTTCCGCAGAGTGCTCAAAATTTCTGGAGTGAACAATAATGAACGAAAGAATTTCCCACGACATGCCGCTGCTCTCAACAGGCATGATGGCCGTGCTCATCGCACAGTTTCTATCCGCGTTGGCCGACAACGCGATCCTCATCGCGGCCATCGCTATCGTGAAGTCGCAAGGGTTGGCGAATCTGGTGCCGATGTTGCAAGAATCCTTTGTCGTGCCGTTTATATTGCTCGCCCCCTTTGTTGGACAAATAGCCGACGGCTTCCCCAAGGGGCGCGTGATGTTGGTGGCGAACCTCATCAAGCTATCAGGCGCACTGGCGATGGTGGCGGGTGTGAATCCACTCACGGCTTATGGCTTGATCGGTATTGGCGCGGCGATGTACTCACCTGCCAAATACGGCATCCTTTCGCAGATGTTTGGCCCTAGCTCACTCGTGCGAGCCAACGGCATGATGGAAGGCTCGACTATCGTCGCCATTTTGTTCGGCGTTGTTCTCGGTGGATGGCTTGCCGATCATTCATTGCAATGGGCGTTCACAGGTGTCGTTGCAGCCTATGCTCTTGCCGCATTCGCCAATCTATTCATTCCATCTCTGCCTGCAGAAAATACCGAGGCGAACTTTAATCCGTGGCGCCTGATGAAAGAATTCATCGTCTCACTCAAGGTCATGTTCAAGAACCCAGATACACGCTTCAGCTTGTTGGGTACCAGCGCATTCTGGGGAACGGGTACGACATTGCGCCTGATGTTATTTGCATGGGTGCCTGCCGCTTTACTCATCACCGACAATCAAACGCCTGCCAATCTGATGGGGGCGGTCTCTATCGGTATCGTATTAGGAGCCATTGGCGCAGGTATTTGGATATCACTAGCAAACGTCAATCGAGCGTTGATTGGAGGACTGTTGCTCGGGGTTTTCATCCTAATGCTTGCTTTCGTCAACAGTCTCACACTGGCTTTCGCACTTATGATCGCCATCGGTATCTGCGGCGGATCGTTCGTCGTGCCACTCAACGCCTTGTTGCAAGAGCGTGGTCACGAAAGTATCGGTGCAGGTAACGCGCTGGCGGTGCAGAATTTTGTGGAGAACATCGCTATGTTATTGTTGGTGGGTGGATATAGCTCGGCAGTCGCGGCTGGGGTGTCGGTGACAACGAGTGTCACCGTGTTTGGCGGGGTGATGTTGGTGGTGATTGGCGGGTTGGCGGCATTCAGGTTGAAACGTGTTTAAGACTTAATGACGAAGGGAAATACGATGAAGAGCATTGCCTTACTGTTGAAATTCGACGGACGTGTTACGAGACGTGATTGGTTAATACGTCTGATTCTAATGGCGCTAGTGTTCAGTGCGCTAGGCTCATTAGTGTCGAATATTTTTGGGGCGCAGGCGGCCAATATATTTGCCATTCTCTTCGTGCTAGGTGCGATTCCAGTTACGATGCAACGTTTGCATGATGTCAGCCTAGGGGGCGGCAATCTTCTTTGGGTGTTGGTTCCTGTGTTGGGGCCTCTTTGGGTTTTGGTTCAGGTGTTGCGCTCTGGTGTGGCGGGAAGGAATCGATTTGGAGAGGCTCCTGCTGACATGCAGGACTATGCCGAAGTGAATATCAGCGATGGTCGAGAGTCGGTGATCAATGATGTATCGCAACTTAATCCAATAACTGTCAACTCCATCGCAACACCCCGTGCAACCGATGAAGTGGTCGGCGTTGTGCGCAATACCAGCTTACCCATCTCAATTGGCGGGGGGCATTTCAGCATGGGCGGGACTACGTCGAGTCCTGATTCCATTCATCTCGATTTGCGTGGAATGAACAAAGTGCTGGAGTTCCATCCTGAATCCAAGCGGATTTTTGTACAGGCTGGAATTCGCTGGTGTGATATTCAACACTTCATCGACCCGCACAATCTATCAGTAAAGATCATGCAGACGTATGCCAATTTTACGGTGGGCGGGACGCTGTCAGTGAATGCGCATGGTCGCTACATGGGGCTAGGGCCAGTGGTGCTATCTGTGCGCTCTATGAAGATAGTGCTGAGTTCGGGGGAGGTCGTTAATGCATCACCACTCGAAAATTCCGAAATCTTTTACGCATCAATTGGGGGCTATGGTGCGCTAGGTGTCATTACTGAAGTAGAGCTAGGGCTGACTGAGAATATTCGCGTTGAACAGAAGCGCGTCAAGATGCCGTTGTCAAAATACGCAGGGTGGTTCGACCGCAACCTGCGTGGGCAAAAAGATGCGCTGTTCCATAATGCGGACATGTATCCGCCACACTTCAAGGCGGTGAGCGCAGTGACATGGCGCGAAACCGATGCGCCCGCCACCTCTCCGAGATTGTTACGATTGCGCAAACAGTATCCACTAGAAACCTATTTCCTGTGGGCAATCAGTGAGACTCCACTCGGAAAATTCAGGCGTGAACACATCATTGATCCACTTATTTTCATGCGTAAACGCGTGCATTACCGCAACTATGAGGCAGGTTATGACGCTGCCGAGTTGGAACCTATCGATAGGAAGAACAAGACGTGGGTGTTGCAGGAATACTTTATTCCAGTTGCACGGTTCGATGAGTTCTCTGTGATGATGGGTGACATACTGCGCAAGCACAATGTCAACGTGCTGAATATCTCCATACGTCATGCGGTTGCTGATCCGGGTACGTGGATGGCGTGGGCTAGAGGTGAAACTTTTGCATTCGTCCTGTATTACAAGCAGGGGACAGATGAGGTGGCAAAGAATACCGTCGCAGTGTGGACGCGTGAGTTGATCGATGCGGTACTGGCATCTGGTGGAACCTACTATCTACCCTATCAACAGCACGCCACACAGGAACAATTCCACCGAGCCTATCCGCAGGCGGAGAGATTGTTTGGTTTGAAGAGCAAGCTCGATCCAAACTATCGTTTCAGAAACACGTTATGGGATAAGTATTACCTGCCGTGGTGTCATGGCAGCGTCGCGCAGATTGCAAACACATCGTTGTTCCATCGTGTGTATGGCGATACTCGGCAGGCAGATAGCTTCTATCAATTTCTGCAAAACATATTCAACGTTGTGCCGCATGAAAAATTGCATACGCTCATTTGTCAGGGCATATCCAGCCATGCAAGTGATGAGGCGATCTACAGACATATCCAATCTGGATTGAATGAAATCACGCCCAGCCATGCACCATTGACCTATGCCATTCCATCCTTGCGTATCCAGAAGCAGGAAATCGCCGCTGAGACAAAAACACTGCTCAGTCTGGATGCGCCGCTAGATGGTTATGTGGAGATTGGTTCGCCGGGGCGCTATGTCAAAGCGTTGCAGGAACTCAATATCATCAAGGGCAAAGTGGCGCTAATCCATGATCGGCAGCCTGGCTACGCGCCCCCCGATCTGGTGGAGCGGGGTCAACTCACACCTGTTGGTGATTGGGTTGCGCTCAATGACTATGCGCCGATCAACATGGTGGCTTCGAGTGCAAGTTTGGTATCCGCCTATATCGGTCTGCATCACATGACAGCAGAGAAATTGGGGCCCTTTATTGAGTCGATATTTCAAGCATTGCGTCCTGGAGGCTACTTTGTTGTGCGTGATCACGATGTGGGCGATCAAGTCATGCACGATTTCGTAGCGCTGGCACACACTGCATTTAATGCGGTTTTGGGCGAACCATGGAGTGTCAATGCAAGCGAGTTGCGACACTTCGCTCCGGTAGCAACATGGGTCAAAAGGATAGAGGTTGCTGGATTCAAGGTGGTAGGTGAGCCGGTATTCCAGGCGGGTGATCCGACCAAAAATGCATTGCTACTCTTCAAGAAGCCAGAGTTTCAGGCATGAGCTACTTTTCGGAAAGATATTCGTTGAGGGAAATCGTTTTAAGCCTCTGCTTGATATTTTGTACTTCTCCTGCGTATGCCGATAGCTTGATTCCGGAAAGCGAAAGGAGAAATACCGAACAAACCTATCTCACTTATCCTGAGTGGTTCTTGGTGCATAGCCCTGCTGAATATGCGGAGCTGACTAAGGATCATCCTGCGCATGATTTTCCGTTCATCGGACATGTTGGCCAGTTATGGAGTAGTTACAGCGCGGTGACAAAAAAGCAGGTCGAATCTGACTACCCTGCTAATGCGGGCTATCACGCGATGATCATGGTCATCGCTTCCAGTACAACCTTGGAATACGGGATTCGGAGCCTGTATGAAAATACCGTAGGCCGCACTAGCTACATCCTTAGTTCAAAGCGCATGTCGGAAGAGGAAATCATAGGTGCCGAGATTGCTCAGCAATATGTGGACTTCATTCGTCGTGAACCTTGGTACTTGTTCGACTTCCAATCCAGCCTTAAAAGACTTTGGTCGGAGACTTCTGTTTTTGGTAGCCAGCCATTACGCAAGTTGGAAAGACGTTACGCGTTGACCACTGAATACGTAGTTAAGGCCATCTACGCCAAGTTGATTGAATTGGCTACACGCGCCGCGTATGAGGAAGCCAAGATGACGACGTGGGTGGTGGTGAGTGAATTTGACGCGCATTCACAATTGCCCGCTGAGGTGAAGCTTGAAAAAGACCTGGGCGATGGCAAGGCAATGTTGGTGTTGCCGCGTTATGAGGGGTTTTGGCATGCGGCGCAATTGCTGGCCAAGCAGGGTGTGAATTTTGTAGATATTGCCGGAAATGACAGCAACATTCTTGTATCTAGCTGGTGTCCTGTTGGCAGCGATGTAGATGAATCTTTTTCGTTATTGTTTCGGCAGGCGTTGATTTCGCATCCCCATCTTGAAAGACGAGCCTTGGAAGTTCCCGTGAAAAAGCTATCTGCATATCTCAGAACCAATACACAGATTGAGCATGTGTACGACTATTAGGTAAAACGCCTTTTAAGTTTTGGAATAAGTCAGAGGTGATTGTTGTTGGGAATGTTGTTTGGCATTAAGACTGGTCAAAGGAGGCATCATGTGGCTCATCGGACTAATAGCAGGCTTGGTAATCGGCGGAGTGAGCGGCTCTGGTAGTTGGACGCTCATCAGTGGAATGCTGGGACTAGCCTTGGGGATCATGTACGGTGAGTTGCGACGCAGTCGTAGCAATCCGCTTGAAGGGCGTGTCACTGCGCTAGAAAAACAAGTAGGTAAACTCAGCGCACAACTTGCGGTGCTTCAAAATGCTGCGCAACAGCCAATAGTTGAAAGAAAACCTGAACCTGTTGTCCAGTCGTTGGCACCAGTTGTGTCGGATGCTGTGGCAGAAATTCAGCCAGACTCTAGGGTTGTCAAACCCGAAATTCCCAAGTCACCTGAAGCTCCCGCATTTAGTCGTCCCGTTAGACCAAATTCGGCCTCATCCATGTCGCGTGGACAACCTGAGTTGGAGTGGGTGAGCAATGCGCTTGCTGAGAACGAGTGGTTGTCTAAGTTGTTCAAGGGCAACATCCTCGCCAAAATTGGCGTGATCATTCTGTTCTTTGGTGTCGCTTCTGGATTGAAGCTGGCGGTGGAGATGGGACTTTTTCCCATCTCTGTGCGCTTGATGCTGGGGGCGCTGGCTGCCATCACCATGAGCATCTTCGGGTATCAACGTGCGCAGCGACCTGAGCATCGTATGTTCGGGCAAGCAATGCAGGGCGGCGGCATGGCCATCCTGTATCTGTTGGTGTATTTCATGTTGGCTCGATATCAGATTATCGGCGAGACGCTGGCCTTCATTCTCTTTACGCTGATAGGTGTCACGTGCGTGTTGTTGGCTGCGCGTCAGGATGCACGTTCTCTTGCTATGCTGGGTATTTCCGGAGCTTTCTTGTCGCCGGTGTTGGCGTCTAGTTCCGAAGGTAGCCAGATCACATTGTTCAGTTATTTCCTGCTGCTGAATCTGTTCATCATCAGCGTGAATTGGTTCAAAGGTTGGCGCGAACTCAATATTTCCGGTTTCATCTTTACGCTGGTGATCGGTATGGGTTGGGCGTTTCGTTCCTATCAGCCTAGTGACTTCCCAGTATCGGAAACCTTTCTGATTCTGTTCTTCCTGCTCTATTCCGCCACACCTGTCTTGTTCAATTTATTCAACGCGCCCGGTCGATTGAGTTGGGGAGACGGCATGTTGTTGTACGGCACACCGCTTGCCGCTGCCGCGTTGCAAAATCATCTGCTGCTAGGGCAAAGCATGACGCTGGCGTGGAATGCCTGTGCCGTGGGTTTCTATTATTTGTTGCTGTGGTGGTTCATCAATCGCAAGCCGAATGAGGAAACGGTGTGGCTGGAAAAGAGTCTGCTAGGTATTGCCCTCGGCTTCTTTACATTGGCGATTCCTTTGGCGTTCGATGCGCAACTCACTTCCGCATTCTGGACATTGGAAGGGTTCGGCGTGTTGTATCTGGGCGTCAAGCAGGATCGCTTCCTAGCGCGGCTTTCCGGCTCGGCGTTACAGGTTTTGGCGGCCGTCTATTTCTTCGCGCATATCGATGAATTGAATCGCGTCACACCGGTATTTAACGATTTTTATGTAGGCTGCTTGATTGTGGTGGTCTCATCTTTTGCCAGTGCCTTGCTATTGCACCGTACAGCGACCTCACCTGCTAGCACCGAGAAAACAGTGGCTTTCGCAGCGCAACTCAACACTTCTGAATTTGCAGTGCCTTTTCTATATTGGGGAGCTCTCTGGTGGTTCGTCAGTGGCTTCGCCGAGATCGAACGCTTTGCTCCTTATGCCTATAAGATTCCAGAGGCGTTGGGTCTATTCCTGATCAGCTTTGTGTTCCTAGAATGGTTGGGCACTCGGCAGAAGTGGCACGCCATGCGCCAGTCTTCAGTGTTGCTCTTGTTTGTCATCATATTTGCAGCGTTCGATACTCATCAAAAATATGGGCACGTATTGTCGGGCATCATGTCGCTGCTGATACCGCTGGCCTTACTAGTGGAATACGGTTTGCTGTATCGGCATGAGCGTGATGCAGTTCCTGCTGCCTACGATCTACGCCATGCTTTGGGATACTGGTTCTTGCTCATGCTGGCAGGAAGCGAACTGGTCTGGATGTCGGATCAGCTCGTGCCTGGTAACGTTTTATGGTCTTGGCTGGCTTGGGGCGCATCGGCTGCGCTTGGCATCCTAATCGTGTTGCGAGGCATGCAGATGGATCGATGGCCGTTTGCAAAACATAGCGCACTCTATCTTGATACCTTGCAAGCCCCGGTCGTATTGCTGTTGTCCTTGTGGTTGGTCTATGGCAACTTGAGCATTTCTGGGGGCGGGAGTGGCCTGCCTTATGTGCCCGTGCTCAATCCCCTCGATCTCGTACAACTGCTTGCGATGTATGCCATCTGGAAATGGTTGCGCATCGCGCAGGGTCAGTTACTTCCAGCCCTGTACGGTATCGCGTTTCTGTGGATCAGTACGGAAGCGGCGCGCCTAACTCATCATTGGGGTGGAATCGCATTCGATGCGCCAACTCTGATTGCTTCCTCTATGTTGCAAGCTGGCCTTTCATTGTTATGGACAGCCATTGCAATGAGTTTGATGGTGTACGCATCGCAGAAAAAACAACGCACACTCTGGTTCAACGGTTTCGGACTCTTGGCCATCGTCGGCATCAAGTTGATGATGGTAGACCTTTCGAACAAAGGAACGATGCTGTGGACGGTGTCGCTGATTGGCATTGCACTGCTAATTATTGCAGCCAGTTACTTTTCGCCTGCTCCGCCAAAAGAGGAAGGGAATATTCAAAGTTGACGATGGGTGTTGGAATGTGGGATGTGCAGGTCTAACTTGTTAGTCTGACTATTCCACATAAACAGAAAGCAGAAATTAAAAGTGGATGAGACATATATTTTGCGAAGGCAAACAGGCGTATCTCTGCCATAAGAGACACCGTGAAATTGCTGAACAGGCTGTGGTTGGTTTGTCCGCTTTACACTTAACTAGAGCCGGTTAGTCCGAATCAAATCTCCTTGATGTTATGTCCGCTTCTGTTTCTGTAGCGGACATCCATATTCCCCGATCTAATATCAGCTTCATCAAACCGCCACCGTTCGTTCAGGCCGAGAACCTGCCTGTTTCCCCTCAGCCAATTACCGAGAAGTGATTTAATCCTTAGCAGAAGAAGACAAATAGGGGTGAGGGGCTAGAACCGCTGATGCCGTAACACCACCGGCAGCTAGCGCTCGACCACTATGCTCTTGACGCGCTGTGGTAGCATTCTGGCGCTAAATTTTAATCGCCAGCCGTTAATCTAAAGTAGTAAGAATTTCAGACAGGGTATTTATCATGGTATTTAAGAAATCGTGTCATGAAAATTCCAATAGAATCAACTAGGTTAGGCGCTCGTAAATAATAGAGTGGGAGTGATTTAGAATAAGCGCAAGAATCTGAAGTCGCTACAATTAGATGACAAATCGTTTCAACGATTTGCTGAAAGATGTATAGGCGCTTGTGCATGAGGGATTGCTGTGGGATTCAACTTTTATTGAGTATCAATTGAAGCAATTCCTGCCCGGATAGTTTTTTCATCGAGTTTTGGGGAGCAGAGTTCGATGAAACGATAGGCAAAGCTGCGCAGATAATGGCCGCGACGCAAAGCGATGTAGGTCGTGTTAGCGGCGAATAGGTGGTCGCATCTGAGAAGACGTAGGTCGGTATCTTTGGCGGGGTTGAACGCCATCGAGGCGATGATGCCGATGCCTAATCCCAGTTCCACGTAGGTCTTGATCACATCCGAATCCAGTGCCGACATCGAGATGTCGGGCGTCACACCCGCTGTCTCAAACGCCTCATCGATCCTGGCGCGTCCCGTGAGTCCTTCGTGGTAAGTGACGATGGGATACTCGGCGATGGCTTGTAAGGTCAAGTCCTTCACCTTTTCCAAAGGATGTCCTACAGGCACGATCACCGCGTGATGCCATGTGTAGAAAGAGAAGGTATCCAACTGCTTCACATCCGCCAAGGCTTCTGTCGCTACGCCGATGTCGGCCTCACCACTCAAAAACATAGAAACGATCTCGGCAGGCCCAGCTTGATGTAGCTTGAGGTGAACCTTGGGAAACGCTTTCTTGAAATCGGTGATGACTTTGGGCAGCGCGTAGCGTGCTTGCGTGTGTGTGGCGACAACGGTGAGCTGACCTTCGTCGCGATGGCTGTATTGTTCGACCAGATTCTTGATGTTGTTCGCATCGAGCAATATGCGTTCGACGATCTCCAGCAACTCGCTTCCCGGCTCGGTCAAACCCAGCAGGCGCTTACCTTTGCGCACGAATAACTCAACGCCAAGTTCGTCCTCCAAGTCTTTGATGTGCTTTGACACACCCGATTGCGAAGTGAACAACGCGTTGCCGACCTCGGTGAGGTTGAAGTTGCAACGCGCTGCCTCGCGGATGATCCTAAGCTGCTGAAAGTTCATTATTCACTCCTTGTTCGAACACGCGGAACTGGCGTGGACGAATGAATACCTTGTCACCTTCGAGTAGCGGACTGCTGTCGAAACGTTCGCGGCTCAATTCGATCTCGATGAACTCGCTACTTCCCTCAGCAGCTACTTCGACACGCACGATGGAACCGATGGCGCGCACCAGTTTCACTTCGACAGCGAGCGCGGTCTCGTCTTGCGCTATGCAGCTGATGTCTATGTCGTGTGGACGCACATAGGCGACAGCATCTCCGTGCTCTTCAGACCACGGCGCATGATCGCGGCTGTGGAACAAGTTAACGTTACCGATGAACTGGTACACGAACGGAGTCGCGGGTGTAGCGTACACCTCATCCGGCGTACCCACCTGTTCGATCTTGCCTTTGTTCATCACCACTACGCGGTCAGCCACTTCCAATGCCTCTTCTTGGTCGTGCGTCACGAAGATGCTGGTGATGTGCAATTCGTTATGCAAGCGGCGCAACCAACGACGCAACTCTTTACGCACCTGCGCATCGAGTGCGCCGAATGGCTCGTCCAGCAGCAGTATCTTGGGCTCGACCGCGAGTGCGCGCGCCAAGGCGATGCGTTGACGTTGGCCGCCGGAAAGCTGGGAGGGATAACGATCCGCCAAGAAATCCAGTTGCACCAGATTCAGTAGTTCATGCACACGGCGTTTGATCTCGGCTTCGTTATGGCGCTCCTTCTTGGGTTTCACACGCAGACCGAAAGCCACGTTCTCGAACACCGTCATGTGGCGGAACAAAGCGTAGTGCTGGAACACGAAGCCGACATTACGCTCGCGTGCATCACGTTCTTGCACGTCTTCACCGTGAAAGAGCAGGCTACCGGAATCAGCCAACTCCATGCCGCCAATGATGCGTAAGAGTGAAGTTTTACCGCAACCGGAAGGGCCCAGCAGAGCGAGCAACTCTCCGCTGTTCACTTCAAGGTTGATGTCGTCCAGCGCCTTGTAAGTGCCGAATTGTTTGTTCAGATTTTCGATCGTGATGCTCATGTCTATGCTCCGTGATGCAAAGGTTCACCGCTGCGTCGAGCTTGCCACTCGACCAGCGATTTAACGATTAGGGTTACAACTGCCAACAGTGCCAACAGTGATGCCACGGCAAAGGCGGCGACGAAGTTGTATTCGTTGTACAAAATCTCGACGTGTAGTGGCATGGTGTTGGTCAGCCCGCGGATGTGGCCGGACACTACCGACACCGCACCGAACTCGCCCATGGCACGTGCGTTACACAAGATGACGCCATATAACAGCCCCCATTTGATGTTCGGCAGTGTGACGCGCCAGAAGGTCTGCCAACCCGATGCACCTAGTGACACCGCCGCCTCTTCCTCTTCTTTGCCTTGCGCTTGCATCAAGGGAATGAGCTGACGCGCGACGAATGGGAAGGTGACGAAGATGGTCGCCAACACGATGCCGGGTACAGCGAAGATGAGCCGGATGTCATGTGCTTGCAACCAATGACCGAACCAACCTTGCGCACCGAAAAGCAACACATACACCAGACCAGATACCACCGGACTCACCGCGAATGGCAAGTCGATGAGGGTGATGAGCAGACTCTTGCCCTTGAAGTCGAACTTGGCGATGGCCCACGCAGCAGAGACGCCGAAGACGAGATTGGCAGGAACGGCGATGCCAGCAGCGATGAAGGTGAGCTTGATGGCTTCCCACGCAACGGGTTCTTTCAGCGCTGCCCAATACAAGTCCCAGCCCTTGGCGAACGCTTCGACGAAGACGGTGACCAGTGGTAACACCAAGAACAGCGCCATGAAGACCAAGGCGATGGTGATCAACGTCATCGTCACTAAGGGCGATTCTTGGGTGGAGATGCGTCGTTTTATATGTTGAGAAGTACCCATTAACGTCCTCCCTTTCTGCTACTCCACCACTGCAAACCGTTGATGAGCAGCAGAAGGGCGAAAGAGATCACCAGCATCGCGATGGCGATGGCGGTCGCACCGGCGTAGTCGTATTGCTCCAACTTGGCCACGATGAGCAACGGCGCGATCTCGGAGATGTAAGGCATGTTGCCCGCGATGAAGATGACCGAGCCGTATTCACCGACGGCGCGCGCCAAGGCCATGGCAAAACCCGCCAGCACCGCAGGCAAGATGGCTGGGAAGATGATGCGGCGGAACACGTCCCAACGCCCTGCGCCTAGGCTGGCAGCTGCTTCTTCCACCTCGGCTTCCACATCAGCTAGCACGGGTTGCACGGTACGTACGACGAAGGGGAGGCCGATGAAGGTGAGCGCCACCACGATACCGATAGGTGTGTAAGCGATCTTGATGTCATGTGCAGCGAAATACTGGCCTATCAATCCGTTGGACGCGTAGATCGTGGCTAAGGTGATACCCGCTACCGCTGTTGGCAGTGCAAATGGCAGATCGAACAAGGCATCGATGATGCGTTTGCCGGGGAAAGTGTAGCGAATCAACACCCAAGCCACGATGATGCCGAAGAAGGCATTGATGCCAGCGGCGATGAAAGAGGTGACGAAGGTCACGCGCAAAGAGGCGACCACGCGGTCGCTGGTGACGACATCCCAGAATCCGCCGAACCCAAGCTCTGCTGTCTTGAAGAACAGCGAGGACAGCGGGATGAGCACGATCAAGGATAGATAAAGTACCGTGAACCCCAACGCCAGATTGAATCCGGGTAGGACGGTATGAGCTTTGAAACGAGACATTGCTTATTCCTAAAATTGGATGAGTGCGCAGTCTATTGATGAGCGACCATGCCGAGAAATAATTAAATCTGCATTCGTTAGCTGAATATGGAATATGCATAAATCCGTCATTCAAATCATTCGTCAGATTCAGGGCAGGCTTTCCGGCAAGTGGAATGGAAAGCTCGTGACTAGCCTTTGCAATGCTGAAACCAGATATTTCAACTTGCCTTAGTGAAAACGATTGTTATAACATCGTTGCCACTCACATTTTGGAGATCAACATGCGTACCAGTTTAAGAAAAGTAGGGAACTCACGCGGCATCATCATTCCCGCAGCGTTGTTGACCGCGTGTGAAATGGGCGATGAAGTGGACATTCGATTGGAGGGTAAAAGTTTGTTGATTGCCCCGATCAACGCCCCGCGCACAGGCTGGTTTGTGGGCTACAAGCCAGAAACCGATGCCGCACCACTTGCCGCAATACCTGTGGATGAAGGAGATGAAGAATGGGTATGGTGAAACGAGGCGAAGTATATTGGGTGAACCTCGACCCGACTGTCGGCACCGAAATCAAAAAGACCCGCCCCGCCTTGATCGTATCCCCCGACGACATGAACGCCGTTTTACCCCGCGTCATCATCGCCCCCCTCACCAGCAAAGGCCAAGCCCTCGGCTGCCGCCCAGAAGTGAAATTCGCACGCAAATCCGCCCGCATCCTGCTCGACCAGATTCGCACCGTGGATAAGTGCCGTTTGGAGGGCAAGATGGGTGAGATCGATTTGGCGAAATGGCATCCGGTGTTGCTGGAGATGTTGGCGTGAAAAGTTAGGACATGCATTTGAAGAAGTGTTGTGCACTCATCCTGTATCCACCAGCGTCATTTTTCGAATTGGATAGACATGTATTCTGACTACGAGCCATTTCGAAGTTTTCTTCGCAAGCAAAATTTACTATCTGGTCTTGCAAGTGTTTGGCAGCAGATGACTAAAATTGGCGATGCGGATAGCAGTGTTCGACTTCAAGCACCTGAGAATTTCGCCTTGGATTGGGAGTTGGAGATAATTGCCCGCGAAATTATTCTCAATTGTGATGGCGGTCTTGCGTCACAGAATGCAGAGGTTGCCACCTTTGATATGGCTCAAGCTGTGAATCACCTTCGCAGAATCAACGAAGAAATTTCAAATAAATCAATCGACACTCCTGAAGATGCAATGGGTTCGATGCATGCATTGATTCATCAGCAGATTCCTTGGCAAGATGATGCACCATTTGAGCGGATTTCTAGGTATGCGAAGATTTTGCAATATGCTCCCCTCGCAAGAATTGTAGAGTCAGCTATAAATATATCGATTTCAGATATGTACAAAATCGGCCTCGCAGTAAGTGGTGAACTTCAGCGCAAGCCATATATCCTTTCAAGTAATTACGCAATGACTCCAGGAATTGCGCCGGGGGCTGAAAAGGCATTTTTCAAACTAGTTGCTACTGATATTAAAACCATTCGTCAGAAAATACTTAGCGTGCAGCATTACGATTCAAGCTGGGCTTATACGTACAATCCATTGAGAGGTAATCCACTTATTTATGATGCTTCGTCACCTGAAAAGCTTTTTGGAATTAGTGAGAAGTTTTTGCTCTGGCGAATTACCGATGGGGTGTATTACGACATCAATGATCAGGAAGGATTCCCAAAAGCATGGGGTGAGGCGTTTGATACCTATATTGGTGAGGTGTTAAATGCGGCACTTCCATTGCCAACATTCAACATACGCAAGCCTACAGCTTATGAGATAAGCAAAGGAAAAATCCATCACGGGTGTGACTGGCTCATTAGCGATGCAACAGGGCATGTCTTTGTGGAATGCAAAACAAAACGCCTGACTTTAGGCGCGAAATTGAACAGCAAAAATCTCCCCCTAGATGCAGATATTAAAACGCTAGCTAAATCTTTCATCCAAAACTACAAAAACATCAATGAGGCACTTAATGGTTTGATTCCTAATTTCAACGCAAAAGGATTGCCAATATTTTGTGTGGTTATAACTTTAGAAAATTGGCGCATTGAACTTCCCGAGCTAAAAGAGAGGCTTGATGCGTTAATTCAACAGGGAGTAGCGTTGGAAAATATGCCGCAGTCGATTGTTAATGACTATCCTTACATGTTGTTAAGTACACAGCAGTGTGAGAAATATTTTCAAGCTGTTGCGCAGCATAGTATTTCTGCATTTTTTACGTCAAAAGTCACGATGACCAGAGGACGTTACCGGCCTTTGTTTCCCAATGTGCTTGCCGCACTTATGCCAGATATTGCGGAAGCTGCGGGGCTTGGCCGATTCGGTCCTCACAGGCCCTGAATGATTTGTGAGAAATAGTTTTACTTACTAGTTCTACCCCTAAGGATTAGGCATACCAACCCTCGCATAATTTTGTTCCAATCGCACTCGTGTAATGCGAGAGATAACTTGTCGCGAAGCAGGATTCTCAGGTAAAGATAGGGTTGATGTGTCATGTCAGTTCTTACTTCTTGGTATAGATCTGATCGAAGATCCCGCCGTCAGTAAAGTGATCTTTCTGCGTCTTGGTCCAGCCGCCGAATACTTTGTCGATGGTGATCAGTTTCAGTTTAGGGAAGCGCTTCTCGTATTTCTTTGCGATCTTTGCATCAGTTGGACGATAGAAGTTCTTCGCCGCGATCTCTTGGCCTTCGGGTGTGTACAAATATTCCAAGTAGGCTTGAGCGACTGCACGGGTGCCGTGTTTGTCTACGTTCTTGTCCACGACGGCGACTGGTGGCTCAGCCAAGATGCTTTGTGAAGGGAACACCACGTCGAACTTGTCTTCACCGAATTCCTTCTTCACCAGATAGGCTTCGTTCTCCCATGTGACCAGTACGTCGCCGATGCCACGCTCAGAGAAGGTGACGGTGGATCCACGCGCACCGGAATCCAACACCGGCACGTTAGCAAACAGTTTGCCTACGAACTCTTGTGCTTTAGCTTGGTCGCCCTTGTTCTTGTCCAAGGCATAGCCCCATGCAGCCAAGTAGTTCCAACGTGCGCCGCCGGATGTCTTTGGGTTTGGTGTGATGACCGCAACGCCAGGCTTGACCAGATCGCCCCAATCCTTGATGTTCTTTGGGTTGCCCTTACGCACCAATAAAACGATGGTGGAGGTGTAAGGCGAGCTGTTGTGCTTCAGTTTGGATTGCCAATCAGCGGGGATCAGATTGCCTTTGGTGGATAGTGCGTCGATATCGGCAGCCAATGCCAAGGTCGCCACGTCCGCGTCCAAACCATCGATGATGGAACGTGCTTGTTTGCCGGAACCGCCATGTGATTGGCTGACTGTCACGTCATCGCCTGTCTTGGCTTTCCAGTATTTGGCGAATGCGGTGTTGTACTCTTGATACAGCTCGCGGGTCGGGTCATAGGACACGTTCAGCAGCTTGATCTCGGCTGCGTAGCTATTGCTAGCCAAGGCCAGCGTCAACGCACCAGTGATGAGTGCTGCGGTTAGTTTGCTCAACTTCATTTTTTATACTCCTTTTAGTTAGTGGATACAGCAGAGGATTCGTTAGTAAATAGGTAGCCTCGACAGTGAATTGTTTTCACAACGTGGCTAAGGCCGAATGGTTGTAAGGCGCCCCGCAGACGGCGGATGTGGACATCGACTGTACGGTCGCCAATAACAGTCCAATCGCCCCATACCAAATCCAGCAGTTGATCGCGGGAATAGACTTTGTCTGGATGAGCCATGAAAAAATGCAATAGGCGGAATTCCATCGGCCGTAAGAACACCGCTATCTCACCAACTTTTGCACGATTGGACGTGGGTGATAGATGAAGCACACCCGATGAAAGGGGACGTTCACTTTCAAACCGCCCCCAATAATCTGCGCGGCTGGTCTGGTATATGTTCGTATGGACTTGCATGTGGATTCCTTTGTGCATCTCGACGGAGGGCATATTAAGAATGCCGATGAATCATGAGAACCATTTAGTTCTCGTTTAGTTATCTATATTTGGAATATGTCGATTCGGCTGTGAATGTGCAGCAATCAATTCAGGGGTGACGTGAAGATGACTTTAATGTGGGCTCATTTACGCGGGCGAAAGTTGAATTTATGTCCATGTATCTTGAGGAAATACGTTAGGCCTTACCAAGGCCAGCGCATTTTCGATTTGGTCAACTTGGTTTGTTTGTCGGGAGAGCAGTGTTTGCTCAGTTTAAGAGCGTGGCACTGATGGCATGAGCTATCTGTCTTTAGCGGACGAAAAGTTGTTTCGTTTATTGTATGAAGATGTGCCATGCGGCAATCTGCTTACCTCAACGAAGCTAAAGCAGAGATAGCATTCGCCACTGAATGTGATTCCTTAGGCTTGCTGATTTGCTGGCTTTCAAATTCCAATAACTCCTCTCTTTGGGTTTGTAACTACAATTCAGATGGAACATCTACCTTATTCATCACAATATTTATGAGGTTGTGCATGGAGATTTTTTAGTTTTTTCTTCCTAAATTTCTTCCATTGCATCGACAATACGCCGCATAACGCAGGAGAAAAATGTGACTTTTAATTTATTCGATGCAGTCATTGTTGCATTCGACCAAGCTAACGCCGAAGACCCGAACAAAGAGATCGCCGACGGCAAGGAATATCCGAAAGAGCTGCTGTATGCGCAGCGCATGACCGAGATGCAGGAGCGTTTCGCGCCCGACGCTTCAGAAGCGGTGAAGCTCGCCTGTCGTGCGCAGCACATCCAGCGCTGGAAGAGTCCGCGCAGCGACTATCCGATGGATAAAAAGGGCTACATGCTGTGGCGCACCAATCTGTATAAGTTTCATGCGGATACCGCAGGTGCATTGATGAAACAGGTCGGCTATGACGATGAGATGATCGCGCGCGTGAAGACCATCGTCGGTAAAAAAGAGTTGAAGATCAATCCCGAGACACAGCTGATGGAAGACGTGGTGGACTTGGTGTTCATCGAGCACTACATGTCGCACTTCGCTTCTCAGAAGCCAGATTACGATGAAGCCAAGTGGATCGTCATCATCAAGAAGACATGGAACAAGATGTCTGATAGCGCTCACCAATTCGCATTGGCTGGCAAGATAAAACTACCTGAAGCCTTGGTGCCATTGATTTTGAAGGCGGTGCAGTAAATGGATTTCCTTCCTGTATTTCAGAAAGTCAAAGGCCGCCTATGCCTAGTGGTGGGCGGCGGTGCGGTTGGCACACGTAAAGCGGGTGTGTTGTTAGAGGCGGGCGCAAAGGTGCGGGTGGTCGCGCCTGAAATTGACGATGAGTTGAAATCGAACGCTAATGTTGAAGCGGTCGTTGCACGCTTCGAAGCGAAACATCTCGATGGCGTGACGCTCATCATCGCCGCGACCAACGACCGCAGTGTGAACAAGCAAGTATCGGAGTTGGCGCAGGCACGCAACATTCCGGTGAACGTGGTGGATGATCCCGAACTATGCTCATTTATCATGCCCGCGATCCTCGACCGTTCGCCGCTGATGGTGGCGTTCTCCAGTGGTGGTGCATCGCCGGTGCTCACGCGCATGATGCGCGGCAAACTGGAATCCATCATCCCGCACAACTTCAAACGACTGGCGCAATTTGCGGAACGCTTCCGCGAGTTGGTCAAACAACGCGTGACTAACCCGCCCAAGCGTCGTCTATTTTGGGAGGATGTGCTGGAGGGTGTCATTGCGGAGAAAGTATTGAGCGGTGACGAGGCGGGGGGAGAAGCCTTGTTGCGCGAGATGCTCGATAAGGAAGATAACGTTCTGCATGGCGAGGTGTATCTGGTGGGAGCGGGGCCGGGTGATCCCGACCTGCTCACCTTCCGCGCCTTACGTTTGATGCAGAAAGCCGATGTGGTGGTGTACGACAACCTTGTCTCCAAGCCTATCGTGGAGATGACGCGGCGCGATGCCGAGCGCATCTATGTTGGTAAGAAGCGCGACGACCACACGCTGCCACAGGAAGAGATCAATTTGTTGTTGGTGCGCCTCGCCAAAGAAGGCAAGCGCGTGTTGCGCCTCAAGGGTGGTGACCCGTTCATCTTCGGACGTGGCGGTGAAGAGATCGAAACGCTGGCAGCGGAAGGTATCGCTTTCCAAGTCGTGCCAGGCATCACCGCCGCCTCCGGCGTGGCGTCTTATGCAGGTATTCCGCTCACTCACCGCGATCACGCGCAGTCCTGCATCTTCGTCACCGGCCATCTTAAAGACGGCACCATGAATCTAGATTGGGACGCGCTGGCGCGACCGAAGCAGACCGTGGTCGTGTACATGGGTTTGCGCGGGCTGGATACGCTGTGCGCTGAACTCGTCAAACACGGTATGCCGGACACCACACCCATCGCCATCGTGCAACACGGCACCCAGCCCACGCAGCGCGTCATCACCGGCACGCTGGCGACATTGCCCGCTATCGCCGAACGCGAGAAGCCGCAAGCGCCTACCCTCATCATCATCGGCGGCGTGGTCACGCTGCGCGAAAAGCTGGCGTGGTTCCATCCGTAGCAGCGTGGGAATAAATCGCGATCGAGATTCATGGTACGCTTGCCAAGCTGAATTCAAATAGCTTGTTACATGGTTTTGACGCGGCTGGTAGAAATTCGATATTGAAATTTTTCAAGGAATAAGGGATTCAAGAATGAGTATGAATGAGGCAGATGTACAGAGCGCGTTGAAGAATCTGATCGATCCGAACACGAAGAAGGATTTCGTCAGCGGCAAGTCGGTGAAGAACATCAAAGTGAGTGGCAATGATGTGACCTTGGATATCTTGCTGGGTTATCCCGCCAAGAGCGTGTGGGGTGAGATTCAGGTATTGGTCGAGAACCATCTCAAGACTGCACTGCCGAGTGCGACTAGCGTCAAGGCCAATGTGAGCAGTAAGGTCGTACCGCATGCGGTACAGCGCGGCGTGAAACTGGTGGATGGTGTGAAGAACATCATCGCGGTCGCCAGCGGCAAAGGCGGAGTGGGTAAGAGCACCACTGCAGTCAACTTGGCACTGGCACTGGCGGCTGAAGGTGCGCGTGTCGGCATGTTGGATGCAGACATCTATGGCCCTTCACAACCTACCATGTTGGGTATCACTGGGCATCCAGACTCCGCAGACGGCAAGACCATGAAGCCACTGAGCAATCATGGCTTGCAAGTCATGTCCATCGGCTTCCTCATTGATGCGAATGACACGCCCATGATCTGGCGCGGGCCGATGGCGACACAGGCGCTCGATCAACTTTTGCGCCAAACGCAGTGGGATAACTTGGATTATCTCGTGGTCGATCTGCCACCCGGTACGGGAGACATTCAACTTTCCCTGTCGCAAAAAGTACCTGTGACGGGTGCAGTTATCGTCACCACCCCACAAGACATCGCACTGATGGATGCGCGCAAAGGGCTCAAGATGTTCGAGAAGGTGGATGTGAAGATCATCGGCATCGTCGAGAACATGAGTACGCATATCTGTTCAAAATGTGGACATGAAGAACACATCTTTGGTGCGGGTGGCGGAGAGAAGATGTGTGCGGATTACAGCGTGGAGTTCTTGGGTGGATTGCCTCTAGATATTCGTATCCGCGAGCAAGCTGATTCGGGTACACCTACGGTTGTGGCTGAGCCTGATGGCAACCTTGCCAAAGTCTATAAGCAGATCGCGCGCCGTGTGGCGGTGAAGATCGCCGACATGGCGCAAGATCACAGTGCGGCCTTCCCTAAAATTGTGGTGCAGAACACCTGATGTAAAACAATGACTGATTGGCTACGAAGGATTTCAGTCGTTGTTTCTTTGTAAGTGATTTCGCCTTGGCAAAACAGATTGCTCAAGTGCTAGTTGAGTTGAGCGTTTGTGTTGCCAGTGGCGGACTAGATTTAGGCTCATTCTTACGATGTCCAGGTTGCCATTGTTTAAGCAGTAGTGCGTTGCTCACCACAGATAAGGAGCTCATGGCCATTGCGCCGCCTGCAATGATGGGGTTGAGCAAGCCCATCGCGGCGAGTGGAATACCTAAAATGTTGTAGGCAAAGGCGAAGAATAAATTTTGGCGAATTTTGCTTAAGGTGACTTTAGACAAATCTATCGCATCGGCCACGCCAGATAAATCGTTGCGCATGAGGGTGATGTCTGCCGCATCAATCGCAATGTCGCTACCACTTTTCATGGCGAAGCTTACGTCCGCTGCGGCCAATGCGGGTGCATCGTTAATGCCGTCGCCCACCATCCCCACGCACTGATTGTCTGCTTTGAATGAGCTCACATAGCGCGCTTTGTCTTGTGGCAACACTTCTGCAATCACTTCATCTATGCCCGCTTGCTGTGCCACGGCGAGGGCAGTGGCTTGATTGTCGCCCGTCAACATCACAATGCGAATGCCCATCTCACGTAAACGCGTGACTGCGATGACGCTGCTGGGGCGCAACTGATCTTCAAATGCAATACAGCCGAGGAAGGTTGTGCCGTGTGCCAACGCGATAACGGATTTGCCTTTTTGCTGTAGTGCTGCAATGGAGAGCTCATCCAACATCACATGGTGTTCGCTCAAAAATGCGGGCGAGCCCATCACATAGTGTTCGCCTTCTAAGGTCGCACTTAATCCCTTGCCGGCTACTTCGGCGAAGTTGCTGATGGGCAGCGGCTTCACATCTTGCGTCTGCGCGTGGCTGATTAAGGCGCTAGAAAGCGGATGGGTAGAGGCATGCGCCAAACTGGTGGCGATACGCAATAGTTCGCCCACACCACTCGCCGCACTGGGACGTAGCTCCGTCACGCTGGGCTTGCCTTCAGTTAAGGTGCCAGTTTTATCCAATACGAGTACCGCTAATTTATTCGCACGTTCAAGCGCAGAGGCATCCTTCACCAAGATGCCATGCTTGGCGGCTAATCCGCTGGCCACCACGATGGTAATGGGGGTGGCTAAACCCAAGGCGCACGGGCAGGCAATCACCAACACCGAGATGGCGTTAATCAGTGCATACGAAAAATTACCTTCCATCCCATACCAATAGAAAAAGGTAATGATGGCCAGCGCCAATACGATAGGCACGAAAATGCCAGAAATTTTATCGGCCAGTTTTTGGATGGCGGCCTTGGAACCTTGGGCTTGTTCAACCAAGCGAATGACGGCGGCTAATTGCGTGCGGCTACCCACCGCGATGGCGCGGCATTTGAGTCGACCTTGCTGATTGAGCGTGGCGGCATATACCTTGTCGTGAATTGTTTTAGCTTGGGGCAGACTTTCACCTGTCAACATACTTTCATTCAAGCTCGATGCGCCTTCCAGCACCACCCCATCCACGGGCACGCTTTCGCCAGGGCGCACGATAAAAATATCGTCTGGGCGGAACTGTCCCAATGGCACATTCATTTCCACCCCGTCGCGCTCCACGTGCGCCGTCTTGGGTTGCAAATTGATGAGACCTTCGAGCGCAGAAGTGGCTTTGCGTTTGGCATTCGCTTCCAGTAATTTACCCAATAGCACGAGCGTAATCAGCATCGCACCCGCTTCAAAATACACGGGCTGATGAAGGTCAAGCAACATGATGGCGAGACTCATAAAGTAGGCTGCACTCGTCCCCAATGCCACTAACAAATCCATATTGCCACTGCCATGTTTAACGCTTGCCCATGCGCCGCGATAGAAGCGTTGACCAATCCAAAATTGCACCGGTGTTGCCAACAGCCATTGCGTCCACACAGGTAAATCAAGATGCACGCCAAACACCATCAACAGCATGCCTAGCAGCAATGGCGAAATAAGCGCGAGGGCAATAAAAAATTGTTTTTTCTCTTGCTCAAATAAGGCGTCGCGGGTGAGTTTTTCAGCGGCGAAATCTCGTGCCACATGCGCATCGAATCCCGTGTCTTGCACTGATTTAATTAACTCATCGAGATTGGTTAGCGTCGCGTCATAAGTGACGCTGGCTTTTTCAGTCGCCAGATTAACCACGGCATTCACGTGAGGAATTTGGTTAAGCGATTTTTCTAAACGGGAAGAGCAAGAAGCGCAGCGCATCCCGGTAATTTGTAATTCAGCGTGTTGTGAGGTATCGGTCATAGTGGGCGAAATTTACCAGAATTCACCTTAAAGCTCTGTAATAAAAAAGGCGGATGCGGCCTGAATAGCCACCTCCGCCTTGATGTTGGGCGTTGTATTACAGCTTGCGTTGAATACTCAAACCGCCGCGCAATTGGCCAGGGGCGTAGCCTGTGGCTTGGTCATGCGGATATTCGGCGGCAAGGCTAGCTTTAACCGCTTCTGGAATCTCTTCAGATTTACCGTGACAGCTCACGCATCCAGGTTGCAACACGATGCCTTTCAGGTAACGGAAGGTCTTGCCATCCGCCCCTTTAACGATTTCAGCGACTTCCAGCGTCTCGGGTTTCTCGCCTTTGGCTAAACGGGCTTCCATTTTTTTCAGGGCTTTTTGTTCCCACGCATCCGCTGTCCCAATCATGGGGTTGCGCACCTTCATGCTGACGCGGGTCACCTTCCAGCCTTTTTGGCGAGAGAGTTCGCTCGCCATTTTGGGGGCGATGTCTTTACACACTTTAACGGCAGATTCAGGGCCGCCTTCTTGCACGGCTTTTTTATTTTCTTCAGCTAATGCTTTGAGGAAAGGCATGGCCGCCGTGCGACTTTCTTCCTTGAGTGTGTCGAGGTTGTTATCTGCGTAAGCCGTTACAGCACTGAATGCGAGCAATGCGGCGGTGATGATTTTTGTATGCATAAATTAATGTCTCCTGAATGAAAAACGCCCGAACGAATCGGGCGTAGAGGTAAAACGAACCGCTTATTTCTTTTCCATTGGGCAGGTGTTCATGCCGAGCATGGTGTAAGCAGGACAGAACTTAAATACGCCGGTCAACAAAGGCACGACGCCGATCCAGCCCCAAACGCCAATCGTGCCAGCTAATGTCAGGCCGATGAGGGCGAGGCCAACAACGATACGCAGAATGCGGTCTGTACTTCCAACGTTAATTTTCATGGTGTGCTCCTTGAGTGTTTGATAGAAAGGGAGCGCATAGTAAGTTGGAACAGGTGCAGGGTCTGTGAGAAAGCTCACAAAGTTCTGTTTTGACCTTGAGGTAGGCGGGGTTTCCTGTTCCAATCTCGCCTCCATTCAAACGTAGGAAAAGACATGGCGCAGGCAAGTATCGGAATCATCGGGGGAAGCGGTGTGTATGACATCGCAGGGTTAGAGAACAAACGCTGGGAGAAGGTGGGATCCTCGTTTGGTGAGCCGTCGGACGAATTACTGTTCGGCGAACTCAATGGCGTGAAACTGGCCTTCCTGCCGCGCCACGGCCGAGGTCACAAGATACCGCCATCCGAAATCAACTTCCGCGCCAACATCGATGCACTTAAAAGAGTAGGGGTGAGCGATGTCATCTCGGTCAGTGCGGTCGGCTCACTGCGTGAACATCTGAAACCCGGCACCTTCGTCATCGTCGACCAGTTCATCGACCGCACCTTCGCTCGCAACAAATCCTTTTTCGGCACAGGCTTGGTGGCGCACGTCTCTATGGCGCATCCAGTGTGCAAACGCCTCGGAGACCATATCGAAGCAGCAGCGAAAGACGCAGGCATCAATGCTTTGCGTGGCGGCACCTATCTGGTGATGGAAGGGCCGCAGTTCTCCAGCCTCGCTGAATCTGAGCTATATCGCCAATGGGGTTGCGACGTCATCGGCATGACCAACATGCCCGAAGCCAAACTCGCCCGCGAAGCCGAGCTGTGCTACGCCACCGTGGCGATGGTCACCGATTACGACTGCTGGCATCCCGACCACGACCACGTGACCGTGGATCAGATCATCAAAGTGTTGTTGGAGAATGCGGACAAAGCCAAGACGTTGGTGAAACAAGTCGTGCCGCGCGTGGGTGCTGATGCCAAAGCCTGTGAATGCGGTTGCCGCAGTGCGTTGCAATACGCACTCATCACCGCGCCAGAAGCGCGCGATGCGACGATGAAAGAGAAACTCCAAGCCATTGCAGGGCGCGTACTGAAAGGCTGATCATGAGCGAACAAGAATCCCGCCAACAACTCCTAGCTGCTTCGCGTCGCCTAGTCGAACTGGGTCTTAACCGCGGCACCGCAGGTAACGCCTCGGTGCGACATGGGGAAGGCATGCTCATCACGCCATCAGCGTTGCCGGTGGCGGAGATGACAACTGACAGCATGGTGCACATGGATTTGGAAGGTAAGGTGCTGCAAGGCGGCAAACCTTCCAGCGAATGGCGCTTCCACCGCGACATCTTCGTAGCCCGTCCCGAGATCGGCGCGGTGCTGCACATGCACTCCACCTTCGCCACCACCATCGCTTGCCTGGGACGCGACGTGCCAGCGGTGCATTACCACATCGCCATCGCAGGCGGCGACAGCATCCGTTGCACACCGTACACCATCTTTGGGGAGCAGAACCTTTCCGACCTCGCACTCGAAGCGTTGCGCGACCGCAAGGCTTGCCTGCTAGGTAACCACGGCATGATCGCCTTGGGTAAAGACTTGGCTGATGCACTGTCCGTTGCGCAAGAAGTCGAATATCTGTGCGAGATCTATTGGCGCACCCTGCAAGTCGGTACGCCGCAGATACTTACCGCTCAACAGATGCACGCAGTGAAGGAAAAATTCGTCGAATATAAGAAACGTAGTTGAAACCCGTTCCGTTCGTCCTGAGTAGGCGCAGCCGTATCGAAGGATGAATGGAAGCAACAGAGCTGAATAGGAAAACGAAATGCCCATCAAATCGAAGATACGCACCGTCCCGCATTACCCCAAACAAGGTATCCAGTTTCGCGACATCACTACCTTGCTCAAAGACTCAGATGGCTTTCGCGCCACGGTGGATGAACTGGTGCGTCGCTACAAAGATATAAAGATAGACAAGATCGCCGGCATCGAATCGCGCGGCTTCATCCTCGGTGCGCCATTGGCTTATGCCTTGGGCAAAGGCTTTGTACCCATCCGCAAGAAAGGCAAGCTGCCTGCCGAGACCATCGGCCACGACTACGCACTTGAATACGGCACCGACCGCATCGAGATCCACACCGATGCCATCCAGAAAGGCGAAAGGGTATTGCTGGTGGACGACCTCATCGCTACAGGTGGTACAGCCGAAGCCGCCTGCATCCTCATCGAAAAGATGGGCGGCAATATCGTCGAATGTTGTTTCATCATCGACCTGCCGGATATCGGTGGACGTGCAAGGTTGGAGAAGCTGGGGCAGAAAGTGTTTGCGTTGTGTGAATTTGAGGGCGACTAGCCGTGTGGAAGTTCATCTCAAACGAGTGTCAAATATATTTGACATTCAAAGCTTGCCTTGAGTAGCATCCATCCAATGCTCCTAAATCTCAAAACCGCAGGGCTTCAAATCAAGCAATCCCGTCTCAAGGCGGGCGTTAGTCAGGCCGAGTTGGCGAGCTTGGCCGATGTTTCGCGCGCAACCATCAATGGGTTGGAGAATGGTTCCATCAATGAGATTGGGGTGAATCGTCTCAATCGCATCCTATCGGTGAGTCTGAATTTGGTCAGTTCACACGAAGTGGCTACACCATCCCCACGCAAGTCCGCCAGCCTAGATTTGTCCTTCCCCTACGACTGGAGCAACTCTGCTATGTCCGATGCGCTGCTGATCGACAAGGTGGTGGAGCGAGGTCTATTTGAAGATATGGCAAAAGTTGCGGTCCATTTTGGTACTAATCCATTACGCCGTTCCATCGACAAGTTCACGATCAAGCACCAAGCAACCGCACCTACCTTGAATAGGATGTTGGGCAACATCGAAAAGGCACTGCATGCTCAAGCTTGATTGCATGCCAGAGCGCACTCGGCACGTATTCGAAGTGCTGGCGAAAGAGCCTTTGATGAAAGGCTTTGTCCTGATCGGCGGCACGGCACTCTCCATCCAGATTGGCTACCGATTGAGTGAAGACTTGGATTTCTGGTTGCCTGAAAAGTCCATGTCAAAAAACCGCGTGGATTCCATCCTGATCAATTTGAGCCAGCATGGCATCCCTCACGAATTCGCCACCCCAGCCTGGAAAATATCGCAAGCGCGCATCAACGGCATTGACCTGCTATTGCAAAGCCGAGACCACATCATCGGCGGCGTGAAGGTCACATTCTTCGCTCGCGACGACGTTCCCTATCGCCACTTTGCGGGAATGAAAAGAATCAAAAGCAAAACCTGCTTCAGCATCGCCGATGAAGAAGCCTTGTTCAACATGAAGTCCTGGCTCATCTCGCAAAGAGTGCGGTCGCGCGACCTGTACGACTTGATGATCCTGATGCAACGCGGCAAAACGATACAAGACATCCTCGATGCAGGAACACAGGCCGATCCATCATTCCAGCGCGAATACGCGAAAGAGGTGCTGATCGGCAATGTGCCGCTCGATGCTGACGATGAAGGGTTTGAGTCCATTGGGATTCAAGTTGCGCTGGAAGATATGCGTGAATTCTTTTTGGCAGCAGTGAATGAATATGAAGTTGGTCTGGCAGGCGCGATTGGCAAGGATATTGGGGCAAAGAGATAAAGTGGATTGAGTTGGCTATGGGAGAAATGGAATTGAAAAAATATAAAGGTGGTTGTCACTGCGGCTCAATTTCGTATCTATTTTCGGCTCCTGAAATCACCAATGGGCTGCGTTGTAATTGTTCGATTTGTATTCGCAAGGGAGCAGTGATGACTGCGTTCACTGTGCCCCCTGAAGATATGAATGTAGAGGTGCTTGGCGATTCGTTATCAACGTATCAGTTTGGTTCTAAAACTGCCAAGCACCATTTTTGCAACAAATGTGGGATTTACACTTTCCACGAACCTCAAAGCAAGCCAGGGCATTTCAGGCTAAACGTAGGGTGTATCGAGGGGGTTAATCCACTGGCGTTAGTTGTTGATACTTTTGATGGAGCTTCGCTATGAGTTCAACAGAAATGAAAGTCGAAACCTTGCGTTGGTTCAACAATCGGCTGGAGATGGTGGATCAGCGCATCCTGCCAGCCGCCTTTGAATACCTGAGTTACTACACTGCCGCTTCGGTGGCAGAAGGCATCCGCAGTATGGTGGTGCGCGGGGCGCCGGCGATTGGCGTGGCGGCGGCTTATGGGGTGGCGCTGGAGGCGTTGAAGTTGAGCAATGCCTTGGAAGGTCGTCATTCCGGGCTTGACCCGGAATCCAGTGCTTTCAATAAACTGGATTCCCGCTTTCGCGGGAATGACGATGCGGTGGTTTTTAACGCAGGCATGGAGGAAGGCTTCAAGGTGCTGGTGGCAAGCCGCCCGACGGCGGTGAATCTGTTCTGGGCGTTGCAGCGGATGCGCAAGGTTTGGGAGGGCGTCGCGACACAATCCCCACAAGAGATAGCGCAGCGCCTGCTGGCCGAGGCGCATGAGATATTGGCCGAGGACATCCGTATCAACAAGGCGATGGGTGCACACGGCGCGGCCTTACTGAAGGACGGCGCGCGGGTGTTGACGCATTGCAATGCTGGGGCGTTGGCGACGGCGGGGTGGGGCACGGCGCTGGGGGTGTTCCGTTCGGCGGTGGAGGCGGGCAAGAAGATCTCCGTCATCGCAGACGAGACGCGGCCTTTCCTGCAAGGCGCACGGCTGACGGCGTGGGAGATGGTGCAGGAGAACATCCCCGTGACGCTGATCACCGACAATATGGCGGGATACATGATGGCGCAGGGTGAGATCGACGCGGTGGTGGTCGGCACGGATCGCGTGGCGGCCAACGGTGATGTGGCGAACAAGATCGGTACCTACATGGTGGCGGTGCTGGCCAAGCGCCACAACATCCCGTTCTATGTGGCATGCCCTCTTTCGACCATCGACCTGAATATCGCCACGGGCAAGGACATCCCCATCGAGGAGCGCTCTGTAGAAGAGGTAAAGGGCTTCCGCGACTATCATTGGGCGGCAGAAGGGGTGAAGATTCGCAATCCCTCGTTTGATGTGACCCCTGCTGAATTGGTAACGGGGCTGATTACCGAGCGGGGGGTGGTGTTACAGCCGGATGCGCAAAACATTCGGAAGTTGATGAGGGGAGTGCAGGGATAGTTAAGGTGTTATTTCGCACGCTAATCAACATTGAGCTGAAGCCAGTATTCCAACAATGCGAGATGCCACAATTTACTGCCGTTGAGTCGCGTGAAATAAGATTCAGGGGCGGCCAGTAATTTTTCTACATAAGCGCGATTAAACACGCCGCGCTTTACACACGCTTCTGACATCAAAATATCGCGCATGAATTGTAAAATTTCTCCGCGTACATATTTCAATGCGGGCACAGGGAAGTAACCTTTGGGTCTATCAATGACGGTATCAGGAATTAATCCGCGCGCAATGGCTTTAAGCGGGAATTTGCCGCCTTCTTTGAGGCGTAATTCGGGCGGCATACGCGCGGCTAATTCGACTAATTCATGGTCTAAAAATGGTACGCGCGCTTCTAATCCCCACGCCATGCTCATGTTGTCCATACGTTTGACGGGGTCGTCCACGATGAGGGTGGTGACATCGAAGCGCAATACTTGGTCGAGAAACGTGTCGGCATTGGCTTGTGAAAGTTCGCGTTGTACGAATGCGCTACTGACGTCGGGGGTGTGGAATGGCGCAGTGACGGTTTCTAAATACTCGGCATGGTCGCGATCGAAATAGTGCGAACGAAATTTTTCGAGTGAGGCACCTTGCGCAGCATCCATCTGCGGATACCAGAAGTAACCGCCAAACACCTCGTCCGCCCCTTGACCTGCCAGCACCACCTTCACCTCTTGAGATACTTTTTCTGCCAATAAATAGAAGGCAATGTTGTCCTGACTCACCATTGGTTCTGACATGCTGCATACCGCTTCAGGTAAGCGCTTGAGCACTTCGCTATTGGGAATCAGATATTTGTGATGATGTGTGTGGAAGCGTTCGACCACTTGGTCTGAATACTCGAACTCGTCGCCTTTTTCGGCATCCCCGCCGATGTCTTCAAAGCCAATGGAGAAAGTGTGTAGGTCTTCTACATGATCAGCTAATAATCCTACGATAAGACTGGAATCGAGTCCGCCTGAAAGCAAAACACCGACGGGAACATCTGCCGCAAGGCGATGGCGCTCGACAGATTTTTTTAGCACGTAACGTGTTGCAAGCAGCCAGTCGGCTTCACTTAATGAGGCACTGGGACGCGTGGCATTCAATGACCAATAGCGCCGTAGTGTGACTTCTCCCTCTGCTGTAAAAGTCATGCAGTGGGCAGGCGGAAGTTTTTTTACACCATTAAGCAAGGTGCGTGGGGCATGTACAGAGGCGTGGAGTGTCAGCTGATGATGTAGTGCGATGGGGTCAATGCTGGTATCTACACCGCCTGCGGCAATTAAGGCTTGCAAGGTTGAGGCAAAACGCAGTGATGCCCCATCTAATGCGTAATACAGGGGTTTTATGCCAAAGCGGTCGCGTGCTAGAAAGAGTTTTTGTGAGCGCTTATCCCAAATGGCAAAAGCGAACATGCCATAAAAACGTTCGACGCATTGTTCCCCCCACGCGTGATAAGCCTTGAGGATAACCTCGCTATCTCCCTCGGAAAAAAATTCATATTCCATCGCCTGCAATTCGGCACGTAGTTCTTTGTAGTTGTAAATGGTGCCGTTGAACACCAAGGTGAGTTGGAGCGTTTCATCAACCATGGGCTGCTTGGCTTGTTCAGATAGGTCGATGATGGACAGGCGTCGATGCCCAAAAGCAACCGCGCCATCGTTAAACATCCCTTGAGAATCAGGGCCGCGCCGTGCCAGCTTGGCGCTCATACGCTTAATGAGATCGGGATGAGGTGTTTGTTTATCGAAACGTAATTCGCCGCAAATTCCGCACATAGTGATCATCCCGTAAAAGTAAAAAAGCCTCGCATCACTGCGAGGCTTTTTTGTTATTTGGCGTCCCCAACGAGATTCGAACTCGTGTTATCGCCGTGAAAGGGCGGTGTCCTAGGCCTCTAGACGATGGGGACTGCGGTGCTACATTTTCTTTTTGGTGGAGATAAGCGGGATCGAACCGCTGACCTCTTGCATGCCATGCAAGCGCTCTCCCAGCTGAGCTATACCCCCAGGGTGCCCCCGAAAAGAGCGCGCATTATAGTGACGAGACCCTACCTTGTAAAGCAACTCATCAAGTTTTTTTAGAGAGACTTTTCTCAATGCGAGCTAGCACCATTTCTCGCGTGAATAAAACCACCAAAGCATCAACGGAAGGAGCTTGTGCTTGCCCTGTCAAAATGACACGCAAGGGCATAGCGAGTTTGGGCATTTTCAAATTATGTTGGGTGATGACTTCTTTAATTGTTGCGCTGATGGCGCTGGTTTCCCATGCAACCGTGGCGATTTTTGTAGCGAAATCTTGCACAGCGGGAATGGATTCCGCAGTGAGTTGAGCGTCCAGCAATGCTGAATCTGGGGTGACGTCGGTGTAAAAAATTTCTGCCGCAGTCGCCAGTTCATTCAATGTGGAAACGCGCTCTTTATACAAGCCCACGATGGCTGCAAGTGAGGGCGTATCGCTGACCTTGATGCCACGCGCTTTAATACGGGGGAGCACTCTGGCTGCGAGCTCGTCGTTGTCCATTTGCTTCATGTAGAGATTGTTCATCCAGCGCAATTTCTCGGTGTTGAATTGCGCGGCCGAAGGGGTGATGTGGTCGAGGTCAAACCATGCGCAGAACTGCTCGACGGTGAACACTTCATCATCCCCATGCGACCAACCCAAGCGTGCGAGGTAGTTGATAACAGCTTCGCGCAAGTAGCCTTCCTCGTCGTACTGCATCACGCTGACCGCGCCGTGACGCTTGGACAGCTTCGCGCCATCGTCCCCCAGAATCATGGAGAGGTGTGCGTAGTTGGGCACGGTCGCGCCCAGTGCTTTAAGGATGTTGATTTGACGCGGCGTGTTGTTCACATGGTCGTCGCCGCGAATAACTTGCGTGATACCCATATCCCAATCATCCACCACCACGCAGAAGTTATAAGTGGGCGTACCTTCAGAGCGGGCGATGATGAGGTCGTCGAGTTCGGCATTGCTGAATTCGATGTCGCCCTTGACCATATCTTTCCAAGTCACCACACCATCAGTTGGATTTTTGAAGCGCACCACCGGCGTAATGCCAGCGGGAATCGCAGGTAAGGTCTTGCCCACTTCAGGCCGCCATCTGCCGTCGTAACGCGGCTTTTCCCCACGTGCACGTTGCGCTTCTCGTAACGCATCTAATTCGGCGGGGGAGGTATAGCAGTAATAGGCCGTCCCTTCAGTCAACATCTGCTGAATCACCTCCTTGTAACGCGGCATACGTTGCATCTGATAAAACGGACCTTCGTCGTAATTCAATTCCAACCAGTTCATACCATCCAAAATCGCTTGTACGGCTTCGGGCGTGGAACGCTCAAGGTCGGTGTCTTCAATACGCAAAATGAATGTTCCGCCATGCTTGCGTGCGTAGGCCCAAGAGAAGAGGGCGGTGCGAGCGCCGCCGATGTGCAAATAGCCAGTCGGGCTGGGAGCGAATCGAGTACGAACTGTCATGGTGATACTTTCTAAATGAGGGGCGTTAAGGCCAATTTCGGAGGCGCGCATTTTACGTCAGAAGGTTTGCCGCGATAAAGAAATTGACCCGTTTGAGAGTGCTATGCTTAAATTCGCACCCTCCAATCGGGAGGTTAGCTCAGGGGTAGAGCGGTCGCCTCACACGCGACAGGTCACAAGTTCGAAACTTGTACCTCCCACCATTCTCTATACCGATGTCAGCACAAATCTGCTGGGTTTGAATTTCGCAGCCAAGGCTTTGCCCCCCCGCGCACGCTTGCCAAAATAACTCTGCAAGTTTTCACCAGAAAGCTTGATGGTGTGTTCACGCGAACCGGTCGTGCCGCCGACTTCCACCTTGGCTTCGCTGATGACACTGGTCGCAACAAGTTCGGCACCTTCCGCTAGCCCCATCACAATCACGCCTTTGCCACCGCTCTGCAGGTGCTTCATCTCACTCAACAGGAACACCAACAAGCGGCTATCGCTTGATGCAGCGGCCACAACAGATTGTGCCGTTGGGGTGTAGGTGACGGGTGGCAGGATGGCTTCTTTTTCTACGCTGATGAATTGTTTGCCGGCCTTGTTGCGGCCCACCATGTCGCCCAAGGTGGCAGTGAATCCATAACCTGCCGAGGTGGAGATGAGCACGGCTTGATCTGCTTTACCGCAAATCACGTGTGCAATCTTGGCGCCACTGGCGAGCTCGATAAGAGTGGCAAGTGGTACGCCGTCGCCCCGTCCTGACGGGAATTGTGCGATAGGAATGCTGCATGCACGGCCGTTATCGCAGATGACAATGCAATGGTCGGTGGTGCGGCATTCGAACTTGGCCAGCAATCCATCGCCATCTTTGAAGGGTAAATTGGTGAGATCAAGACCGTGACCTTGGCGCGTACGTCCCCAATGTTTCTTGGAGATGAGCACGGTGACGGGTTCATCCACCACCGTATTGACGGGGGCGGCGCGTTGCGATTCTTGAATCAAGGTGCGACGTTCATCACCAAAAGTTTGCATGTCAGCATCGATCTCAATGGCGACTTGCTCGCGCAAGGCGCTCTCTTTTGATAACAAGCGAGTGAGGTCTTTGCGCTCTTTGTCGAGTTGCTTGATTTCTTTCTCGATGCGAATGCCTTCCATACGCGCCAGTTGGCGCAGACGGATTTCTAAGATGTCTTCGGCTTGGCGTTCGGACAATTCAAAGCGTGCGATCAATGCGGCCTTGGGATCGTCAGATTCACGAATAAGGGCGATGACTTCGTCCAGATTCAAGAACACCACCATGCGTCCTTCCAAGATATGCAGGCGGTCGTTGACTTGCATCAAGCGATGTTCGCAACGGCGGCGCACGGTAGCTAAACGGAATGTGACCCACTCACGAATGATCTGCGGCAGTGATTTTTGTTGCGGCCTGCCATCCAGCCCAATCATGGTGAGATTGAGCGAAGTGGAGGATTCCAAACTGGTGTGGGTGAGCAAGACGTTCATCAATTCGTCTTGGGTTTGACGTGAGGATTTAGGTTGGAAAACCAACCTAACTGCTTGTGATTTATCAGATTCATCTGCTACCGCATCCAGCACGGACAGCAATAATTGCTTGTTCTGTACCTGCTCGGGCGACAAGCTTTTTTTGTTTGCGCGGACTTTGGGATTGCTCAGCTCGTCGATTTCTTCCAGCACTTTTTTGGTCGAAACACCATGCGGCAATTCATACACCACGATCTGCCATTGGCCTCGTGCTAGTTCTTCTACATTCCAACGCGCGCGCATTTTGATAGAGCCGCGTCCGCTCAAATAGCTGTCGCGCAGGTCACGCGGAGACGAGATAATTTGCCCGCCCGCCGGAAAATCTGGGCCAGGAATGCAGGCAAGTAGTGCTTCATCAGAGAGGCTAGCATCGCGTACCAATTGCACCGCAGCAGAAGCCACTTCGCGTAGGTTATGTGATGGAATCTCGGTCGCCATACCCACCGCGATACCCGATGCGCCGTTCAGCAACACCATCGGCAAACGTGCTGGCAACATGGCCGGCTCTTGGAACGCACCGTCGTAATTCGGCACGAAATCCACCGTGCCCATATCCAATTCAGACAGCAACAAATCAGCCAGCGGCGTGAGGCGCGCCTCGGTGTAGCGCATGGCGGCGGCATTGTCGCCATCGCGTGTGCCGAAGTTACCTTGTCCATCCACCAGTGGATAGCGCAGCGAGAAATCCTGCGCCAATCGCACCATCGCTTCATAGGCGGAAGAGTCACCATGCGGGTGATATTTACCCAGCACATCACCCACGACTCGGGCGGATTTCACGTGTTTGTTGCCGTGACTCAATCCCATCTGACGCATGGCGTACAAGATACGGCGCTGTACAGGCTTCTGCCCATCGCATACATCGGGCAGGGCGCGGCCTTTGACGACGGAGATGGCATATTCCAAATAGGCACGCTCGGCATACATGGAGATCGGCACATCATCGCCTTCGGGGAAGGGGGCGAGGGGTGCGAATTGCTTTCCACCGCCATTGCCTTCCGTTGCAACAGGTGCGTTTTCTGGTGTTTCAGTTTCAATCACATTCACTTCTTCATCGGGGAAGAGGGTGGGTTGGTCGTTGTTTTGGATAGTCATTTAGATGTCCCCCTCGACTTCATTACCGTGATACTCCAACCAGGCACGGCGGGTCGAGGCTTCGTGTTTGCCCATCAGCATGTTGAACATGTCCATATTTTCTTGGTACGGCACTGCCGCAACATTAACGCGCAATGAGCGGCGGGTGTCTGGATTGAGCGTGGTGTCCCACAGTTGTTCGGCATTCATTTCGCCCAAGCCTTTGAAGCGCGAGATGCTCCAGCTGCCTTCGCGCACCTTTTCTTGGCGTAGGCGATCTTCAATGCCAGAGAGTTCACCTTCGTTGAGTGCGTAAATCTTGCGAATGGGCTTTTTGCCATGTGCAGGCACATCAACGCGGAATAGGGGCGGTTGCGCGAGATAGATTTTCCCCGCCAACACTACTTGGTAGAAGTGGCGGAAGAATAAAGTTAGCAGCAGGGTGGAGATGTGCGCGCCGTCAACATCGGCATCGGCCATGATGTAGATGCCGTTGTAACGCATGCCGGATAAATCAACCGTGTCCTCTGGGCCATGCGGATCAACCCCGATGGCGACTGAGATGTCGTGGATCTCATTGTTGGCAAACAGACGGTCTTTTTCCACCTCGAAGGTGTTGAGCACTTTGCCACGTAGGGGGAGCACAGCTTGGAATTCTTTGTTGCGGCCTTGTTTGGCAGACCCTCCCGCAGAGTCTCCCTCAACCAAGAATAGTTCGGTGCGCGTGGGGTCGCTGGAGCTACAGTCGGTGAGCTTGCCGGGCAAAACAGCAACAGACGAGCCTTTTTTCTTTTCTACCTTTTGCGCCGAGCGGAGTCGGGTTTGCGCTTGTTGAATGGCCAGTTCGGTGATGCGCTTGCCGAAGTCTATGTGCTCGTTCAGCCACAAATCGAGCGGATCTTTCACCATCAAAGATACCAACCGCAAGGCATCACGCGACACCAGTTTATCCTTGGTTTGGCCTTGGAATTGCGGATCGAGTACCTTGGCAGACAACACAAAGCTCGCGCGTGAAAATACATCCTCTGGCACTAATTTAACGCCCTTAGGCAAAAGGCCATGCAGCTCGGCAAAGCTTTTCACCGCATTGAAGACGCCATCCCGCAAGCCGGAATCATGCGTTCCGCCCGACCAAGTGGGGATCAGATTAACGTAAGACTCGCGCACAATCGCGCCTTCAGCCGACCACACGATTGCCCAAGCAGCCCCTTCACCTTCGGCATAGCCACTATCGCCGCCCTTGGGAATGAATTTCTCCATCGCAAAAATCGACACAGCCATTTCTTGCTCTGCCATGGCTTCATTCAAGTAGCCACGCAAGCCATCGGGATAAGTCCAGGTGCGGGTCTCGCCAGTTTTTTCAGTGAATAAACTGACTTTCACGCCGGGCAACAATACGGCTTTGGAGCGCAGCGCGCGCTCCAGTTGCGGCAGGATGACATTGGGCACATCGAAATATTTAGAGTCCGGCCACGCGCGCACCATCGTGCCGCTACGTTTTTTTGGACATTCCGCCACACGCGCTAATGGTGCAGCCGCCACGCCATTGATGAAGCGAATGAAATGTTCGCCGCCGTCGCGATGTACGGTGACTTCTAACTTGAGGGATAGGGCATTGGTGACTGCCACGCCCACCCCATGCAAGCCGCCTGCGAACTTATAAGCGCCGCCGGAATCCTTGTCGAACTTGCCGCCGGAGTGCAGAACGGTGTAAGCCACTTCAACGACGGATATGCCTTCTTCGGCATGAATGCCCACAGGAATGCCGCGTCCATCATCTTGCACAGACACCGAACCGTCGGCATGGGCGATGACACTGATATTTTTGGCGAAATTAGCCAAAGCTTCATCACAGGCGTTATCCACGACTTCGGCGATGAGATGGTTGGGGGATTCCAGATTGGTGTACATCCCAGGACGCTGGCGGACTGGTTCTAGGCCGCGTAAAACTTTGAAGCTGGATTCGTCGTATTTGTTAGTTGCCATAGTCATTAATGCGAAATTGAAGTGCGTGTGGGTACAGAACGTGCGTTCTCATTATTATCTATCCGACATAAATGAAGCAATAGATTTCGATGGTGAGTGTGTTCAAGCACGCAAGGCATCAAGCAATGAATCAGGCGGCCGCATCCCCTTCTCAAGTAAAATTCGCCGCTCATAATGAATTCGAGTTTTCTGATGCGTATTTTAATTTCCAACGATGACGGTTATTTTTCTGCTGGACTGGCGTGTTTAGCGCAGCATCTTGCGGCGATTGCCGAGGTGGTGGTAGTCGCACCGGAGCGTGATCGCAGCGGAGCGAGTAATTCGCTGACTCTGAATCGGCCGTTGAATCTGAAACGCGCTGCAAGTGGCTTTTATTATGTGGACGGCACGCCGACTGATTGTGTGCATTTGGCGGTGACGGGCATGTTAGATACGCAGCCCGATATGGTGGTGTCGGGTATTAATTCTGGCGCGAACATGGGCGATGACACCATTTATTCGGGTACGGTGGCGGCAGCCACAGAAGGTTTTCTGCTTGGCATCCCCGCCATTGCAATCTCGATGGCTAAACATGAACCTGTGCATTACGACACGGCGGGCAGGGTGGCGGTGGAGTTGGTGCAACGTTTTCAAAAAGAACAACACGTCCAGCCTTGGTTGCTTAATGTGAATGTGCCTGACGTGCCGTATGCGCAATTGCAGGGGATGCAGGTAACGCGCTTGGGCAAGCGCCATAAAGCCGAACCGGTAATTAAAAGTAGCAACCCGCATGGGCAGCCCGTGTACTGGGTGGGGGCGGCGGGTAAAGCGCAAGATGCGGGCGAAGGCACCGATTTTCACGCGATTGCGCAGGGCAGTGTGTCCATCACGCCATTGCAAATCGACCTCACGCAATACAGTCAAATAGAGGCTGTGCGTGCGTGGTTAGGTGGTAATACATGAATTCCTTGCACGCAGGCATCGGCATGACCTCGGCGCGCACGCGAGGTCGCATGATTGAACGTTTACGTACGCAAGGTATTCAAGATGAAGTGGTGTTAGCCGCCATGAGCAGTGTGCCGCGTCACGTGTTTATTGATGAGGCTTTATCTTCGCGCGCTTACGACGATGTTTCACTGCCGATTGGCCACGGGCAAACGATTTCGCAGCCTTACATTGTGGCGCGCATGACGGAGATATTGCGCAATAGCAAGCAGCTGGGGCGCGTGTTGGAAGTAGGTACGGGGTGCGGTTATCAAGCGGCGGTGTTGTCGCACGTGGCGAAAGAGGTTTATAGCGTCGAGCGTATCCAGCCTTTATATTTGCGCGCCAAAAAACAATTGTTTGATTTGAAGCTACGCAATGTGAATGTGCGTTACGCCGATGGCACATCAGGCTTGAGCGATGGGGCGCCTTTCGATGGCATTATCATGGCGTGTGCAGCACCTGCACTATCGGATGCGCTCAAAGAACAATTGGCCGTGGGTGGTAGAATGGTGCTGCCGATTGGCACGCAAGAGCAGTACCTTTATTTATTCGAGCGCACTGAAGCGGGGTTTCGTGAAACACGTTTGGACGCGGTGAAATTTGTACCTTTGTTGTCGGGAAAAACATGACAGTCGTTTCGTTCTCCAAAAAACATTCAGCGTTAGTCTCGGCAACATTGGTTGCCGTTTTGTTGTCCGCATGTGGTGCTCCCGCTCCTAGCCATCGTAAAGCGCCTATCGAAGAGCGCAGCGTGAACGGAGAGCCACACACACCTGCTACGGCACACCTGCCTACCAGCGCACGCAAAATTTATGTCGTACAAAAAGGCGACACGCTGTACAGCATTGCCTTTGTGAATGGGGTGGATTACCGCGAAGTGGCCGAACTGAATCATTTAAGCGACCCTTCCGCCATCAAAATTGGCCAACAATTAAGTTTAGATGTGCCGCTGAATGAAATCGCACCAACCAAGCCAGAAGCCAAGCCCATTGCCGCACAACCCCGTCCTGCATTGGGCGGCGTGCGTTTGCAACCCAAAGTGGGTAAGTTGATTTATGCCGAGGATGCCCTAGCCAAAGCCGAACGCATGCAAGAAGAGGGAACACCAAACGTCGCGCCCGTAGTCGTTATGCCAACCGTTGTAACGCCTAAACCCTCCACGCCCACGTTGGCAAAAGAGGATGGCGTGGACGAGCCGCTGGAATGGGGCATGCCCACTCGCGGTAAAGTCATCGCAGGGTTTTCCGAAAGCGCAAATCGAAAAGGCGTGGATATTGCGGGCAAGCGGAGTCAGGTGATTGTGGCGAGTGCGGCGGGCAAAGTGGTGTACAGCGGTAGTGGGCTGCGCGGTTACGGCAAACTCATCATCATTAAACACAATAAAACTTACTTAAGCGCCTACGCTCATAACGACCAGATTGTGGTGAAAGAAGGGCAGAGCGTCAGTAAGGGACAAAAAATTGCCGAGATGGGTAACACGGATGCCGACCAAGTGAAGTTGCATTTTGAAATTCGCAAACTGGGCAAACCAGTGGATCCCGCTAAATACCTGCCATTGGTTAAATCTTGAGTGAGACGATTTTAAGCACGACTGACCACAGTCGCGATAGTGCGGGACTGCGATATGTCTATCCAGTCGTCTCGCGTCGTGCTGGAGGTATCTCCATCGGCATCAATCTTAATCCCAATAACGCCTGCAACTGGCGTTGTATCTATTGCCAAGTACCCAATCTCACTCGCGGGACTGCACCACCCGTCGATTTGGTGTTGCTGGAGAAAGAATTGAGTGGATTTTTGCATGACCTTCAGCACGGTGATTTCATGCAACGCGTGCCACCTGAAGCGCGCCGCATCAACGACATCGCCCTTTCAGGAAACGGCGAGCCAACCAGCGCGCAGGCGTTTGCCGAAGTCATCGAAGTTATCGCCAAACACAAACCCGCCGACCTCAAACTGGTGCTCATCACCAATGGCAGTCTCATGCAGCGCGACAACGTGCAGCAAGGTTTGCGACGTATGGCACAATTGAATGGCGAAGTTTGGTTCAAGCTGGATAGAGCAAGCGCAGCAGGTATGGCGCAAATCAACGACACCCAAATGACAATGGACAAGGTTATGCAAAACCTCGCCACCAGCATCAGCTGCTGTCCTAATACTTGGCTACAAACATGTTGGTTCGCCTTGGATGGCATCGCACCTAGCCAACAAGATGAAAACGACTATTTGGATTTTCTTGCCACTGCCCTGCATCAACCCAACAAGCCTCAAGGCGTACTGCTCTACGGCTTGGCACGTCCCTCATTGCAACAAGAGGCAGCAAGAATGTCCGCCTTGAGTAAAGAGCAAATGGAAAATTTTGCAAGTCGTATCCGAGCGCTGGGTATGGAAGTGCGTGTAGCAGGCTAGTGGGTTGCTTGGCGAAGGCCTTTTAGGCAGGCACATCTGCCAAACAAGCCGAAAGTGTATGTAAAGTCTCTAATTTTCCCCTTGGATTGAGTTGAACCAGTGTGCTGCTTCGGTTACAATGCGCGCCCTGTTTAGGCGGCAATTTGCTGAATGAATAGGAATTCACACACTCGTTCATGTTGGGGTGTCCCTTTTTGGGATCAGGCTGGCGAGTGGAAGACTAAACCCTTAACGATAGGAAAATAATATGTCAGTAACTATGCGTCAAATGTTGGAAGCCGGTGTCCATTTTGGTCACCAAACACGTTTCTGGAATCCAAAGATGGCTCCTTATATCTTTGGTCATCGCAATAAAATTCATATTGTGAACTTGGAAAAAACCGTCGTGATGTTCAACGATGCGATGAAAGAAGTTCGCAAAGTGTCCTCCAAAAAAGGCAGCGTTCTGTTCGTTGCAACCAAGCGCCAAGCACGCGAAATCATCCGCGAAGAAGCGATTCGCTCGGGTTCGCCTTTTGTGGATCACCGTTGGTTGGGCGGTATGCTGACTAACTTCAAGACTGTGCAAATCTCTATCAAGCGCCTCAAAGAATTGGAAGCGATGATTGCGGATGGCAGCATCGACAAAGCATCGAAAAAAGAAGGCCTAGTATTGCGCCGCGAACTGGAAAAGTTGGAGCGCAGCTTGGGCGGCATTAAAGACATGAACGGTTTACCTTCGGCTATCTTCGTTATCGACGTGGGTTACCAAAAAGGCACTGTGACCGAAGCGCAAAAGCTGGGCATTCCTGTGATTGGCGTGGTGGATACCAACCATAGCCCAGCAGGTGTGGATTTCATCATTCCAGGCAATGATGACTCTAGCCAAGCGATTCGTTTGTACGCACGTGGTGTGGCGGATGCTATTTTGGAAGGTCGTGAGCAAGCAACGAATGCATTGACTGCGGAAATCGCAGCTGGCGCAGCAGCGTAAGCAAGCCCACCACAACGAGGGGGCGCAAGCCCCCTTTTTTGTAACTAGATTTTGTAATTGACTGAATTGGAGTTTGATATGGCTGATATCACCGCAAGTATGGTGAAAGAACTGCGCGAGGCTACGGGTCTCGGCATGATGGAATGTAAAAATGCATTGGTTGAAACACAAGGCGATGCTAAAGCGGCAGAAGAATTGTTGCGCATTAAGAGTGGCGCAAAGGCAAGTAAAGCCTCGTCACGTGTGACCGCTGAAGGTGTTATAGGTGCATTTTTGGTGGCTGATGGCAAGACGGGTGCAGTTGCAGAAATCAACTGTGAGACTGACTTTGTGGCAAAGAATGACGACTTTGTGGCGTTCGCTAAAAACGTCGCGCAAACCGTCGCGCAAAGCGCACCCGCAGATGTGGAAGCATTGTCTTCAGTTGCTCTTGTGAATGGCGCTGGCACAGTTGAAGAAGTGCGTAAGGCTTTGGTGATGAAATTGGGTGAGAACATCACTGTGCGTCGCATCGAGCGTTACAACACAACGGGTAAGCTGGCCACTTATTTGCACGGAAGCAAAATTGGTGTGATGGTTAATTACACGGGTGGCGACGAGGCATTGGGCAAAGATTTGGCCATGCATATCGCAGCAAGCAAGCCCAAGTCAGTTGATGCGTCTGGGGTGAATCCAGAAGACATCGCAACTGAACGTCGTATCGCTATCGAAAAAGCTAAAGAGTCTGGCAAGCCAGAAGCGATGTTGGAAAAAATCGCCGAAGGTACGGTGCAAAAGTTCCTTAAGGAAGTGACTTTGCTAGGTCAGGTGTTTGTTAAAGCGGAAGATGGCAAGCAAACCATCGAGCAATTGCTGAAGAGCAAAGGCGCGACTGTGACTGCATTTAAGATGTTTATTGTGGGTGAAGGTATTGAAAAGAAAGTGGAAGACTACGCAGCTGAAGTGGCTGCGGTCGCTGCTTCTATGAAGAAAGGCTAAACCATGACCGCTCCCGCCTATAAACGCATCCTACTTAAACTTTCTGGCGAAGCCTTGATGGGCGATGACAGCTACGGTATTAACCGTGCCGTCATTGAGCGCATCGTGGCTGAAATCAAAGAGGTGTCGGAGCTGGGGG
>JABFSI010000122.1 GCA_013140695.1 Sideroxydans sp. | reverse complement strand
GTCGTAAGACAACGACAACGGCAACATCAGACGCGGCACGAATTCGCCGTCTTTCCACACGGGCTTCATGCTGGAGCGGGACACGCCCAAGATGGCGACTTCCGGTGCATTGATGATGGGCGTGAACGCCGTACCACCGATACCGCCTAGGCTTGAGATGGAGAAGCAGCCGCCTTGCATGTCAGCAGCGGTGATCTTCAGATCACGCGCCTTGGCGCTGACTTCGCCCAATTCCTTAGCCAGTTGTACGATGCCTTTTTTGTCCACGTCACGAATGACCGGCACCATCAATCCATTTGGCGTATCGACTGCCACGCCGATGTGGATGTATTTCTTCAACACCAGATTTTCGCCGCTGGTATCCAACGATGCGTTGAAATCGGGGAAGTGTTTCAGCGTGATGGCGCAAGCCTTGAGCATGAATGCTAGCGGCGTGATCTTCAGGTTCTGCTTCGCATATTCCGCGCCCAATTCTTTGCGGAAGGCTTCCATCTCGCTGATGTCGGCTTCTTCGAACTGCGTCACGTGGGGAATCATTACCCAGTTGCGATGCAGGTTCGCGCCAGAGATTTTCTTGATGCGTGACAGCGGCTTGCTTTCGATTTCACCGAAGCGTGCGAAGTCCACATCTGGCCAAGGCAACAGACCAGGCAATGCACCACCGCCCGTTGCAGCGGCAGGTTGCGCCAAGGATTGCTTGACGAAATTTTGCACGTCTTCTTTGGTGACACGACCTTTTTCGCCGCTACCGCCAACCTTGGTTAGGTTCACGCCGAGTTCACGGGCGAAACGACGGATGGATGGGCTGGCGTGGGCGCTACCGCCAGTTGGGGCGGCAATAACGGGTGATGCTGCAACAGGCGCAACAACAGCTGCTGCTTGAGGAGCCACCACAGGAGCAGTTACGGCAGCTTGAGGTGCGGCAACGGGCGCAGCCGCTTTCGCCACGGCAGCACCGCCTTCGATGAGCGCAATTAAATCGCCTTCAGACACTTTGTCGCCCACTTTGATTTTCATTTCCTTGACCACGCCAGCAAACGGCGCAGGCACGTCCATCGTCGCCTTGTCGGTTTCAACGGTGATGAGGGTTTGTTCTACCTCAACCGTATCGCCTGCTTTAACAGCAACTTCGATAACAGTGACGCCTTTGAATCCGCCGATGTCGGGTACTTGTACTTTATTGATTTCTGCCACGTCGTTCTCCTTGATTACACCGTGGTGGGGTTAGGTTTGTCGGCGTTGATTTTGTACAGCTTAATCGCACGCGTCACTTCCTTCGCATCCACTTTGCCTTCATCTGCCAAGGCTTTCAATGCTGCAACCGCCACGTAGAAACGATCCACCTCGAAGAAGCGACGCAGTTTTTTACGTGTGTCGGAGCGACCGAAACCGTCTGTGCCCAGCGTCTTGTATTGCGCTTTAACGAAGGGGCGAATTTGTTCTGAATAGCTGCGAATGTAGTCCGTTGCCGCAATCACGGGGATGCTCGCATCCAAGACTTGCTCTGCGTAGCTGACGCGCGGTTTGGCTTCGGGGTGCAGCGTGTTCCAACGTTCACAATCTACGCCATCACGGCGCAGTTCGTTAAAGCTGGTGACGCTAAACACATCTGATGTCACGCCGAAGTCTTTCTCCAGCAATTCTGCCGCAGCGATGACTTCACGCAAGATCGTGCCGCTACCGAGTAGTTGTACTTTGTTCTTTGCTTTTGCTTTGCTTGAACTGAACTTGTACATCCCCTTGATGATGCCTTCTTCCGCGCCCTTTGGCATGGCAGGGTGGGTGTAGTTCTCGTTCATCACCGTGAGGTAATAGAACACATCTTCTTGGTTTTTGTACATGCGCTCCATACCGTTTTGCACGATGACCGCGAGCTCGTAAGCGAACGTGGGGTCATAGGAAACGCAATTTGGAATCATCGCTGCCATCAAATGACTGTGACCGTCTTGATGTTGCAAGCCTTCGCCGTTCAATGTGGTACGCCCTGCTGTACCGCCGACCATGAATCCGCGTGCACGCAAATCACCGGCCGCCCATGCCAAGTCGCCGATACGTTGGAAGCCAAACATTGAGTAGTAGATGTAGAAGGGAATCATCGCCACGCCGTGGTTGGCGTAAGCGGTAGCGGCTGCAATCCAGTCGGCCATGCCGCCCGCTTCGTTGATGCCTTCCTGCAACACTTGTCCGGTCTCGGATTCTTTGTAGAACATCAACTGGTCGGCATCTTGCGGGGTGTACAACTGGCCCACCTGCGAGAAGATGCCGAGCTGACGGAACATGCCTTCCATCCCAAAGGTGCGCGACTCGTCCGGCACGATAGGTACGATCTGCTTGCCGATATTCTTGTCTTTCACCAACACGCCGAGCAAACGCACGAACGCCATCGTGGTGGAGAATTCACGCTCTTCACTCGACTTCAGCAACGCATCAAACGCTGACAATTCGGGGATTTGCAAGGCAGTGGTTACGGGCGTGCGAGCAGGAATTGCCCCCATCACCGCGCCGCGTTCGCGCAGATATTTCTCTTCTTGGCTACCTGCTTCAGGGCGCACGAAAGGCAGTTTTGGCAACTGCTCATCAGTGACGGGAATGTTGAAACGGTCGCGGAATTTACGCAGTGCGTCCGCGTCCACCTTCTTTTGTTGGTGCGTGGTGTTCTGGCCTTCACCTGCATCACCCATGCCGTAACCTTTGACAGTCTTGGCGAGGATGACGGTTGGTTGTCCAGTGTGCTTGGAAGCCGCTGCGTAAGCCGCGAATACTTTGTGTGGATCGTGACCACCGCGATTCAAACGCCAAATTTCGTCGTCCGACATGTCCGCAACCAACTCCAACAACTCGGGATATTTACCGAAGAAATATTTGCGCACGTATGCGCCATCTTTGGATTTGTAGGTTTGGTAATCCCCATCGACGACTTCTTCCATGCGTTTCAGCAACAGGCCAGACTTGTCTTTAGCCAACAGTCGATCCCACTTGCCGCCCCACACCACCTTGATGACGTTCCAACCTGCGCCACGGAACACACCCTCCAATTCCTGAATGATCTTGCCGTTACCACGTACTGGGCCATCTAGGCGTTGCAAGTTGCAGTTGATGACGAAGATCAGATTGTCCAAGCCTTCACGACCGGCCATCGAGATCGCACCCAAGGATTCTGGCTCATCCGTCTCGCCATCGCCCAAGTAAGCCCATACCTTGCGGCCATTGGTTTGTGCCAAGTTGCGGTGTTGCAAATAGCGCATGAAGCGCGCTTGGTAAATGGCCATCAAAGGGCCGAGACCCATCGACACGGTAGGGAACTGCCAGAAATTTGGCATCAACCAAGGGTGAGGATACGAAGACAATCCTTCACCATCCACTTCTTGGCGGAATTTATACAGTTGCTCTTCGCTGATGCGACCTTCCATAAAGGCGCGTGCGTATACGCCAGGAGACGAGTGACCTTGGAAGTACACCAAGTCGCCGCCGTGAGTGTCGGTTTTGCCGTGGAAGAAATGGTTGAAGCCCACGTCATACAAGGTGGCGGCAGATGCGAAGCTGGCGATGTGACCGCCCAACTCGGAAGACTCTTTATTCGCGTTCAACACAATCGCCATTGCGTTCCAGCGCATCAAGGCGCGAATGCGATGCTCCATGTCGTGATTGCCAGGAGAGCGTTCCTCTTTATCCAGCGGAATCGAGTTGATGTAGGGCGTAGTCGCACTGATTGGAAGGTCATCTCCTGCCAAGCGCGCATGATTGATAAGTTGGTCGATCAAGAAGTGGGCGCGGTCGCCGCCTTCTTTGTCCAATACGGATTGCAGCGAATCCAGCCATTCTTGGGTTTCTTGTGGATCGTAGTCTGGTTGTTGTATTGCCATTTTTACTCTCTCCCTAAAGTACAACGTATTGTTTCATTCTCTGTCACCAACCAATCTATCTTGCGGTCGGTGCTCTCGTGCGGAATTTCTGTTACTACCTGTAACGCGAATGCGCCAGCAACTAAAGCAGGGTGATGCGGCAAGCTGGCCAGCAATTTGTCATAAAACCCACCACCGTATCCGAGTCGTTCACCTTGTGCATCAAAGGCAACGCCGGGCAACAAAATATAATCCAACTTACCCAATGCATTGAAATGCTCGCAGCGTTCGAGGATAGGTTCGCGAATCCCCCATATCCCTGCGGCTACATCACGCTCAAGGTCGCTTACCGCGAACAACTCAAGATGCTTGCTGGCTTTATTTACGCGCGGCAATAAAACCTGCTTGCCATCCATTAGCGCCTGCCGCACCCAAAGTTCACTGTGTAACTCCGAGCCGAAATTTAAGTAACCCAATACCGTGCGCGCTGACTGATAGGTCGTTAAGCCACACAGCTGCCGCACAATCTGCCGACTCAAGTGCGCCTGTAAGCTTGGCGTCAGTTCGTCGCGGGCGGCGATTATACGTTGCCGAAGTGTCTGCTTCCTAGCTTGGATGTCAGAGGGAGTCTTTGCCATAACTGCTTGCGTTATGTTTTACGGTGAATTTGTCGGCAACGTCCCCCATCTTTTTTTATTAACCTAGAAAAAGTTGATAAGCCGGATTGTCGCTCTCGTCCCAATACGGGTAGCCAAGGGTGTCAAGAAAGGTCTTGAGCGTCTTTTTATCTGTCTTTGGTACTTGCATTCCGACTAGTACGCGACCGTAATCCGCACCGTGGTTGCGATAGTGGAACAGAGAGATGTTCCAGTTGTGGCTCATGCTGTTGAGGAAATTCATCAGCGCGCCAGGGCGTTCTGGAAACTCGAAACGGAACATGATCTCGTCTTTGGCTTCCGGTGCGTGACCACCAACGAGATGGCGCAGATGCAGTTTCGCCATTTCGTTGTCACTCAAATCCAAGGTGGGCAATTTGCTACGTTGCAACTTATCAATAAGGTCAGAGGCTTCCGATTGGTCCTTCACTTGGATGCCGACGAATACCTGTGCTGCCTTGGGGTCGGCATAGCGATAGTTGAATTCTGTGATGTTGCGCTTACCTAGCAGGGCGCAGAATTTGCGAAAGCTGCCGGGGGTCTCGGGGATGGTGACGGCAAGAATCGCTTCGCGTTTCTCGCCAATCTCGGCGCGTTCGGCCACGAAACGTAGGCGATCGAAGTTCATGTTCGCACCGCAAGCGATGGGGATGAGCGTCTCGCCTTTGAGTTGTTCGCGCTTGGCGTAGGCTTTCGCCCCAGCGACGGCGAGCGCACCAGCAGGTTCGAGGATGGAGCGGGTATCTTGGAACACGTCTTTGATGGCAGCGCACACCTCGTCGGTATCCACCAAGATGACTTCATCTACATATTGCTTGCAGATACGGAAGGTTTCTTCGCCCACATATTTAACGGCCGTGCCGTCGGAGAACAGGCCGACATCATTTAGTTGTACGCGTTTCTTGGCCTTGAGCGAGCGATACATCGCATTGGAGTCGGTGGTTTGCACGCCAATAATTTTAATGTCGGGGCGCACTTGTTTCACATAAGCCGCCACGCCCGCGATCAATCCGCCACCGCCAATGGCGCAGAAAATGGCGTGGATGGGGGCTTGATGCTGACGCAAAATTTCCATTCCAATCGTGCCTTGTCCAGCGATGACGTATGGATCATCAAAGGGGTGCACAAAAGTGAGTTTCTTTTCTTTTTCCAGGGCCAGTGCGTGAGCGTAAGCATCGCTGTAGCTGTCACCATGCAATACGATCTCGACCGAACGCTGACCGAAGTGACGTACCGCATCGATCTTCACTTGCGGCGTGGTGGTCGGCATCACGATAGTGGCTTTGCAACCGAGGCGATGCGCAGACATGGCGACGCCTTGCGCATGATTGCCCGCCGAGGCCGCGATGACACCTTGTTTGAGTTGCGCGGGCGACAGATGTGCCATCTTGTTATACGCGCCACGCAATTTGAACGAGAACACCGGCTGCATGTCTTCGCGCTTGAACAGGATGCGATTGCCTGTGCGCGCAGAGAGTGTAGGCGCATGCTCCAGCGGCGTTTCGATGGCCACGTCGTAGACGCGAGCAGTCAGGATTCTTTTAAGATAATTTTGCATGGTGATGTGCGACTGAAAAATTGGCCGCAAGGGTAGCAGGAAATGGGGTGGGCTGTCTTACGGCAGCTCGTCATTCCCGCGCTACGTGCGGTGTAGGAGAGAATGCTCCGTACAGCCACGGCGCAATCCTTGCGGGCGAAAGCGGGAATCTAGTCAATCAAATAACTCTTTGTGTGGCAAAGGCAAAAAGCTTTTTGAATAATCCACTGGATTCCCGCCTAGCTGCAAGCTAGTTTATCCTGAGCCTGTCGAAGGGCGGGAATGACTGCATGGTGTTATGCGCGCAGCCCAATCATCTTGTAAAAACTGGGCAGGTCGCTTAAGTCCTCCAACACGGCCGCCGCGCCTGTGAAATCTTGTGTCAATGTGTAAGGGTTGGTGGTGATGTAGGTCTTGATGTTCGCCGCCAACGATGAGCGCAATCCGTTGTAAGAATCTTCTAGCGCGATGCAATCTTGTGGTGCGAGTTTGAGTTCGTGCAGCACCCAGTTGTAGATATCGGGTGCAGGTTTTTTTAGTGGCACGATGTCGCCACAGCCATTGGCGGCGAAGTAGCTCGCCCAATCTTTACCCAAGCCCACCTCCAAAAGCGCAGTCACATTCTCTGCGGTGGTGGTGGTGGCGATGGCGAGTGTGATGCCAGCCTTGCGCGCATCGTTGATGAGTTGCTTGATGCCAGGGCGTAAGGGAATCGAACCTTCACGCAACATGGCGGTGTAGTGGACTGTCTTGACGGCGTGGAGGTGCTTCACGAAGTCGTCGAAATTTTCTGGCTTGGTGTAGTTCTGCAAAAAGTCTGATACGAAATACTTGATACGCTCTTTGCCGCCGGTTACTTTGAGTAACTTGTCGTAAAGCGCCACGTCCCAATTCCAATCCAGTCCGTTCTCGGCGAACGCCTTGTTGAATGATTTTCGGTGACCGTCTTCAGTATCTGCCAGTGTGCCGTCAACGTCGAATATGATTGCTTTGAGTGTCATAGAAAATCCCCTATATAAAATTGTCATTCCCGCGTAGGCGGGAATCCAGCAGAACAAAAATCCCTGCATCGCAGGGACAAAACAAAAAAAGCATTACGAATAAACCACTGTATTCCCGCCTAGCTGCAAGCTAGTTTATCCTGAGCCTGTCGAAGGGCGGGAATACAGCTTTAGCGCATTCCTGGCAATTTGCCCGCCATTCCGCGCATCATCTTGGCCATGCCGCCTTTGCCGCTGAACATCTTCATCATCTTTTGTGATTGCTCGAACTGATTGAGCAGTTGATTGACGTGCATCACTTGCACGCCAGAGCCAGCAGCGATACGGCGTTTGCGCGAAGCTTTGATCTGTTCGGGGTGGCTGCGCTCGTAAGGGGTCATCGAATTGATGATGCCTTCGGTGCGATTGATCTGGCGCTCATCTACTTTGGCACCTGCGGCGGCGTTAGCGAGTTGCGCGGGCAACTTATCCATCAGTGCCGACATGCCGCCCATTTTTTTCATTTGTACTATTTGCATTTTGAAATCGTTGAGATCGAAGCCTTTGCCACTCTGCATTTTCTTGGCAAGCTTTTCGGCTTCGCCATGATCTACATTGCGCTGCGCTTCTTCCAGCAGCGAGAGCACATCACCCATGCCCAAAATGCGTTGCGCCATGCGGTCTGGGTGGAAGGCTTCAAGACCGTTTGGCTTTTCGCTTACGCCGATAAACTTAATTGGTTTGCCCGTAATGTGGCGCACGGACAAAGCCGCGCCGCCGCGCGCATCGCCGTCCATCTTGGTGAGGATAATGCCCGTGAGGGGCAGTGCCTCTCCGAACGCTTTCGCCGTGTTCACTGCGTCCTGCCCTGTCATCGCATCCACAACGAATAAAGTTTCGATGGGGTTCGTGGCGGCGTGCAGGTCTTTAATCTCCGTCATCATTGCCGCGTCCACTGCGAGGCGGCCTGCCGTATCGACAATCAATACTTCGTGGTGATGTTTGCGCGCAAAGTCGAGCGCGGCGAGGGCAATGTCCAGTGGCTTTTGGCTAATGTCGGAGGGAAAAAAGTCTGTGCCCAGTTGCTGTGCCAGTGTGCGCAGTTGCTCAATCGCAGCGGGGCGATACACGTCACAACTCACCAACAATACTTTCTTCTTATTTTGTTCGCGCAATAACTTGGCGAGTTTGCCGCTGCTGGTGGTTTTACCCGCACCTTGCAGACCCGCCATCAAGATGACAGCAGGCGGCACGGCGGCAAGGTTGAGCGCATCGTTGTGCTCGCCCATCAGCTTGGTCAGCTCACGATTCACCACGCCAATCAGGGCTTGTCCGGGTGACAGACTGCCAATGACTTCTTGGCCGAGCGCAGCTTCTTTGACTTTGGCGATGAGTTCTTTGACGACGGGCAGTGCGACGTCGGCTTCCAGCAAAGCAAGGCGCACTTCGCGCAAAGCATCTTGAATGTTGGACTCGGAGAGTCGCGCTTGGCCGCGCAGATTTTTGACGATGCCTGAAAAGCGTTGCGTTAGATTATCGAGCATGGCGCGTATTTGACTTGAGGTAGAATCCGCGCAGTCTAAAACATCTGCCCTCATCATGTCGAACCAAGCCTTACACCTGCTGACGTTTGTCCTTTATGCCGTTCTGGCTATTTTGTTCTGGCGCGCGCAAAAAATAGGCAATGCCGAGCAACAGAACCGTGGCGCATTGGGTTTCGCGGCCATCGTGCCGCTGGCGCTACATGGCTGGTTGTTATACGACACTCTTTTTATATGGGGCGCACTCAATCTGGGGTTGGTTTATGCGCTTTCGCTCATCCTGTGGCTCACTGTATTGGTGTATTGGTTGGCGCGTTATTTTTATCCATTGTCTAGTTTGCAGACCTTGGTGTTGCCGCTGGCGGCGGTGAGTACCGCACTCCCTGCGATTTTCCCCGAAGCGCATATCTTGGGGCAACCCGCTTCCGCGCTGTTTGATACCCATGTATTGGTGGCGATGCTGGCCTACAGTTTATTTACCATCGCCGCTTTGCATGCAGGACTGATGTCGTTGGTTGAAAAACGCTTACATCACGCCAAGTTGCCCAAAGTCTTGCAGAACCTGCCGCCGTTACTCACCATGGAAAGTCTGTTGTTCCGCGTCATTGGGGTGGGATTTGTATTGCTCACTATTACCGTGGTGTCAGGGATGCTGTTTTCAGAGCAGATATTTGGCCATGCTTGGCAGTTCAACCACAAAGTGCTGTTCGGCATGATTTCGTGGCTGGTGTTTGCGGTGCTGCTGGTGGGGCATCACGTTTATGGCTGGCGCGGACACACGGCGGTGCGCTGGACATTGAGCGGCTTTGCTTTTCTTGTGTTGGCCTATCTGGGTAGTCGCTTTGTAGTGGAAGTCTTGTTGCAACGTTAATCAATCCCTGCAATAACAAGTGGTTAAGCCCTTTCTGAAACACTCCTTGCCAAAATTCAACGGTTTATCGTAGAATTCGCGCCCTTTGGCATTAGGCCAAACAAATTTTTCATTGGGAAATCATTATGGTAGTTATTCGTCTTTCTCGCGGCGGCTCAAAGAATCGCCCATATTTCAACGTTGTTGTAGCTGATTCTCGCAATCGTCGCGATGGTCGTTTCATCGAGCGCGTGGGTTTCTACAATCCATTGGCAACTGAAGGCACAGAAGGTTTGCGTATCGCTATGGATCGCGTGTCTCACTGGCATGACAAGGGCGCGCAAATGAGCGACACCGTTGCTCGCTTGGTGAAAAAAGCCGGTGCAGCAGCTAAAGTCTAACTGCCATCGCAGTTTCCCTTACCCCAACCCTCTCCCAGAGGGACAGGGAGTAAACGAGGTGAAGCGTGAAGGTTGATGAGGCAAGCCCCATGGTCGTCATGGGGAAGGTGGTCGCAGCGCAAGGTATCCAAGGTTGGGTGAAGGTATTGCCCTTCACCGAGTATGTGGACAGTCTGCTTGATTACGACACTTGGTATATCGGTAACGAGCAATCATGGCGTCCGATAAAGGTGATGGAATCCAATGTTCACGGCAAGTTGGTCGTGGCCAAGTTGGAAGGCATCCCAGACCGTACCGCTGCTGAAAAATACAAAGGCGAATTGATCGCGGTTTCGCGCGACAGCCTGCCGGAGCAAGTCGAAGGGGAGTACTACTGGTCTGACTTGATCGGGATGTCGGTGGTGAACCTTGAAGGTCATGCGTTCGGCACGGTGGATTCATTGCTTGAGACAGGTGCCAACGATGTGCTGGTAGTCAAGGGCGAAGGCGGAGAGACATTGATGCCATTCATCGCTAGCGTGATCCAGCAAGTTGATCTGAACAACAAGACCATCCGGGTGGATTGGCAGGCGGACTACCTTAAATGAGGTTCGATGTCGTCACGCTGTTCCCCGAGATGTTCGACGCCATCACCAAGTTTGGTGTGACGCGTAAAGCAGTAGAGTTAGGCAAGTTCGAGTTGCAAGCGTGGAATCCAAGAGACTTCACGACTGACAACTACCGCACCATCGATGATCGTCCTTATGGCGGTGGTCCTGGGATGGTGATGTTGGCGGAACCGTTGGAAAAGGCTATCAGCGCAGCGAAGGCAGCGCAGGCGGCAAGCGGAGTGAAGAAGAGTCGGGTGATTCATCTTTCTCCGCAAGGCAGGCAACTCACACACGAGATCGTGATGGAGTTGCTGGCGCGAGACGAAGGTTTGATCTTGTTGGCGAGTCGTTACGAGGGCGTGGATGAACGCCTCCTACGCCAACAAGTGGATGAAGAGCTTTCCATCGGTGATTATGTGTTGTCCGGTGGCGAGTTGGCAGCGATGGTGGTGATGGATAGCGTGGTGCGCCAGATACCCGGTGTGTTGGGTGATGATGCCTCCGCACAGCAGGATTCCTTCGTACAAGGCCTGCTGGATTGTCCGCACTACACGCGCCCAGAGATTTATAACGGCGAGGCAGTGCCAGATGTATTGATGTCTGGACACCACGCCGAGATAGAGAAGTGGCGATTGAAGCAGTCATTAGGTAGGACTGCAGACCGTCGTCCAGAATTGCTGGCAACACGCCAGTTAACTAAACAGGAAGCTCGGCTACTGGCTCAGTACCAGCAGGAACAAGCTCCCGCACAAGAAGAGGAAACAAAATGAATCTGATCGGAATTCTTGAAAAAGAAGAAATCGCACGTCTGGGTAAAGTCATCCCCAACTTCGCGCCAGGTGACACTGTCATCGTGAGCGTGAACGTAGTTGAAGGCGACAAAAAACGTACTCAAGCATTTGAAGGCGTTGTTATTGCCAAGCGTAACAAAGGCCTGAACTCAAGCTTTATCGTGCGTAAAGTCGCATCAGGTGAAGGCGTTGAGCGTACTTTCCAAACTTACTCTCCCAGCATTGCCGCTATCGAAATCAAGCGTCGCGGTGATGTGCGTCGTGCCAAGCTGTACTACCTGCGCGATCGTTCTGGCAAGTCAGCACGCATCAAAGAAAAACTTCCTGCTCGCAAAGCGAGCTAAGTTTTCAGTGAAGACTCATGCCCGCGCAAGCAGGCGTGATGTCGGAACTAAAAATTGCCAGCACGCAAAGTCGCTGCGTAAGCAACGGTTCTGTGAGGCAAATAAAAACGGGAGCTTCTGAACTGCACCCCAGAAGTTGGACAAGAGTCCAATTACTGGGGTGTATTTCTTTATGGCCAAGCATTCAACGGAGTTCAAGTTAGAAGTTGTTAAGTACCGCATTGATGGCAAACATGGGGTTGTTG
>JABFSI010000067.1 GCA_013140695.1 Sideroxydans sp. | reverse complement strand
GGTTATGCGCCAGCAATGGCCGTCGAATTTGGACGCAAGGTATTGAACTCAACAGAGCGACCTGCCTTTGCCGAGCTAGAAGAACATGTCAAACAAAAACGTTAATTTAAGCGCCGTCCTTAAGCGCCATTCAGAGACGTAATTTCAATCATGGCTGATCCTAAAAAACCCATCATCGTTGTGAAGCGCATCAAAAAGGTGGCGGGTGGTCATCATGGTGGGGCGTGGAAAATTGCTTATGCCGATTTTGTAACGGCGATGATGGCGTTCTTTCTGCTGATGTGGTTGTTGGGATCAACCGCGAAAGGTGACCTGCAAGGCATTTCGGAATACTTCAAGACCCCGCTCAAAGTAGCCTTGATGGGCGGCACGGGCAGCGGGGATAGTTCCAGCATCATCAAAGGCGGTGGACAAGATCTGACGCGTAGCGAAGGCCAGGTCAAAAAAGGTGAGCTGCCTGCCGAAAAGAAAGTCATCAATATCAAAGCCGCCCAGCAAGAATTTTTGCGTACTGAAAAGCTTAAAGAGATTGAAAAACTCAAGGAGCTGAAATCGAATATCGAGAAGGCGATTGAGGTCAATGCCAAATTGCAAAAATTCAAAAGCCAAATCCTGCTCGACATCACCAGCGAAGGTTTGCGTATTCAAATTGTGGATGAACAAAATCGCCCCATGTTTCAAAGTGGTCGCGCGCAACTTGAACCGTACACCAAAGAAATTCTCCACGAAATTGGTAAGACGCTAAACGACGTGCCCAACAAAGTGAGTATCTCTGGACACACCGATGCGGCCATCTATAACGCAAGCGGCAAGGGCTACAGCAATTGGGAATTATCTGCCGACCGTGCTAATGCTTCGCGTCGTGAATTGATCACGGGCGGCATGGCCGATGAAAAAATTGTGCGCGTGGTGGGGCTATCCTCTGCGGTACTGTTTAATAAAGAAGAGCCTTTGAGTCCTATCAACCGACGTATCAGCCTCATCGTGATGAACAAGAAAGCCGAAGAAGCCGCCAGCCATGACGGCGGAACAGTTGGGGTAGATGTTGAGACCGAAGCCGCAGAAGTTGAAGATGTCATTAAAGAGAGTGTCGAGGCATTGCCCGTGCTCCCCGCTGCGCCCGATGCACAGGCGGCACATTGAAAATGTGCTTACCCATACACTCCCCAGAGCGATTGGCATGCAAGTTAAAGTGATGATGTCTTTCGTTTATTCAATCCCGCTAATGAGCGGGATTTTTTTGTTTGTTCTTCTTAATAAATTAAGTTTTCTGCCGATACAGTTACAGGCATACGCACAACCCCAAGCACACAACACACCTACATACGCAGGGAGGGGGTTGAAATAAGGAGAGTTGAAATGTTGAATGATATGAACATCAGAAATAAATTTACGGTCTTAATCACGATGGCTTTGATTGGCTTGCTACTCTTGCCGATTATCGACTTGATCAGTGAGCGCGCTTCCTTGTTGGAGGATAGAAAATTAAAGACTCAGCAAGTAGTGCAAGTTGCTTATAGCGTTGTTGAACACTTTCAGCAGTTAGCAAGCGCAGGAAAGATGACAGAGGACGAAGCCAAGGCGGCTGCCATCGCCGCCATCAAGCAGATGCGTTACGGGAATAAGGATTATTTTTGGATCAACGACATGCATCCCACCATGATCATGCATCCGATAAAAGCCGAGCTGGATGGTAAGGACTTGTCCGAGTCAAAAGATCCAAACGGTCTCAAGCTATTCGTTGAATTCGTCAAGGTAGTCAAAAAAGACGGAGCAGGGTTCGTCGGATATCAGTGGCCCAAACCAGGGCACGATAAACCCATCGACAAAGTGTCCTACGTGGTCGGTTTTGCCCCGTGGGGGTGGGTCATCGGTTCCGGTATTTATGTGGATGATGTGGAGGCCATCTTTCAATCTCACCTCATTCGAAGTGGCCTCATTGTTGTAGGCATATTGACTGTCATTGCGAGTTTGATGTTACTGCTCTCGAATAGCATCATCGCCTCGGTTAATGGTTTGCGTCACACCATCACACAGATTGCGGCGTCTAATGATTTGAGCTTACGCGCTAAAGAAGGAAAAGATGAACCAGGGCAGACCGCACTCGCTTTCAATCACCTCATGGACAGTTTCTCTAAAATTATTGTTTTAGTGCGCAACAACAGCGAAAAGGTCACCGCTAACGCGAATGAACTTACCCGAGCCTCCGTGCAAATTACCCAAGGTACAAAAGCGCAAAGTGAAGCCTCCACCTCCACCGCAGCGGCGGTCGAGGAGATAACCGTGAGCATCAATTCAGTCGCAGCTAATACCGAGGATGTGCACAAGCTGGCTGTGCATAGCTTGCAGCAAACCGAACAAGGGGTGCGAAATGTCGATCAACTCATCGGTGAAGTGGCGAATGTTCAGACCACGGTCAATCAGATTGCCTTCTCGGTGAAAGAGTTTGTTGAAAGTACACGCTCCATCGCGGGGATGACCCAACAGGTCAAAGAGATTGCTGATCAGACTAATCTGTTGGCGCTTAACGCGGCCATCGAGGCGGCGCGCGCCGGAGAGCAGGGCAGAGGTTTTGCTGTCGTGGCTGACGAGGTGCGCAAGCTGGCCGAAAAATCTGCACAGTCCGCTAATGAAATTGACCGTGTTACGCAATCGCTAAATGGGAAAGCATCGAATGTTGAAGAGACGGTGCAAAGTGGGCTGAACTCACTCAAAACCACCCAAGAACATGCCGCAAAAGTTTCTGCGGTATTGGCTGCCGCAGGTGTTGCAGTGTCTAAATCAAATCAGGGGGTGGGTGACATCGCCCTATCAGTAGGCGAGCAAAGCCAAGCCAGCAGCGAAATTGCCAAGCATGTTGAAAAGATCGCGCGAATGTCGGAAGAGAATCATGCGGCTGTCGATTTGGCGGGACAAGAAATTGCGGAGTTGAGAAAACTAGCTGAAGCGCTACACGAATCGGTCAGCTTATTCCATGTGTAAATAGACACAAGCTGCGAGGGTTGTTGATTGAACCCAGACCTTCCTTTAAGCACAGGGCCATTACATAGATGCCCTCGTTCATTTTGATTGCCTGTTGTGCTCACGAATCTTTCAATCCCGCGAAATAGCGGGATTTTTTTTGCCTATTCCTCTAAAGAAAAACAATTTGATGCCGTTACAGTGTCATGCACCTGATGTTTGCATCACCCCCAAAAATGCGTCATCCAATGAATGAGGAAGTACACCGTTTTAATTAGCACGATGGGTCACGCAGCCAAGTTGAAATTTAAGTGGAGATCAAAATGTTGAACGAACTAGCACTCAAAAATAAATTCCTGATGTTGGAATCATTATCTTTCGTGATGTTTTTGGCCATGGCTGTGTTTGGATTGGTGCAGTTAAGTGGCTCGATTGAAACCGCCAAGGACAATGTGAGCCGACTCAAAATGGATATGGGCGTGTTGGTGGAAATCGACAATATGGAAGTGGCCATCTTGAAAGAAAGCAAGCTAGCGAAAGATGTTTGGATTCGCGGAGGGGATGCGGATAAATTAAAAAAATACCGTGCGGAATTTATAGAGCAGCAACATGATTTCAACAGTAGTGCGCAATTGGCCAGCGAGGGATTAAAAAAACTAGCGATTGGTCATTCAGGATTCGACGGATTTATGACACAAATAAACGCCGTGGATACTGAACATCGCGCCATCAGTGCTAAGTACCTGGCACAGATGGATGCGCATAACGGCAATGCCGCCGCATCCGATGCCGTAGTGGCTGGTATAGACAGACCACTCACCAAATTGATACAGGAATTACGTGAAGATATTGTCCAATTCACGAATACTAAAAGTGCTGAAAAACTTGCGCTAACAGACGAAGATTTTAAGCATAGGCGCAACATTGTCATGCTGTGGGCGGTGTTGTCCTTGTCTTTGTCTATCTTTCTTGCGATGACCATCATTCGCTCTGTGTTGAATCAATTGGGCGGCGACCCCAAGGATGTGGCGGCGGTGGTGAACGTGATGGCATCTGGCGATTTTTCACAACATCCAAAAATCTCTCCACGCGCAGGCAGTTTGTTAGACGACGCCTATCACATGCAAAGCGCGTTACGCGACATGATTGCCAAAGTCAAAGCACAGGCTCATCAAGTGGGTGATATGGCGCACGACTTGGCGATTTCCGCACAAAGAATCGCAGAGAACGTGAACCATGAAACAGATGCGGTGAGCAGCATGGCGGCAGCCATCGAAGAGTTAAGCGTATCCACCACGCATATCAGCGACCAAGGTGGCAGTGCAAAAAATATCGCCACGCATTCGCGTAGCAATGCCGAGCAAGGCGCGCAAGTGGTGAATAAAACCGTGAGCGGCTTGCTGGCATCCGCACAAGAAATTGAAACCGCTTCCGCTGAAGTATCACGCTTGGGGCAGGATGCCTCGCGCATTAGCGACATTGTAAAAACCATCAAAGAAATTGCTGACCAAACCAATCTATTGGCCTTGAATGCCGCCATTGAAGCAGCACGCGCAGGTGAGCAGGGACGTGGTTTTGCGGTGGTCGCAGATGAGGTGCGCAAGTTGGCCGAACGCACAGCGGGCGCTACGAATGAGATTAATCAGATGTCCAGCAAAATTGGTGCCGTAGCTACGCATGCACTAGGCAGCATGGGCAAAGTGGTGGAAACCACACGTCAAGGCGTGAACGATGCCGAATCAGCTCAAAGCTCAATCACGCTGATTCAAAAAAGTTTTAGCGAGGTAGCCGCTGTCATTGACGAAATTTCAGGCTCACTCACCGAACAAACCGCCGCTTCAACCGAACTGGCGCAAAGCACAGAGCGCATCTCTTCCATGTCGGAAGAAAACGCGCATGCCGCCAATAGTTTGCTGAATTTAGCCAATGAATTGGAAGCGAAAGCGCTTGAGGTTAGGCAGTCGGTCGAAGTGCTTAAGGTTTGATGACGTCCGCACCTGACATGCCGCAGCAGAAATGGTTGCAAGGAGAATTAAATGTCCGACCTATTAAAAAGCATTGATGCCCGCACCAAATTGGCAGGCACTAACAAGCTAGAAATTCTGATGTTCTCGCTGGGTAAAGATATTCACACGGGACGTGAAGAAACTTTTGGTATCAATGTATTCAAAGTGCGCGAAGTGATGCGCATCCCCACCATTACACGCGCACCCGAGATGCCTGCATCGGTTGAAGGCATGGTGAGTTTGCGCGGTGTGCTGGTACCCGTTATTAATCTAGCTAAGTACATCGGTATTGAAACCGAGTGTAAGCCAGACATCATGATTGTCACTGAATACAACGGGCATACACAGGGCTTTTTAGTTAAAGCGGTGGACAACATTTTGCGTTTAGATTGGTCGGCGATGCGTGTACCCCCCGCTATTTTATTAGCGGAAATGGGCGGTCTGGTGACGGCTATTACCGAGCTTAAAGATAAGCGCTTGGTGATGATGATGGATGTGGAAAAGGTGTTGTCCGAAACCAGTCATTTTGATAGCGATGAGATTATTTTCAAAAATGTACAACCGCTAGGCAAAGATCGCACGGTGTTTTTTGCGGATGATTCTTCGGTGGCACGCGGGCAAATTACACGCACCCTAGATGCCATGCAGGTAAAACATATCTCGGCCATCAATGGCAAGCAGGCGTGGATTGAATTAAGCAAGATGGCCGACTATGCGGATACCACACACACACCGTTAAAAGAAATGGTGCAAGTCATTTTGACCGATGTGGAGATGCCTGAAATGGACGGTTACATGCTGACGCGAAAAATTAAAGCAGATAAACGCTTCAACGGCATTCCCGTATTGATGCACTCATCCTTAAGCAGCTCTTCCAATCAGCAGTTAGGCAAAACAGTGGGGGTAGATGAATACGTGCCCAAGTTTGAGCCGCAAAAATTAGCCCAGACATTGACACGCTTGTTGGCGTAAAGAATCTGACGGGGAGACAGACATGAACGATTTAGAACAAAGATTTAATAATGACGACGACCTCATGGAGCAGATAGATGCTCGCACCCAATTGGCGGGTTCCAACAAGATGGAGATTTTGTTGTTTAGCTTGGGCAGCGGTGAAAAATTTGGCATCAATGTGTTCAAAGTTAAAGAGGTTTGCGCAGCGGGAAAAATTACGCGCACTCCCAACATGCCAAACGGTGTGGATGGCATCGTTTCGTTGCGTGGCCATGTCATGCCCGTGCTGAACTTGGCCAATTTCATGGGCATGCATCCCACAGAACGACACCAGACGATGATGGTCGCCGAATACAACACACACATCCTAGGATTTTTGGTGCATGACGTGGATCGCATTATCCGCGTGGACTGGGAGAAGGTGCGTGCAACTGAAGGCATGCTGTCCGACAAAGCCGCACTCATTACAGCGATCACAGAGCTACCCGATGGAACACTCATTTCAATTCTCGATGTGGAACAAATTTTAGAGAACGCTTTTGGTGAAGGGGTGGTGGGTAACGTGGAACGCGTTGAATCGGAACATGAGCTATGTGTCTTTTTTGCCGATGACTCGATGGTTGCACGCAGAAAAATTGCCGAGGTGTTGGACAAAATGGGTGTCAAACAAATTCAAACCACCAATGGCAATGAGGCTTGGGAAAGATTGAAGTCGATGGCGGATAACGCACAAAACGCAGGGGTGCCTTTGCACAATCAAATCCAAGTGATTTTGACGGATGCCGAGATGCCGGAAATGGATGGTTATGTATTGACGCAACACATCAAGACGGATCGGCGCTTTGATGGTATCCCCGTGGTGATGCATTCATCGTTGTCATCCGATGCAAACCGTGCAATGGGACGCAATGTGGGGGTTGATTACTACGTGCCTAAATTTGATTCAATTATTTTGTCGTCCACGTTAAGGCCATTGCTAACGTGAAGCGAGTGAAGTGGGCGCGTTATGAGTCTCTTCCAAAGATTTAAGGAGAACGAAATGGGCATAGAGAGCACAAGATTTTTAGTGGTGGATGATTTTTCGACGATGCGACGCATCGTGCGCAATCTGCTTAAGGAGCTGGGCTTCGTCAACGTGCAAGAAGCGGAAGACGGTGTTGAGGCCTTATCCAAGTTACGTGCCGCTGAATTTGATTTCGTGGTGTCGGACTGGAACATGCCGAACATGACTGGGTTGGAGTTGCTGGTGCAAATTCGTGCCGATGCCAAGCTTAAACATTTGCCGGTTTTGATGGTGACGGCAGAAGCAAAGAAGGAAAACATCATTCAGGCAGCACAGGCGGGCGCGAGTGGCTATGTGGTTAAGCCATTTACTGCATCCACATTAGACGAAAAGCTGAAGAAGATTTTCGTCAACATGAATAAGTGAGGAATGTCATGGCTATCCATATTGCAATGCAAGATACCGAAGACTTGGAGTCCTTGTTCGATAGCATTTTGGCTGCGAACACCGAAGAGAACACGGCTGCCTTGCCGCCCGCAGCGAATAGTGAAGAAGCAAATTCGAAACAAGTCATCAGCCATATTGGACATATGGCGCGCAATCTGCATGACACTTTGCGCGAGCTAGGATTAAACAAGGAAATCGAAAAAGCGACGGCCTCTATTCCCGATGCGCGTGACCGTTTGAATTATGTGGCCACCCTGACACAGCAAGCTGCCGAGCGAGTGCTCAACGCAACCGAAGCGGCGCAGCCGGTGGTAGAAAAAATTGAAGCCGAGGCCGAGCGCCTATCCATGCAGTGGCAGAAGCTGTTCGACAATCAATTAGATATTGAACAGTTCAAAAATTTAGCGCTGCAAACTCAAGCTTACCTGCACGAAGTGCCCAGACAGACCAAGCAGACCAATGCTTATTTGCTGGAAATTATGATGACCCAGGACTTTCAAGATTTAACCGGGCAGGTGATTAAAAAAATTATCACCGTTACGCAAGAAATGGAAAAACAGTTGGTTGCCTTGTTGGTTGAAAACGCGCCTCCCGCAATGAAATTGGAATTAAACGCAGGGCTGTTAAACGGCCCCGTCATTAATGCCAACGGGCGCACAGACGTGGTGACCAGCCAAGATCAGGTGGACGATTTATTAGAAAGCCTTGGGTTTTAAGAGGGAAGGGTCGCGCGCAACCCTTCACTAATCAGGAGAGCAACATGAACGATTTTGCAGGCATGGAAGAGCTATTGCAGGACTTTTTGGTGGAAGCGTCAGAGATGCTTTCCGAGGTAGATGGAAAACTAATCGAGCTGGAAAAATCTCCTGATGATCGCAAGCTGTTGAATGAAATTTTTCGAGGCTTTCACACCATAAAAGGCGGTGCGGGATTTCTCAATGCGAATGAATTAGTGACGGTATGTCATTTGACTGAAAACTTGTTCGACAAGCTGCGCAATGGCGAACTGCAATTGACGACTTCTGCCATGGATGTGATTTTTGCAGCCACCGCCGAGGTCAGCAAAATGTTTGGTGCGCTTTCTCAAAGCCAGATGCCTTTATCTGCCCCGACTGAATTGATTGATGCACTGATTGCGGTGTTAGCGGGGCAAAAACCCGCGCATTTAATGTCTGTACACACCGCACACGCACCCATTTTGGATAAACAGATTGCCGCGCAAAATGATGTGCGACAGGCTGCTCACACAGCATCGCCTGCGCAATCATTAACCACAGCTGTCGAAGCACACAATGTCGATTGGAAAGCTTTGTATGCCGCACTCGTGCCGTCAGACATCGTCGCCGAAGTGGGGGTGGTTCGTGATGCAGACAAAGTTGCCGCAGCCGTTGCAGAAGAAGAGTCCACTCAAAAAGCATTTGGCCGACGCACGGTGGATGTACCCGGCAGCACTATTGGGCGCCGTCCTGGGGACTTGCCCATCAAAGAAGTGAAGGAAGCCACCATTCGCGTGGATACCGTCAGGCTCGATCAAGTGTTGAATCTATCAGGTGAAATTGGCCTGACCAAAAATCGTCTTACCCATTTGCGTTCCGACATTATGCAAGGCAACCACGATGCGGACACCTTGCGCGAACTCGATCAGTCAGTGAGCCAGCTCGATATGTTGGTGGTGAATTTGCAAAATGCAGTGATGAAAACTCGTATGCAACCCATCGGGCGATTGTTCAATAAATATCCGCGTTTAGCGCGTGATTTAGCACGGCAACTAGGAAAAGATGTAGAGCTGGTGCTATCCGGTGAAGAAACCGAGATGGACAAAACCATGATTGAAGATTTGAACGATCCGCTGGTGCATCTGGTGCGCAATGCCGTTGATCATGGTGTGGAAACCATTGAAGGACGTATCGCCGCAGGTAAGCCTGAAAAAAGCCAAGTTGAATTAAAAGCGCGCCAAGAAGGCGACCACATTCTCATTACCATCGCCGATGACGGGCGCGGCATGCGCCCTGATGTGATTCGTAACAAAGCCATCGAGAAAGGCGTCATCAGTGAGGAAGTGGCCAACACATTAGATGAACACCAATGTCTAGAACTCATTTTCCTACCCGGCTTTTCAACCAAAGACGAAATATCCAGCGTATCTGGTCGTGGGGTGGGCATGGATGTGGTGAAAACCAATATCCAAAAACTCAACGGCAACATCAGCATCCAATCGGAACCCGGTAAAGGCAGCCTGTTCACCATTTCATTGCCGCTCACATTGGCGATTTTGCCTGTGCTTATTTTGCGTCTCGGTGATCAATCATTTGCTGTGCCCTTGTCGATGGTGCGCGAAATTTTGTCGGTCAGTCATAACCAACTCCAGCAAGTTTCGGGACGCGCCACCATGGTGGTACGGGGTGAAGTGTTGCCGGTGTTGCCGTTAGCGCAATTGATTGGTTGGGAACAAGGCAGTGCGCCCGAAGTGGGGGTGCTGATGCAGGTAGGAAAAAACAGTTTCATTTTATCGGCGGACGGTTTTGCGGGGCATGACGATGTGGTGATTAAGTCATTGGATACCTTCCGACCCAAAGGCGTGGCGGGGGTAACAATGTCAAGTGAAGGCGACATTGTGTTGATTCTCGACATCAAGGAATTGCTCAGTGATGTACGCGGAAATTAAAAGCGAATAACAGGAGGTACATAATCATGTTTTGCGGAAAATTAAAACAGGAACACCAAGCAGCGCTTATCAAATTACAGCAAACCGAACGAGAGCTGGCCGACTTGCGCAATCAATTTATCCAGGTTGGAGATGAGCGTGATGTCATGCGAGCGGACCTGGAACAAGCTCAACTTGACTGTGAAATGTCCCGCAAAATTTATAGCAACATGCAAAATTTTGGAGATTCATTCATCGCCTTACAGGGTTCGCAAGTGGCAGCTGCACAGTCGCTTAAGCAAGAAAAGCAACACGCCATTGAAGCGGCCACGATCTCCGCAGGTAACCGCGAAGCCGTATTGCAAATTTCTAAAAGCTTGGATGCTTTGTCCGGCGACACCCTGCAATCATCTAACAACGTGCAGAACTTAACCCAGCGTGCGGCCGAGATTGGCAGCATTGTGCAGCTGATTAAAGAGATTGCCGATCAGACAAATTTGCTGGCGTTGAATGCCGCCATCGAGGCAGCACGGGCAGGAGAACAAGGACGCGGCTTTGCAGTGGTGGCCGATGAAGTGCGCAAATTAGCAGAGCGTACTGCCAAAGCGACTAGTGAAATTTCAACTATCGTCACCGCGATTCAAGGTGAAACGGGACAAGCTAAACATCAGATGCAATCCATGGCGGATAAATCGCAGGTGTTCAGCCAAGAAGTCGGTGGCGTGATGGGCAACATGAAACATCTACTCGATCTGTCTCACCAAATGGAAGGCACCATATCGGCCGCCGCACTGCGTAGTTTTGTCGAGGTGGCGAAAATTGATCACATTCTTTACAAGTTTGAAATTTACAAAGTGTTCATGGGTATCTCTGATCGCAACGCAGACAGCTTTGCATCGCATAGTCATTGCCGCCTAGGCAAGTGGTACTTCGAGGGCGAAGGCAAGGATTGCTTCTCCAAGTTGGATGGGTATACCGCTGTTGCTACGCCGCATCAAAATTTTCACACCAATGGCAAAGAGGCCGTGCTGGCTTATCGCAAGGGGGAGCGCTTGTACGGGATGGAGCTGGTTTCCAAGATGGAAACAGACAGCATGCAGGTGTTAGCTGCGCTTGAACGGTTAGCTGTGGCGGGTGAGGGCGACACCAGTTTGTTGTGCCATTCACCCAGCTAAATGGGTAGCACGTCGTATGTCTAATGGATTTTTTGATTCAAGCCTATTTGAAGCAGGGGGTTGAGATGCAAGTCGTCATCATTATCGTGGTCATCGCAACTGGATTGCACTGGGTAGTGGGCGGTGCCAGTGACAATCTGGCGCTGTTATTGAGTAGCTTAATTACCCTAGCGGCAGTTTTACTCATGCGTCATTTCAACGCTGTTCCCGCAACGCCCGCCAATATCAACAAGTCGTCACTTGAAAATGGCAATGTCGTGGATGGCTTATTCCTGCATACGCATCAGCAATTCGCCACCCATTTTTCGGGCGCTCATGCCGATATGGGGCAGGTGCAAAAACTGTTAAGTGATGCCATCGGAAAATTGCTGAATAGTTTTGACGGCATGCATCTACTTATTCGTGAACAACGCACCGTCGCAGAATCCGTCACTGGCTCGGGTGAGGAGGGGGAGCGCCGAGAAGCTGCCCTAACAGACCATCTCGATGAAACCTCCAATACCTTGAAAGCGCTGGTGGGCAGCATCATCAACAACAGCAAGACGGGTGTCGAATTGGCCGAAAAGATGGAGACGGTGAGCCAACAAG
>JABFSI010000065.1 GCA_013140695.1 Sideroxydans sp. | reverse complement strand
CAACAACCCCATGTTTGCCATCAATGCGGTACTTAACAACTTCTAACTTGAACTCCGTTGAATGCTTGGCCATAAAGAAATACACCCCAGTAATTGGACTCTTGTCCAACTTCTGGGGTGCAGTTCACAACACCTCGTTTTTTTTACGGCCTGAAACTTGTTCGCCTCCTTATTGACACACGCGATTGCCAAACGAATCTATTCCACAGCGCGTGGATTTTTCAGCCTGTTGTTGCAGTTGCCTATTGGCAATCTCCTCTGCACTCACTGCAGATGCCGCAACACTGTTTTCTGATGAATCCAACGCCTTGGCTGATGAATGCGGCGCGCTAACCATGACCCCGTCTTTATCCAAACACACGAGGTTGCCAAACGAATCTTTACCGCAACGCGCGAGTGTTTCCGCTTGCGCTAGACCCATTCCTAAACACACTAAAAAGCCGATCAATAAGCGCACCGCCGCCCCCTTTAGTAACGCACCAACACGCGGTATTGCAACTTGGTGCTACTTTCCGCTGGAATAGTGATATGCCAAACAGCCGTGTTGCTACTGGCTTTTTCATGCGGATGACTTTCCTTCAACACTTTCCAATCCGCAGGAATGGGCTCTTGCACGGTAACGTTCACCGCTTCTTTTTTGGCGTTCTTGAGCACAATCTCATAGGCGCTTTCATATTGCGGATTGCCCTTGTTTGGATTGCTTTGCTTGGCAACAAAATCAATCTGTTTTTTATCCGCCGTCACATCAAAAGACTCTCCCAATTTTAGGCGCACTTTTTCATTCTTGGGCGTGTGATCAATGTTGTCTTCACCCACAAATTGCGCATTGCCTGCGCTATCTTTTTTGTAGACACGAATTACCCCTTTAGGAAGAGGCAAGCCTAGGCGCGCGCTTTCTTTATTATCAAATTCGACGAACACGCTTACTTTCATTTTCTGCCCTAAATCGCCGTAACTGCTTTGGTAGTAATAGTCGGCACCGCGCAGGAGTAATTCTTTTTTCGCCGGCACACCCGACGCGGATAAAAGTGCGACTTGCTTGGTTTGATTTTCGGCAATGCTGGTGGGGTGATCTAGGGAATAGAGGTGATATTCCATCAGCGATTCTTCTGCCATGCGAACATCCGCTGACGCAGCCATCGTCACCATCACTTTGCCACGCGCGGCATATTGCATTTCGTTTTGCACCTGATTCACATCACCCGCCACCAGCTGCAATTTGGCATGGGAATAACTCGCCCCGCTGGTATTGGTGAGTGTGACCCAGCCTGACAAATCCAATAAATCATCGGTCGCATTTAGCTCCGCCACATAATCTGCACGCCAAGCCAAGCCGCCCGTCAAATATGAAAGCTCCACCTCTTGCTGTGGCGCGCCCACATTATTGAGCGACATCACCAAGGTGGGACGGTCGCGTAAATTATCGGGTACGTCGGGGTACACAATGCGCCCAGGCATGCCTGTTTCAATATGCTTTCCCACCTTCAACACCACCCCTTCATTGGCGGCTAGCACCTGTGCCAGCTCGGTCGTTTCTACGCCCGTCGCAGGGTTGATGCGAATGAGGCTGACATTTTTACCCACATATTTTTCCAACAATTTTTGCGGCGTAAGTAAATCAAAATCGAAATTTTGTTCGATGACAGACAATTTTCCTGGTGTGTTTAAGCTACGCAACAGCGCGGTTTCGGGACGCATACGCGCACTCACATCACGAAACGCCAGCGCACTCTGTCCACGTTTAATTTCAATTTTTCGTTGGTCTTTAACCAACGCTAAATTCTCGTTATAAATCGTCACCGCCACACCTTGTTGGTCTTGTAATGTGCTACGTGCTTCGTCCGCTGCGTAGCTCGAAACAGAAATCAACGCAAACAAACTCGTCATCCACAAAAAAGAAAGTCGTTGCATCATCATCACTCCCATCTCTATTCAAAATTAAACACTTACAACGCGCTTGGAAACTGCACTTTCTCTGGCGCACGATTTTTTGCACGCACCACCACCGTACCCGCCAACTTGTCATGCCAACCTTGTTTTTTCTTATCAAACGCCACCCAAATAATGCCGATAAACAGCGGCAACATGGACACAAAGTAGGCAAGGTAACGCCCCACGCTTTGCCCAGCTGACAAGCTGTTTCCCGTGTCTGCATCCAGCACGCGCAATGACAACGCCATTTTTCCTGGCGTAGCCTGCTTGACCATCCAAAACACAATCACACCCACTGCCGGCATCAGCCATGAAATTATAAAATCCGCAGACCTATTCAAAATCGCAGTGGATTCGAAATAATCTGCGCCATAAATACTCCACAAAAGTGGCAATGTAATGAGCATGATTAATAGCGTATCAATTAACGTTGCCGCCACCCGCACCCAAAATCCTGCGTACTCAAAAATCTCTGCTTGCGTTTGCATCATTCCTCCTAAAAATTCACAGCGATGACTGTAACTTATTTTATTGAGCCACGCGCTCTGCAATACAAAATCCTGCCAGAATGAACAGAAGAATTTCAGTGAAGTAAAGTTTGCATAAGTTATTCGATGGTGATTTAACCCTGTCAAGGTCTATGCTAATCTCGTTCCAATGGCCTACGCACTCCTCAAATGGAGGGGTGATAGCAAAGGAGAAACTTGATGGGACACCTCAAAGAAGACTTAACTTATTTGAGCAATCTGATTGGATTAATCTACGATGGAGCAACCGATCCAAGCCGTTGGTCGACGTTGATTCTTCCTGCAATTTGCGAGTATTTGCAGATGCCGCGTGCACTGCTTTTTACGCCGCTACACACACCACAAGAGGGGGGCTACCTTTTTAACTACGGACACGATTCCGCGCGCATGGAGCTGTATCTCAATCAGTACCAACAGCACAATCTTTGGAATCAAGCTGGCCTTGAGCAGCAAGTATTTTTTAATGGCAATGTTGTCATCGGCGATGAGATGGTGCCGCGCCAGACATTGCTGGAATCCAAATTTTACAAAGAATGGTTGGCCCATGACTCGCATACCGGACAGATGCTAGGCGGGATTGTTTTTGGCATGAACGCTACGCAGTCAATGCCCGCCGTTTGCGCATTGATGCGCGGGATAAATGAAGCGCTTATTAGTAAAGTTGAACGCGATAAGATGCGCTTAATTTTGCCGCACATCTCACGCTCCTTAGGCGTGATGCAGCGCATCCGCACAGCCGAGCTAACTGTGGCTAGCACGCTTTCAGCCTTACATAACTTATCTACAGGGGTGTTGCTGTTAACTCGCAATGGCTCGGTGGCATTCTCCAATCATGCTGCACAACGCATGTTAGAAGAGGACGATGGTTTGAGCTTACGTCAGCTTACACAAAAGACCGGGCGTGACGAACTCGTTGCGCTAGATGCCGCAGCCCATCAACTTATCCATCAAGAAATTAGTGCCGCTTTAAGACGCGATGCAGTTGCCACAAAACATTTTTGTCGGTCAATTTGCGTGCCCCGCATCTCCCAAATGGGGAGTTATTCCTTACAATTTTCTGCTTTAGGAAATTTAGTCGAATTTGGCGCAGACAGCAATGAATTCGCCGCCATCGTATTCATTGCTGATGACTTGAATAAAATTGAGTTGAATCCACAGTTTCTGCAAAATCACTTTGGTCTAACGCCTGCCGAAGCACGCGTGGCCATCACGCTATTGGAATTGGGCACGGCCAAAGAAGTTGCGCAAACTTTGGGAGTGAGTTCACTCACTGTACGTTCTCAAATCAAGCAGGTGTATTTAAAAATGGGGGTGGACACGCGTGCACGTTTCGTAAAATTAATGTTAGGGCTCCACTCTTCTGTAGGTTGATTATCCCAAGCCATTACGCGCAAGAGACCCGCTATCGCCACAACGAATCATCCTTCGCGCTTGCTGTGCAAGCTAATCAAAATGACCCCCGCCAACACCAGCACAGAGCCTGCCATTTGCAACCATGAAACAGACTCGCCTAAAAATAGGTAAGCCATGTAGATGGTGCTGATAGGGCCAACCGAGCCAATGAGCGAGGTGCTACCTGAACCAATGTGTTTAATAGCGAAGGACAATAGAAATACAGGGAGCACGGTGGAAAATATCGCCATCGCGATGGAGAGTTCGTAGACGCGCAGAGGTAAGTCGAGCGCGCTCATCGGTCGCATCACAACAAATTGCAATACACAAGCGGCACTGGCAACCAAGGATGCGTAGGCAGTAAAGCGCATCGCACCAATGCGTGCAATGACATGTCCCGCGCCAACCAAATAAATGGAGTACGACAGCGTGCTGGCGAATACCAAGGCGGCACCCAAAATGACGCTGCCTTCCTGCACCCCTATGTCATGCAAAAACACCAAGGCGATGCCGATATAACTCAACACCATGGCGGCGATAACCACGCGCCCAATGGCACGCCGATACAGCACGGCGGACAAAATAACGGTAAGCGTTGGATACAGAAAAAGAATGAGGCGCTCTAATCCCGCCGAGATGAATTGCAAGCCGAGAAAATCAAGATAGCTAGACAGGTAATATCCAATCAGCCCTAGCCCCACGACCCACATGCGCTCATGCGGCGTGAGTGCAGTACGCTGCTTTTGCTTCAGCCAAATGATGACCGCCACAAAAAATGGCGCGGCGAAAAACATACGCAATGCCAACAAGGTAACAGCATCCACATGCTCCACATAGGCTAGTTTAACGAGGATGGCTTTGGCGGAAAAACCCACTGCGGCGAAGAGTGCGAAGACAACGCCAAGAAGCGCAGCCGACTTATTCGGCTGCGTCATTTTTTACAAGTATATTTTTGTGTGGGCGCAAATACGCCCAAAAATACCAGAGGTAATAAACGCCTAAAAATGTGCCCACAGGAAATGAAAATAGGCTGATGAGCGCCAGCGGCAGGCAAAGCCATTTGGAGAACCGAAAATCAATGAGTAGTGACAATCCCGCAGCAGTAAATAGTGCCGCTTCGAGCAAGGCCGTGCGCGTAATCCACGCATATTGCTCGGCGTTCGCATTGCCAAAATAATTCTTCGAAGCAAACACAATCACCACCGCAATAAGCGCCGCGAGCCCCAAAAATAGCCAGCCAAGGATGATGCGATGTTTGTTCATACCGTGATAGGGCGGTGCGAATTAACCAGCCAACCCAACGTACACGTTCTGCACGTCATCATCTTCGTCAATCGCCTCGAGGAAGGCTTCGACTTCTTCGCGCTCGGCGTCACTAGTAATGGTGGCAGGATTTTTTGGGCGATAGCCGATCATGGCAGAGGTGACGGTGAAACCTTGCGCAGGCAATGCTTTGCACACCGCATCCAGATCGGTTGGTTCAGTGATGAACAAAGTCGCACCGTCTTCGGAAGCTTCAAGATCTTGTGCGCCCGCTTCGATTGCGGCGACTTCGGCATCCACCTCTTTTGAATTCGGTGTCGCCTCAATCATGCCCACGTGGTTGAAATCCCACGATACGGAACCGGGCGCACCCAACTGCCCCTTGCGGAACAACACGTTCATGCTGGACTTGGTACGGTTGATGTTGTCAGACAGACATTCGACGATGACGGGTACGCGATGTGGTGCGAAACCTTCGTATACGAGGTGTTCCATATGTAGCGGACCATCCAACAATCCAGCACCTTTTTTGATGGCGCGATCTAAAGTGTCTTTCGGCATGGAGGCTTTTTTGGCCTGTTCAACAACCAAGCGCAAACGCGAGTTGGAACCGAGATCCGCACCGCCTTTTGCTGCCACCATGATCTCTTTTGCTAGCTTGCCGAAGATCTTACCTCTTGCGTTCGCTGCGACTTCTTTGTGTCTTGCTTTCCACTGTGCGCCCATGTCTGTTCTCTTCTAAGTTGGTTGTTACAAAAATCCAGAGCGCGCATCTTGCCTCAAGTGGCGCTCCGCTTCAATCTCAACGGCGATACGCATGTTCACATTCCATTCGCCACATCCTCCAACACTTTCAGGAAATCATCACCGTATTTGGTTAATTTTGACTGCCCCACTCCACTAATCTGCCCCATCTCACTCAAGCTCTGCGGCTTACGGTTGAGCATCTCCAACAAGGTACTGTCGTGGAAGATGACGTAAGGCGGCACACCTTGTTCGCGTGCCAACTCCATACGCTTGGCTTTGAGGGCTTGCCATAATGGATCTTCGTTCGCCCCCTCAAACGCCTCGCGCAAACGTGAACTGCGTTCGGCTTTGCTATTAGTGCGTTTCACTGGCTCGGCATCACGGCGTAGCCACACCGCTTGCTCGCCACGCAACACAGGACGAGACATTTCTGTGAGCTTCAATCCTCCATAGGCTTCCATATCCACACTGATGAATCCCGCCGCCACCAATTGCCGATACACGCTACTCCATTGTGTTTGCGCCAAGGATTTTCCGATACCGAAGGTGCTGAGTTGTTGGTGATTGAATTGCTCGATCTTGGGCGTGGCCTTGCCGAGCAACACATCAATCAAATGAGCCACACCAAAACGTTGGCCCGTGCGATACACACAAGACAGTGCCATCTGTGCTGCTTGTGTCGCATCCCATGTATCCACTGGAGACAAGCAGTTATCACATTCTTGGCACACGCCAGGATGTTCTTCACCAAAATAACGCAACAGGGTTTGATGGCGACACGAAGTAGACTCGCAAAAGCCAAGTAGTGCATCGAGCTTTTGTAGTTCAACGCGCTTGCGTTCTTCCGGCGAATCACCCGAAAGCAACATCTGCCGCATCGACACCACATCGCCCAAACCGTAAGCCATCCACGCATTAGCAGGCAAGCCATCGCGCCCTGCTCGGCCTGTTTCCTGATAGTAGCCTTCCATACTCTTAGGCAGATCGAGATGCGCAACGAAACGCACGTTGGGCTTGTCGATACCCATGCCGAACGCCACCGTGGCGACCATGATGACGCCTTCCTCACGCAAGAATCGGCTTTGGTTTTTGCTGCGCACGGCCGCGTCCAGTCCGGCGTGATACGGCAGAGCATCCCAGCCCTGATCCTTCAACCATGCAGCGGTCTCTTCCACTTTCTTGCGCGACAGGCAATACACGATGCCCGCATCGTCTGGATGTTCGGTTTCAAGAAAGGTCTGCAATTGCTTGCGTGCGTTATCTTTGAGGGTGATGCGATAACGGATGTTGGGACGGTCAAAGCTGGAGACGAATTGCTGTGCCTGTTCCAACTGTAGGCGCTCGATAATCTCAGCGCGAGTCGGCGCATCTGCCGTAGCAGTCAATGCGATACGTGGCACATTCGGGAAGCGTTCGTGCAGCACGGTCAGTGCGCGGTACTCGGGACGGAAGTCGTGCCCCCATTGCGATACACAGTGTGCTTCATCAATGGCAAACAGAGCGATGCCGTTGCCTTCGTTCAACTCATCTAATAACTCAAGAAAACCCTGTGTCATCAAGCGCTCTGGCGCAACGTACAACAACTTCAATTCGCTTGTACGCATCTGGCGCATCACTTCTCGCGCGGTCTGCGCATCCAAACTTGAATTCAAGAATGCTGCCGACACACCGAGCTGCTTGAGCGCATCTACCTGATCTTGCATCAAAGCGATAAGGGGTGACACCACGATGCCCACGCCGTCACGCATCAATGCAGGAATCTGATAACACAGCGATTTCCCGCCGCCTGTAGGCATCAATACCAAAGCATCGCCACCCGCCACAACATGCTCGACGATGTGCTGTTGCGCACCGCGAAAAGTGGCATAACCGAAGGTGTCGCGAAGAACCTGTTGAGCAGCGTTGGACATCATTTAAGGTACAAACAAAAAGGGGCGCAAGCTTAACGCAATGCACACAATCTGAGGCATTTCATGCCAACGAGGAGTATCATTTACGCAGAAAAAACGAGGTCAAACACAAGGGAGATTTTTAGATGAGTATCCGCACTGTCAACACCCAGCCATTTTCCGATCAAAAACCCGGCACCTCGGGATTGCGAAAAAAAGTCCCCGCCTTTCAAAAGCAGCACTACCTAGAGAATTTCGTACAGAGCATCTTCGACAGTATCTCGCCCCCTGCTGGTGCGACACTGGTGTTGGGCGGTGATGGACGCTTCTTCAACCGTGATGCCATTCAAATCATCCTTAAGATGGCGGCGGCCAATGGCTTCGGTCAAGTGTTGGTCGGTCGTGGGGGCATCCTTTCCACGCCTGCCGCATCGTGCGTCATACGCAAATACAAGACTTACGGCGGCATCATCCTGTCTGCCAGCCACAATCCCGGTGGTCCAGATGGTGACTTCGGCATCAAGTACAACGGCAGCAACGGCGGCCCCGCCACCGAAACCGTCACTGAAGCGATTTACGCCAAAAGCAAAGTTATCACCACATATCGCATCCTCGAAGCAGCTGATGTATCGCTCGATCAATTAGGCGAGACGACTTTGGGCAACATGAAGGTCAAGATCATTGACCCAGTGAGTGACTATGCCGAGTTGATGGAATCGCTGTTCGACTTCCCTGCTATCCGTGCTCTGCTGACTAGCGGATTCCGCATCAAGTTCGATGCGATGCATGCGGTGAACGGTCCCTATGCAAAAGAAATATTAGAAGGCCAACTAGGCGCCCCCGTCGGTAGCGTAATGAACTTTGTCCCGCTGGAAGATTTCGGTGGTGGCCATCCTGACCCTAACCTCACCTACGCGCACGATCTCGTAGAGATCGTCTATGGCAAAGATGCGCCTGACTTCGGTGCGGCATCCGATGGCGATGGCGACCGTAACATGGTCTTAGGCCAACGCTTCTTCGTCACACCGTCTGATAGCCTAGCCGTCATCGCGGCCAATGCGACCTTGGTGCGCGGCTACAGCAAAGGTGTCGCCGGTGTAGCACGCTCGATGCCGACCAGCGCAGCCGTTGACCGCGTGGCTAACGCATTGAACATCCCGTGTTTCGAGACACCTACCGGCTGGAAATTTTTCGGCAATCTGATGGATGCAGGTAAGGTCACCTTCTGTGGTGAGGAAAGTTTCGGTACGGGCTCTGACCATGTACGTGAGAAAGATGGTCTGTGGGCGGTGTTGTTCTGGCTCAACATCTTGGCCGTACGCAAACAATCTGTTGAATCCATCGTGCGCGAACATTGGGCTAAATTCGGACGCAATTTCTATTCACGTTACGACTACGAAGGCTTGCCTACAGAAGATGCGAATGGCGTGATGACTCATCTGCGCGACAACTTCGAGGCGCTTACTGGCAAACAGTTCGGTAAATATACGGTCGCCACCTGTGATGACTTCAGCTACACCGACCCCGTCGATGCCAGCGTGAGTAAGAACCAAGGCATCCGCATCCTGTTCAGCGATGGCTCGCGCATCATCTTCCGCTTGTCAGGTACAGGCACAGAAGGTGCGACGTTACGTGTGTATCTGGAAGCGTATGAAGCTGATGTCGCAAGACATCATCTGGATGCACAAGATGCACTGAAGGATTTGATACAGATCGGGTTGAACATCTCAGAGTTGATCGCCCGTACTGGACGTCAACAGCCAACCGTCATCACTTGATCTTATTGGAGGGGGTTGCTGCGACGGCAGAGCTTGCAGCAGCCTCACCGATGACTTGAAAAAACACCTCTCCTTGCTTGACCATACCGAGCTCGCTACGCGCGCGCTCTTCCAAAGCTTCAGTCCCCTTCTTCAGGTCCTTCACTTCGGCATCTAGGACAGCATTGCGCTGCCTAGCCTGTTCGTTGATGTCTTTTTGTTCGTTGAGTTGGCGGTTGTTGTCCCACACCTTCAGCCAACTACCCTTACCCAGCCAGAGCGGATATTGCAACAGCAGGATAAGGGCGAGCAGGATGTAGGTTACAACACGCATCAGGACACCTCTGTGAATTCATTTTTCGTCGCTATGCGGCGTTGCTCACAAAAAATCACACCTTGCATATTTGAATATGCGGCAGCGAGATTTTTTGTTCGCGCCTTGCCTAGCTTAGAAAATTGAACCCCTAGAGGCATCCTGCACCTACTTAGCCTAGCTGGTAGTAAGCCCCACGGCCAGGGTAAGAAGCGCTGTCACCGAGGTCTTCTTCGATGCGCAACAATTGGTTGTACTTCGCCATGCGGTCAGAACGCGACAAGGAACCAGTCTTGATCTGCATGGAGTTAGTCGCAACCGCCAAGTCGGCGATGGTGGAGTCTTCTGTCTCGCCGGAACGATGCGAGATGACTGCGGTGTAACCTGCACGCTTTGCCATCTCAATGGCGGCAAAGGTCTCAGTCAGCGTACCGATCTGATTCACTTTGATCAGGATGGAGTTAGCGATACCGCGCTTGATACCTTCGCGCAGGATCTTGGTGTTGGTCACGAACACGTCGTCACCCACCAACTGAATCTGCTTGCCGAGGCGATCGGTCAATGCCTTCCAACCATCCCAGTCGTGCTCGCTCATGCCGTCTTCCAGTGTGATGACTGGATATTTGTCGACCCAAGAAGCGTACATGTCGATGATCTGCGCAGCAGTCAAAACCAATCCGTCAGCCTTCAGATGGTATTTGCCATCCTTGTAGAACTCGGAGGCCGCCGCATCGATACCGATCGCCACGTCTGCACCTGGCACGTAGCCCGCAGCCTCGATCGCTTCAACGATGACTTTCAGTGCGGCTTCATTGCCACCCAAAGCAGGGGCAAAACCACCTTCGTCACCAACCGTAGTGGTCAGACCGCGATGATGCAAGATAGCCTTCAGGGCATGGAACACTTCTGCGCCGCAACGTAATGCTTCGCGAAAGCTTTGTGCGCCTACCGGAATAATCATGAATTCTTGGATGTCCGCACCACCAGTCGCGTGTGCGCCGCCGTTGATGATGTTCATCATCGGTACTGGCATCTCCATGCGGGCTGCACCACCGAGGTAGCGATACAGTGGCAAGCCACTCTCTTCAGCAGCTGCACGCGCAACAGCCATAGACACCGCCAAGATGGCGTTGGCACCCAAACGGGATTTTGTATCTGTACCGTCCAAATCGATCATGGTCTGATCGATGAAGGCTTGTTCTGCCGCATCCAAACCGATGATCGCTTCTGCGATCTCGGTGTTCACATTCTCTACTGCCTTCAGCACGCCCTTACCCAAGTAGCGCTGCTTGTCGCCATCACGCAGTTCGATAGCTTCTTTCTCGCCAGTAGAAGCACCAGACGGCACGGCCGCACGGCCCATCACGCCAGATTCCAGCAACACATCAGCTTCTACAGTCGGGTTACCACGGGAATCCAAAATCTCACGGGCGATGACATCAACGATTGCACTCATTCTCTATTCCTTCTTTCACACACTCTTTAAGTTAACGTTCTCTTCAATAAAACCTTGCTGCTTCACCAAAGCATCGATCGCTTTGAGTGTCTGCAACATCTCTTGCAGATGTCCCAACGGAAATGCATTTGGGCCATCCGACAATGCTTTTGCGGGATCAGGATGAGTCTCCATGAACACGCCTGCCACGCCTGCTGCTACTGCTGCACGCGCCAACACGGGCACGAACTCACGTTGACCACCGCTGGCTGTTCCCTGCCCTCCAGGCAATTGAACAGAGTGCGTAGCATCGAATACGACAGGACATCCGGTATTGCGCATCACGGCCAACGAGCGCATGTCGGACACGAGATTGTTGTAGCCAAACGATGCGCCGCGCTCACACACCATGATGGTGTCTCCACCACTGACTTCGCGCGCTTTGTCCACCACGTTCTTCATGTCCCACGGCGAAAGGAACTGACCTTTCTTGATGTTCACGGGCTTGCCAGATTTCGCAACAGCATGGATGAAATCGGTCTGACGGCAAAGGAACGCAGGCGTTTGTAATACATCAACGACAGATGCGACGGGAGCAATCTCATCTTCATCATGCACATCCGTCAGCACTGGCACGC
>JABFSI010000131.1 GCA_013140695.1 Sideroxydans sp. | reverse complement strand
CTCGGCGGTGCGTGGGTTTTGCTACAATCGCGCCTCGTTAAAGGAAGCCTGCTAAATGACCCGCAAGATACTAGTGACATCCGCCCTGCCTTACGCCAATGGCAGCATCCACCTCGGCCACCTCGTTGAATACATCCAGACTGATATCTGGGTGCGCTTCCAGAAGATGCGCGGCAACACTTGCCACTATGTGTGCGCCGATGACACCCACGGTACGCCGATCATGTTGCGCGCCAAAACAGAGGGGATCACGCCCGAACAACTCATCTCTCGCGTATGGCAAGAGCACTACGACGATTTTGCCGCCTTCCATGTCGCTTTCGATAACTACGGCTCGACCAACTCCAACGAAACCAAAGAGTTCGCGCAGGGTATCTATCGCACATTGAGAGCGAACGACCTCATCGAGGTGCGTTCCATCGAACAGTATTACGACCCCATCGAGAAGATGTTCCTGCCGGACCGCTTCATCAAGGGCGAATGTCCGAAATGCCACGCCAAGGATCAGTACGGTGACAACTGCGAAGTGTGCGGCGCTGCGTATTCACCCACTGACCTCATCGAGCCGTTCTCTGCGGTATCGGGTGCGAAACCTGAACTGCGCAATTCCGATCATTACTTCTTCAAGCTATCTGCCGACTCCTGCCAGAAGTTCTTGCGCGAATGGACACGTAGCGGTTCGCTACAGAACGAAGCAGCGAATAAGATGCAGGAATGGTTGGGCGCGGAAGGTGAGAACAAGCTGACCGACTGGGACATCTCGCGTGACGCGCCGTATTTCGGCTTCGAGATCCCTGATGCGCCGGGCAAATATTTCTATGTGTGGCTAGATGCACCTGTCGGTTACATGGGCAGCTTCAAACAGCTGTGCAACAAGACAGGCATCGATTTCAACGACTACTGGAAACAAGGCTCGGATGCCGAGCTGTACCACTTCATCGGCAAAGACATCCTGTATTTCCACGCACTGTTCTGGCCCGCGATGTTGCAACACGCAGGATTCCGCACACCGACCAAGTTGTTCTCGCACGGCTTCCTCACAGTGAACGGCGAGAAGATGAGCAAATCACGCGGCACCTTCATCACCGCGCGTAGCTACATCGACCACATCAAGAACACCGAATATCTGCGTTACTACTACGCCGCGAAACTGAATGGCTCAATGGAAGACCTCGATTTGAATCTTGAGGATTTCGTGGCGAAAGTGAACAGCGATTTGATCGGCAAGTACGTCAACATCGCCAGCCGTTGTGCAGGCTTCATCAGCAAGAAGTTCGACGGCAAGCTCGGCGCCGTTGACGCCAGTGCGATAGCAGAATTCAAATCGACTTTCGACAATGGTGAAGTCGCTCGTTGCTACGAAGAGCGCGACTACGCACGCGCACTTCGCGAGATCATGCGCCTAGCCGATGTGGCTAACCAATACATCGCGGAGAAACAACCTTGGGCGATGGCTAAACTCGAAGGCAAGGAGGCGGAGTTACACCAAGTGTGTTCCACCGCCATGACCATGTTCCGCGACCTCACGCTCTATTTGAAACCCGTCTTGCCCGAGCTTGCTGTGCAAGTAGAAAGCTTCCTGAACATCACACCACTGACATGGAGTGGCGCATGGCAAGCACTGCCCTCTGCTCACTCCATCAACACCTATCAACATCTTGCGACACGCCTCGATCCTAAACTCATCGAAGGCATGATCGCCGCCAATCAAGAAAGTTTGAAAGCTATGACCGAAACCACTGCCGTCGCCAAACCCGCCATCGCCCCTATCGCCGAGACCATCAGCATCGACGACTTCGCCAAGATCGATCTGCGCGTGGCGCGCATCGCCAATGCCGAGCATGTGGAAGGTGCAGAGAAATTATTGAAACTCACTTTGGACATCGGCGAAGCTCAACCGCGTACCGTTTTCGCTGGCATCAAGTCAGCTTACGACCCTGAGAAATTGAAAGGTCGCATGACGGTGATGGTGGCTAACCTCGCTCCGCGCAAGATGAAGTTCGGCATGTCTGAAGGCATGGTACTGGCGGCTTCGGGCGAGACGCCGGGCTTGTTCATCTTGTCGCCGGATGACGGTGCACAACCCGGCATGCGCATCAAATAATCGCACCTCACAATTCGGGCTACGCAGATGGACTACGACATCCTCATCATCGGCTCCGGCCCCGCCGGACAACATGCTGCGTGGCAAGCTGCACGGATGGGTAAGCGTGCGGCGATCATCGAACGTAAACCCAAGATTGGTGGCGCCGGATTACAGACCGGCACCATCCCCAGCAAAGCGATGCGTGAAGTGGCATATCTGCTCTCGCGTTCTGGCGGCATGCGTCAGGCGCTGGCTCCAGACAGTCGGGGTCGCCACGGTCTGTTAGCCGATGCGGTGCGCCGCAAGGAAGGTGTCATCGCGCAGCAAGAATCGGTCATCTTGCAACGCTTGTTGCGCCACGGCGTGGCCCTCATCCCGGGCGAAGCTTCCTTCGTCGATGCGCACACACTGCAAGTCGTCGACGCCAGCGGCAACACGCGCAGTCTCTCCGCCCAAGTCATTCTGCTCGCCAGCGGCTCGCGCCCGCGTCGCCCTAGCAACATCCCCTTCGACAAAAAGACCGTACTCGACTCCACCTCCATCCTGAATCTGCGCCATCTGCCAGATAGCCTGCTCGTCGTGGGCGGCGGTGTCATCGCTTGCGAATTCGTCTCCATCTTCGCCGCACTCGGCGTACAGGTCTGCGTGGTGGATAGCCACGCACAGCTGCTCGAATATCTGAGTGAGGACGTGGTGGGCGTGTTGGCGGACAGCTTCCTCAGTATGGGGGTTGAATTCCACATGCAAGAACGTGTGGCGGAGATCCGCAAAGATGGCAACGGTACGCTCACTATCTTGGAGAGCGGAAAACAGATCCGTACCGAAACCGTGCTTTACGCACAAGGCAGAGAACCCAACAGCGGCGGCTTGAATGTGGAGCGCGCTGGCGTCGCCGCACAAGACGGTTGGATCGCGGTCAACGCCCATTTCCAAACCAATGTGCCGCATATCTTTGCCGTGGGCGACCTAATCGGTCGCCCTGCACTTGCCTCGACTGGCATGGAGCAAGGCCGCGCTGCCGTACTGCACGCATTTGGTGGCGAGCAACATGTGAGCGCAGAGAATCTACCGATGGCGGTCTACACCATTCCCGAGATATCTTACGTCGGCAAGACTGAGAAGGAAGTGCAGAAGGAGAATATCCCCTACATCATCGGTCGCGCCTATTTCAAAGACAGCGCACGTGGACAGTGCGCTGTCTTTGAAATAGGCGCGACCGATGATGTAGGG
>JABFSI010000102.1 GCA_013140695.1 Sideroxydans sp. | reverse complement strand
TTGCTTTTCAGGAAGGTCAATTGCTATGACATTGGATGCCAAGTTAAAACTTAAGCTGCAATTTTTGATGCGGGTGGTGCGTAAAGAAAGTGAACATTTGGCCTTTACCGATGGGCGTTTATTTGCGTCTGAGTTTACGTTGGCGCAAGTGAAGAGTTTTGAAGTTGATCCAAACTTGGCCGAGCAAGTTGAAGCTTTTGTGGGTAGATTCTGTCGCTTGCAGGACACGGTAGGGGACAAGCTTTTGCCACAGCTTTTGTTTGCAATGGGTGAAAGAACGGCTTCCCATATCGACAATCTGGATTGCGCTGAACGGCTAGGATTGATTGAATCTGCCGAGGGGTGGATGACGATGCGCAACTTGAGAAATCAGATGGTTCACGAATACGTCGAAGACCCCGCGATTTTGCTTAACGCCTTGCAAACAGGGCATCTGTTTGTGCCTATATTGCGTACTGCCACCAACAACATGCTGCTTGAAATTGAGCGGCGTGGTTGGATTTAATTAGCCAGCCCCCCACTTTTTATACTATCCATGTCCTATATTCCATGCGTCATCGCCCTCACCGTTTCTTCGTTGGTGGCCGCATTTATCCTCCGCAGCAAGCTCAGTAAAGCCATTCAAGATATTCCCAACGAGCGTTCTATGCACAGTAAAGCTGTGCCACGCACGGGCGGAGTAGCACTGCTGTTGGGTGTTTTTGCAGGATGGTCAATGGTGATTTCATCGCTAGTGTGGTGGTTGGTGTTACCTGTGTTGGGGTTATTCGCTTTATCTATGCTAGATGATATTTACAACTTACCGGTCAAACAGCGTTTGTTGGGGCACTTGGCGGCAGCAGGGCTAATGGTTTTTGGTGCGGGTGTCGCCCCGCAGCATGGATTTATAGTGGCGATAATTTTGTTCTTTTTCACTGTGTGGATGACCAATCTGTACAACTTCATGGATGGCTCAGATGGACTGGCGGGCGGCATGGCGCTATTCGGTTTTGCCAGTTATGGGCTGGCCGCTTATTGGGCACATGACGAAGTTTTAGCGACGTTGAGTTTTACGGTTGCCGCTGCCGCGTTGGGATTTCTCTTTTTTAACTTTAACCCCGCTAAAATTTTTATGGGTGATGCAGGCTCTATTCCATTAGGATTTATGGCCGCTGCAATGGGTGTGTGGGGATGGCAGCAGAATGCTTGGGCAGTATGGTTTCCCGTGTTGGTGTTTTCGCCCTTTATTGTGGATGCCAGCGTCACGTTGCTGAAGCGCACTTTGCGTGGTGCAAAAATAACGGAAGCGCATCGTGAACACTACTATCAACGTGCTGTGCAATTAGGTGCAGGGCATCGTAAGGTTGCCTTATTTGAGTATGTATTGATGGGGCTGGTCGGGGCAACGGCGGTGTGTTTGCGCGAGCAAGCTTTCCCTTGGGCAGTGTTGCTGGTATGGGGGGCACTCTATGTAGTGCTGATGCGAGCCGTGGATAAACGTTGGCAACAGAGGGCGGCATGATTAAATCAAAACTCAACACAAGCCTCGCCATAGCGCACGATATTGTGGCTGCGGGAATCGCGTGGTGGCTTGCTTATTTATTGCGTTTTAATTTTGAATTAACGCCCAGTTTTCAAGAGGAACTTTGGCAGACGCTCATCTGGGTTGTGCCTGTTCAAGCATTAGCTTTTTTCGCATTTCGTTTGTACCAAGGGGTATGGCGCTTTGCTAGCGTGCCTGATTTGCGCCGTATTTTATTTGCTGTATTGGTCGCCTCCGCATTAATTCCTTTGGTGTTGGGATTTTTTCGTGTGCAAGCCATTGTGCCGCGCTCGGTTTTAATTATTGATCCAATTCTGCTGCTCCTGATGATGGGAGGTAGTCGTTTGCTGTATCGCCTGTGGAAAGAAAATTTGCTGTATGGCAACTTTCAACTAGAAGGAGAGCCTGTGCTCATCTTGGGGGCGGGAGATGCGGGCGTGGCCTTATCGAAAGATTTATCACGTAGCAAAGACTGGCATTTGGTTGGGTTTTTGGATGACAGCCTGAGCAAGCAAGGACGCACCCTGAATGGTTTCAAAGTGCATGGCAAGTTAGACGACTTAAAGTGTTGGGCCGAGAAATTCGACGTAAAGCAAGTCATCATTGCCATGCCGACCGCGCCGCATCAAGTACGCAAACACGTGATTGACCTTGCCAGTGAGTGCGGCGTGAAAACGCTCACCGTGCCGAGATTTGAAGATCTATTGAGCGGGCGCATTGCTATTTCTCAATTACGCGCCGTTGAATTAGATGACTTATTGGGACGCGATCCGGTTGAGTTGGATGATGCGGGACTACACGCGCAGCTGACTAACCAAGTGGTGCTGGTGACAGGGGCGGGTGGCTCGATTGGATCAGAGTTGTGCCGGCAGATTGCCAAGTTTTATCCCAAAACACTCGTGCTGTATGAGCTGGGTGAGTTTGCCTTGTATAACATTGAACAAGAATTAAGCCGCGTGTTTCCTCAACTCAACATCGTGTATTTGGCGGGAGATGTGAAAGATGCGGTGCGCCTAGAAGAAGTCTTTTCACAATACCAGCCGAGTGTGGTGTTCCATGCTGCCGCTTACAAGCACGTGCCACTGATGGAGCTGGGCAATGCCTGGCAAGCCGTGCGCAACAACGTATTTGGAACGTGGCAATTAGGGCGTTGCGCGCAGAAACACGGAGTGCAGAAATTCGTACTGATTTCTACCGATAAAGCAGTCAATCCCACCAACGTAATGGGCACAACTAAACGCATGGCCGAAATGGTGTGCCAAGGTTTGCAAGAAAAATCAGGAACGCGTTTTGTCATCGTGCGCTTTGGCAATGTCTTGGGTAGCAACGGTAGCGTCATTCCAAAATTCCGTGAACAAATTGCACAGGGCGGCCCCATCACGGTGACGCATCCTGACATCACGCGTTTCTTCATGTTGATTCCCGAAGCCGCGCAGCTCGTGATGCAAGCAGGTCACATGGGCAAGGGGGGCGAAATTTTTGTGTTGGATATGGGCGAGTCGGTAAAAATTGTCGATCTTGCAAAAGATCTTATTCGTCTTTCGGGTTTTAGTGAAAACGATATAAAAATCGAATTCACAGGTCTGCGCCCCGGTGAAAAATTGTATGAAGAATTATTGGCGGATGATGAAAATACCTTACCTACACCGCATCCAAAACTACGCATCGGACAAGCGCGCACCGTCAGCGACACAGAATTTCAAGACTTGTTAAATTGGGTGCAAAACGACAGTGCAAAAACAGATGATGAAGTACGTTTGCGCTTACGTCATTGGGTACCGGAATACACGCCGACACCCAATAAATAATGCAAACGCTGTCAGTCATTCTCATTACCAAAAACGAAGCCGCCAACATTCGCGATTGCTTGCAGTCGGTTGCGTGGGCAGATGAAATCATCGTAGTCGATTCAGGCAGCACAGACGGCACACAAGAAATTGCCAAAGAAATGGGCGCACAAGTCTATGCGCATGATTGGCCGGGCTTTGGGCCGCAAAAAAATCGCGCGTTGGGGTATGCAAGCAAAGACTGGATATTTTCAATTGATGCGGATGAACGTGTGCCCCCCGCATTACGTGCAGAACTAGAGCAGGCCATACAAGATGGAAAAGCCAACGGCTACTTTTGCCCGCGCCTCTCGCAATTTTGCGGCACCTTTATTCATCATTCGGGCTGGCATCCAGACTATGTATTGCGCCTATTCAAGCGCGGCAGTGGACGCTTCTCCGATAGCCTTGTGCATGAAAGCATTGTGCTGCAAGGGGAGTCTGCCAAATTGAAAAACTCATTGCTGCACTACAGCTATCTCACCATGCACGATGTGGAGAGAAAAGTGATTCACTACTCCGATGCGGCCGCCCAACAAATGTTTCAAGCAGAAAAACAGGCAAGCTGGATACGTGCCGTATTAAGTGCGGGCTGGGCATTTATGCGTACCTATTTTGTGCGACTAGGTGTGTTGGATGGCCGTGCAGGATTTCAAATTGCGCTGATGAACACGCGCACCACCTATCTGAAATATCGCAAGCTGGCCGCACTACACCGTGCGCGGTAGCTGACTTGGCTTTGTAGGAGCCCGATTCACCTCGAAGAGGTTCTTGTACCCTATGGGTATCGGGCGATGGGTATTCGGGGATTCTCATCGCTCGATAAATCGAGCTCCCACAGGGTGCGAGAACCTCACCGAGATGAGAAAGAGCTGAATTAACCCAGCGCCCGTTTAATTCGACTGCGTAACAACTGCCAGCGCAACTCGCGGGTGTTTTCTGGCTCGTCTAACTTCAAACCCTGCGCTATTTGTCCACGTCTTAAATAATAGTGGTCGAACACCGATTGACGCATTCCCCACTTGTTGAGGAACTGACGACCTCCATCGTTCTTTTTTACTTTACCTGTCGATTTGCATTGAAAGTGATACACCAACGAATCGCCTACGCCCAAGAAAATGCGGCACCCCGCATCCCACAGCTTCATCGAAAAATCATTGTCGCTGCTCATGCCGGGGGACAGCTCGCTACTATAGCCGCCCACTTTGAACCACCAGCGCTTGCTCACCAAGGTGGGTGGCCATGTCGCACCCAGCCAATCTGGTTTTTGATGTTGGGTTAACTCCGCCAGCAATTTGGTTTCGTCAAAATGGTCCGTATCGCTGCCGTAGTTACGCACGATGACGCAGGGATTGTTCGTTTCGCGCGGCTCAATCATCGTTCCCGACAGCATGAACAAATCAGTGTCGAGCTGTTTGAGTTTGTTCACTAACGCCGTATCCCAGCCGGGGCAACAGTACATGTCGTCATTTAGATACAGGATGTAGTCTTGCGTGGCATGCATGGCCGATTCGTTCACCGCCAAGCAAATGCCGATGTTGTCGGGTGATGAGGTGTGCGCGATACCTTGCGCACGCACCCATTCCAGCGAGCCGTCGCTACCGTCATTCACGTGAATGATAATTTGATGCGGGTAAGCTGAATTTTCACGGATGCTACGCACACACAATTGCAGCAGCGATAAGTTATTCCAGGTAGGGATGATGATAGAGAACATGGGAGGTATCCGTCTTTAAGGTTTTCGCATAAAGGATTGTAGGCTGTGCTTGTTATACTAGCGGCCATTCGTTAGCCAAATGAGCCATGCGTGCATTCTATAACGCCGCTCATTTAATACAGGAATCGCATGAAGATAATTCATATCGTAAGACGTTATGGCCCAGTAGGGGGATCGGAGCGCTATGTGTGGGAGACCACGCTCGAACTCGCCAAATTGGGACATCAGGTGCAAGTGCTATGTGAGGTTTGTAAAGTCGATAAGCCCGCAGGTATTGAAGTGCATGAGTTGGGCGAGATGTTTTATCGACCGCGCTGGTTGTATTACTGGCGCTTCAGTCGGCGTGTTGCACACTGGTTACGTGCTCATCCACAACCCGGCTGGATTATTCATAGCCACGAGCGCGTCAGCGTGCATGATGTCACCACTATTCACGGCCCGCCTTTCGCTTCAGTGCGCGACAAGCCGTGGTGGAAAAAAATCTCGATTCGAATTGCCATGCAATTGTTCTTGGAGCGCCGCGAATTACGCGTGCCGACATTCATCATTCCCAATTCTGAAATCATCGCGCGCCAGTTGGCGAACTATTATCCAGAATACGCACACAAGCTTACGGCGCCCGTCGTACCTGGCGTCGTGCCCAATGTCGAACGTAGCGCGCATGAGGTGCCTAAAGATGGTGGCATCATTGGTTTTGCAGGTAAAGAATGGAAACGTAAAGGCTTGTCGCTGGCGGTGGAAATTGTGGCGCAATTACGTCAGCAACGTCCGCATTTACAACTGTGGGTGATCGGCCCCGAGGCGAGTGAAATCGAACACTTATTTGCTCGATGGCAAGGTGGCTATCGTCTGCTGGGTTGGCGTAAAGATGCCGAACATTTGCGCGAAATAGACGTGCTGCTACATCCGGCCAAAGCCGAGCCCTATGGCATGGTCATCAGCGAAGCCATGGCGGCGAGTGTGCCCGTTGTGGTATCGGATGCGTGTGGTGCAGCGGCACAGGTTACCGTGGAGGCGGGCGAAGTGATTGCCTTAAGTGCGCCCGTGGTGGAGTGGGTGAATGCAGTAGAACACCAGTTAAGTCGCACTGATACGCCGCCCAAGTTTGTGCGTGGCTGGGATAAGGTGGCGCAGGAGTTTGTATCGGTGTATGCGCAATTAAAGCAAGAGGAAGAAAAATGAGACGCATACAATTGAGCTATAAGACGGTGCTTGAAATGCTGATGGCTGGATTGCTGCTCATTTACCCAATGGCCATGTTGCATGTAAAGGGTGGCATGAATGCCGCTTTCTTATTCACGTTGTTGTGCGCACTAATGTTGCTCGCAGCGCGTCCGCGTGAGATGCATACTATCGAATGGCAACGTGAGTGGACGCCTTACGTGCTCGCCATGTTTGGCATGACAGTGGCGATATTGATTAGTCAAAGTTGGTTTCAAAATTACGATGGACACCCCTTTGATGCCGCTTCGCGCTATTGGTTAGCCATTCCTATTTTTCTCGCGATGTATCGCTTGCGATTAAACGTTTTTATTACCCTGCAATACGCATTCCCATTGGCTGCAATAAGCGGCTTATTGATGGCGCATTATTTGGCAGAGGGGCGTTCAGGGATTGATACGCTAGACCTCATTCATTTTGGCGATTTTGAATTAACACTAGGTTTCTTATCTGCCTTGAGTATCGACCTGCTTGGCAAAGACAAACTGTCATTGCGCTTGCTCAAGCTGGTGGGGTTGGCAGCAGGCATAACAGCTTCCATTGGCTCTGGATCGCGTGGTGGGTGGTTGGCAATTCCCATTTATATTGCGTTGATTGTGTATTTCAGGCGGGGAAAAATTTTCCCTAAAGTGGCGGTGAGTGGGCTGGCTGTTGGTATAGCCGTGGCGGTATTGCTGTATAGCACCCATGCGGGAGTGAGCCAGCGTTTGAACCAAGTAGGAAGTGACGTAAATAGTTTTGAGACAGGCCAACGTGATACTTCTGTTGGAGTGCGTTGGCAGTTATATAAAGCCGCAGTTGAAGTGTTCGTGCGCCATCCAATTTTTGGAGTTGGCCCAGAAGGCTTTGCAGCAGAGATGAAGCCGATGGCCGAAGCGGGCAAGCTAACTGCCATGGCCGCCGATTTAGGCAAAGGCGAAGTGCATAACGACATCCTCTCCAAAGCCGCAGGCATGGGAATTTTTGGGTTGCTGGCTATCTTGGCGGTGTACTTTATTCCGCTCAAACTCTTTTGGCGCGCAGCCCATTCTACGAATGAATCGATCAAGCGTGGCGGTTTAATGGGCGTGATGTTCGTCAGTGGTTTTGTGGTGTATGGACTCACCGTGGAGTTTCTAAATTTAACGCTGGCGACGGCGTTTTACAGCTTCACCATCGCTGTTTTACTGGCATTCTGTTACAACATTCATCACACGGCAATTAACGCCACACCTCAATCAAAATAAGGCTCTTGCTATGTTCACCGTCATCATCCCCAGCTGGAATAATCTCGCACACTTGAAGTTGGCAGTGGAAAGTATTCAGCGCCACTCTAGTGCCGAGCACGAAATTATTGTGCATGTGAATGAAGGTTCAGATGGCTCGTTGGAATGGGTGAAAGCGCAGAATATTCGCTACACCTATACGGATAAAAACGTGGGCGTGTGCATGTCAGTGAATTACTTAATGGCGCAAGCTAGCCACGAATGGGTGCTGTTTATGAATGACGACATGGTGGCCGCGCCCGGTTGGGACGCGGCTTTCGTGCACGCAATCAACAGCTGCGATACCGACCTCGCCTTATTCTTTGGCACGCTGATTCAACCTGAAACAGGTGGTCATCCCAATATCATTCATCAAAACTTTGGCAGAGTGCCCGCCGAATTTGATGAGGCGAAATTCTTAAGTGAATATCAGCAAGACCCTCGTGGCGACAAAGAAGGGGCAGCCATGCAGCCCACATTAGTGAGTAAAAAATGGTGGGCGATTTTGGGTGGTTACAGCCTTGAATTTTCGCCAGGCATGAGTAGCGATGATGACTTGCTGATGAAATTCTGGGTGGCGGGATGTCGCCACTTTCGCATGGTGGGGGCAAGCCGTTTTTATCATTTTGGCATGGCCAGCACAGGACGCATTACGCACAACCAAGGCGGGCGCATGTTCGTCATGAAGTGGGGCATTACCCAGCGCGAGTTTTATCATAACTACTTACCCACGCTACGCAATCCCGATGGTGGTAACACTGCCGCAAATCCACACAACACCGTGAGCAATACGTGGCTAGGGAAATTACGCCGCGTGCGTTATACCTTGCGCTACAACTATCCGCTGGATGGCATTGCCGCATGGGATCCTATGCCGGGTCGGGGAAAATGGGAGAAGAGCGATTGAATAAAGTTGTCACTTCTTCTCTGGGGGCGCCCTCTGTAGGAGGAGGACTCGGAGAAGCCTCTTCAGTGTCCCGCTGCTTGCCGCATCGTTTTGTAAATCGCATCACCCATCAATAGATATCCCGTGGTTGAGTAGTGTGTGTTGTTGGCGGGATACAAATCGACTGTTTTTTCGTGTAACGCGCGCTGGTTCACCTGCAACAAATTGGGCATAGACAAGCGACGTTCTGCTTCCTGCCAAAACGTCTTATGCGGATATAAATAAGTCGTAGCTTTATTCGGCACAACCACCCAGATGGCGGTGAAATTTTGTAAGCGAGCGCTATGCGCTGCAACTAAATCAAAGGCTTTTGCATTTACTTCAGTAGCTTCATCTTCTCCCAAAAATAAAGCATCGTTGCAACGCGCATGGCTGAAATAGGCGCAACCATTATTCACCCGAGCCACTTTTACGTTGTTGGGAATTTCCCATAGCTGAAAATCTCGCGCCCCACTGCGCACCTCATATTCATGCACATTGATTCGCGTTTGAATGCCTGTGGAAAGTTGGCCTGCATAATTTCCCAGTGTCGGGTCAAACGACGCTGCGGGCGGGTAGCGTGGCGCATCCACGCTGCTGTGCGTACGATACTGTGTTTGCTTGCAATCCATTGAGCGTTGCAAGGTGCCAATCAGATTGCGTTCGACAATTTCGGCAACCACATATTTACCCCTGAATCCTTGTGCTTTTGCCCAGTCCGAGAAATCCGAGCAAATCCCCTGCATGCTGTTCCACGACACCGTCCGAACTTTTAGTTGATGTTGAGTTAAAACGGTTTGCCACACGCGACTGTCTGAAAAACTATCGCCAATCACCAGCACATCCGCTTCCTGCATTGTGGCTTGCTGCATCCATTGCACATCCAATTGCGCTTGCGGTTTAGTCCAGCCGAACAAAGATTCAGGCAACAACGCCATGCGCGTCAGCTCGCCTTGAAAAGTAGCGATGGGCAGAAAATAAAAAGCAATTGCACCGTAAGTGAGTATCGAAATGCTGACAAACACCGAAAATAATTTGGCGTGGTTCATATTAGAACTGAAAATAAAGAAACGGACTGTAGCTGCCAAATTGGTCAATCACTTGAAATAACAAGTACAGTACTAGCGCTGCTTGCGCCAACATCAACACAGCACTGTCCTTGATGAAACGCAGACGTGATGAGTTAGGAAACAGCCACACCCACAGCAGTCCAGGCACTAGCAACAGCATCAAGCTGCGCCCCGACATATCGGCCTGTAACAGTAAATTGCCATGCGTGACCGCATCAAAAGTGATTGCACGATACTCGATGCCGAACATGGCTTGCCACATCACGACCGCTTGCGCCAATGTGTCGGCACGGAACACTACCCATGCTGCAACGACTGCCATAAAGGTGAGTGTGCCACCCACGAGGATGCCTATCCAATTTGGCATCCAGCGTAAGTAAGGTTCAGCAACTTGTTCGCGCCACAGATGATTAAGCGCGAGATACGCGCCGTGCAAAGCGCCCCACACCACGAACGTCCATCCCGCACCGTGCCATAAGCCCCCTAACAACATCGTTGCAAACAAATTACCGTAACGGCGCAGCTTGCCGTGACGATTGCCACCCAGCGGAATGTATAGGTAGTCGCGCAAAAAAGTAGACAGGGTGATGTGCCAACGCCGCCAAAATTCAATAATGCTGGTGGATTGGTAAGGCGAATTGAAGTTGATGGGTAAGCGAATGTTGAACATGAGCGCGATGCCCAACGCCATGTCGGTGTAGCCCGAGAAATCGAAATAGATTTGCAAGGTGTACGCCAGCGCACCCGACCATGCCTCCCATATAGTAGGCAACACGCCGATGCTCATGCCGTGATTCACCCCATCAAAAATCGCCGTGGCAAAAGGGGCAAGCGAATCTGCCCAATACACTTTTTTGCACAAGCCTAGGGTGAATAGAAGTAATCCTGTTGCAACGTTATCCCAGTTAACGTGATAAGTGGCGCGGTGGGCGAACTGCGGCATCATGTCTTTGTGATGCAACACGGGCCCTGCAATTAAGTGCGGGAAGTAGGTAACGAACAACACGTAGTGGATGAAGTTGTATTCCTTCACTTTGCCTTGATAGGTGTCCACTAGGAAAGCGATTTGCGTGAAGGTAAAAAACGAGATGCCCAGCGGCAGCATGATGTCGCCTAAAGTGAGGCTGCCGCCCGTCAGTGAATTAGCGCTGGCGAGAAAGAAGTTCGCATATTTGTAATAGCCCAACAGCAATAAATTGGCGGTCAGAGCAAATATCAGAACCTGCTTTTTACGGGCTGCAGCATGTTGCACACCTGCTTTGGCAATCCATAGGCCGAAAGCGTAATTGCATACAATAGAACCCAGCAATAAGCCCACATAAGCGGGATTCCAATAGCCGTAAAAAAACAACGAGGCCAGTGCCAACCATCCCGCCGCATACGCAGGATGCCAGCGTGCTAGCTGGAAAAATCCGAGCAGCACAATAGGCAGAAACAGAAAGATGAAAGTGTAGGAATTGAACAGCATGGGAACGTCACAAAACTCTGATACGCTATTCTACAAGACAAGCAAACGAGGTGATGCATGGCGATTTATGCCGTAGGAGATATACAAGGTTGTTACGTAGAGCTTCAGCAATTGCTGGAGAAAATTCACTTCGACCCTGCGCAAGATAAAGTGTGGTTGGTGGGCGACTTAGTCAATCGCGGGCCTGATTCGTTGGCAGTTTTACGTTTTGTGAAGTCCTTGGGCGACAGCGCGATGACGGTATTGGGGAATCACGATTTGCACTTGCTGGCGGTGGCAGCGGGGGTGGCGCAGTTGCATCGTAGCGATACCTTGGATGAACTTTTGCAAGCGCCGGACTGCGATGAATTGCTTACATGGTTACGCCAGCAACGCCTGATGTATGCCGAAGGCGACCATGTGATGGTGCATGCGGGGTTGCTGCCGCAATGGAATGTGCAACAAGCCGCACAGTTGGCGCGTGAGGTGGAAACGGCTTTGCGGGGTGACAAACACGTAGAATTTTTGGCGCACATGTATGGCAACACACCGAACGTTTGGGATGACAAGCTCACTGGCTATGAACGTTTGCGCGTAATCACCAATGCTTTTACACGCATGCGCATTTGTAAGGTACAGGGCGAGATGGAATTCAAATTCAAAGGCGAAGTCGAAAAAATCCCCGCTGATTATTTGCCGTGGTTTGATGTGCCACAACGTGCCAGCCAAGATGCCACGGTGATTTTTGGTCACTGGTCGGCGCTGGGATTGAGAGTTACACCAAACATCATCGCACTCGACACGGGATGTTTATGGGGTGGGCCATTGACCGCAATACGCCTCGACAACCGCGAAATTATCCAAGTGCAATGTGCCACGCCCGTGGCAAAAAATTGGTGAGTTAGATTGAGGTGTGAGGTGCTCCTGTGGGAGCCCGATTCATCGGGTGATGAATTATTGAGAGGCCCATCGCTCGATGAATCGAGCTCCCACAGGAGGAGGGGTAATTCCTAATGAGGGGGTGAAAAGTTTGTTTGGGTGGTTGATTCGCCATGGAAAGGTTCCTGTCTTATGTGGGAGCCTAATTCATCGGGCGATGATTTATTGAGAGGTCCATCGCCCGATAAATCGAGCTCCCACAGGAGGAGGGGTAATTCCTAATGAGGGGGTGAAAAGTTTTTTTGGGTGGTTGATTCGCCGTGGAAAGGTTCCTGTCTTATGTGGGAGCCTGATTCATCGGGCGATGATTTATTGAGAGGTCCATCGCCCGATAAATCGAGCTCCCACAGGAGGAGGGGT
>JABFSI010000123.1 GCA_013140695.1 Sideroxydans sp. | reverse complement strand
GTTGGTGTCAATAAAATCATGCGGGGTACGCAACAGCATCCACCCCGCAATGAGCAGCAGCAACAAGCTAATGGCGCGTTGCGCATAAGCATGCAAGCCCACGCGCCAGCGCAGACCTATCCACTGCGCGGCAAGCGCGGCCAGCCAGCCGCCGAACATTCCCCCCAGCACATCTAACGGCCAATGTACGCCGCAGGCAATGCGCGATGCACCTACCAACAGCGCCAGCGTGAGCAGGCTAAATTTCAGCCCGGGATGCAGGCGTTGCAAACACAACACGCCCACCACCACAAACAGGGTGGTGGTGTGGCCGGAAGGGAAGGAATTATTCTGCAACGCCGCGCCAATCAAGTGAAACTCATCCGCCCCCAGCACGGCAGGTGGACGCAACACGCCCAAGGGAGATTTCAAACTTTGCACCCAAATAATGGCCAAGATGCCTGCAATTAAAAATTGCCACAGCACTTGCGGTCTGCGTCCGCAAAACAAAAGAATAAGTAAGAAAGCAGCCGCATCGCCCAGCACGGTAACGTGACTCCAAAAGGAATCACCGAGCGCGCTGAAGGCGTGATTGAGGAATAAAAATGTGGACGCATTACTCGCCGTGATTGCGATAACACAAGCCGACACCAAAGCCACTATCGGCACACTCCAGCGCCACAGAGCGTGTGCGGCGATGTCGTCAGTTACGATTGGCGGGTTCATTTTTAAGGGCGGCATGGATGATAGGCAAGAGCTTAACCTTGTACGGATACTGCCTCAATTTGCCCAGGCAAAATAGCGCGCCGCACCTCATGCCGAGGTAACTCACTAACGCTAAAATTTTTCAGATAGGTATGCAAGGCAACCATGTCATAGCCCTGCTCACGCCAGCCCTGCAAGAGCTGCTCAAAAATCGGCAGCCAAAGTTGTCCTTCAAACTCTGCGCGCAAGTTGAAAACATGCCCAGTGGGGCTAGGCATGCGTGTCAACGCCAAAATATGTTGCGCTACATTGTCTTGCGTAATGCCGTCGCGCCCGATGAGTTCATCCAGTGTCGGCAAGGTGGTAGGCAGTTGCGGACAGGCCACAATTTCAGCATCCCATGTGGGAATAAAAGGATGGGTGCCGCGCGTGTCGGTGCTGTATTCAAGGCCTAGATGTTGCGTGTGGCGCAGTGCAAAACGGTTGGTTTGCCAACCCGCTGCGGCATGCGATTTTGGCGCAACCCCAAAAATTTGCGTGAAGCGCGTCACCGCTTTTTGCATCTCTTTTTGCGTCCAATTCTCGTCTGCCTGTCGCACCTGATGTTGCCAACGCAGGCGCTCTTTACCGTGCATCCCCACTTCAAATCCCGCATCACGTACGGCGCGCATCACCCCGGCACATTTTTCGCCCACATCTGGCGCGGGCAGCAAAGTGCCATACAGCAAGGTCTTAAAGCCATAGTGTTGGAACATCGCGATGCGCTTGGCTTTGTGAAAAAAGCCTGGCTTAAACAGATGTTTGAACACACGCCCAGAACGGTCGGCGCCCAACACAAAGAAAAAACTCGCTTGTGCCTGATGACGTTGCAACGCGCTCACCAAGTTGGGCACGCCTTCGCGCGTACCTCGATAAGTGTCAACGTCAATTTTGAGTGCGATTTGTTTAAGCATGATGATTGCGGCTGAATAAAATTAAGCTAAATGAAGTGAGCAAAACGGGGGCGGATTTTAACTGATTGGCCTGATTAAACTTTGCGTTTTTCCTGCACCTGCGCACTCACACCGCCTTGTGCGAAGGTAATTTCCAACGCATCGCCTAACGCCAAGTGCGCGCTACTCGATAGCAGATTGCCCTGCGAATCGCGCACCAAACTGTAACCGCGCGCCAATACTTGGTTGGGGTCGAGGTGCTGCAAATGTTGCTGTGTGGCGGCTAAACGCACACGGTGCTTTTCCATCGTGCGTGCATACGCCAAGCGCATGCGTTGCTGCAACGCGCTAATGCGCTCGGCTTGCTGCTGAAGGCGCTGTGCAGGATGCACGAGGCGACGTTGCGCCATGTCCACTTGCTGCATGGCGCGCTCCAAGCGCCGCGACATGGCGCGCGCCAAGCGTTGTCGTTGTTGCGCCAGCCCTTGGCGTAATGCGTTTCTATCTGGCACCACAGCCTGTGCGGCAGCGGTGGGGGTAGCGGCACGCAGGTCCGCCACAAAATCTGCGATGGTGAAGTCGGTTTCATGCCCCACTCCACTCACCACGGGAATATGACTGGCGGCAATCGCACGCGCCACGACTTCTTCGTTGAACGCCCACAAGTCTTCGATGCTGCCGCCGCCGCGACACACAATCAGCACATCGCATTCAGCACGTTCGCTAGCAGTGCGTATCGCCGCTGCAATTTTTTGTCCCGCGCCTTCGCCCTGCACGGGCGTGGGATACAGCACGACCGGCACGTTCGGCATACGATTGCTCAAGGTACGCAATACATCCCGCAAGGCCGCCGCTTGCGGTGAAGTCACCACCCCAATTTGTTTAGGTAAGGCAGGCAAGTCACGTTTGCGTTCGGCATCAAACAAACCCTCGCTTTCCAGCTTGCGTTTCAAGCGCTCAAATGCTTCAAACAATGCGCCCAATCCCGCCGGACGCATTTTTTCCAAGGTCAGTTGAAAGTCGCCACGCGCCTCATACAGCGAGGCCAAGGCCAACACTTCTACCTGCATGCCATTGGCGGGCTTGAAGTCCAGATACTGACTTTTGTGGCGAAACATCACGCAACGCACTTGCGCCGCTTCGTCTTTCAAGGAGAAATACCAATGCCCCGAGGCGGCATTCATAAAGTTGGAAATTTCGCCGCGCACCCACAGCAAGGGCAAGCCGCCCTCAATCAATTGTTTGGTCGCCAGATTTAACTCGCGCACACTCAACACTCGGTTTTTATCCACTTCCACAGCACACCTCAAAAAAAAACGGCACGCCTAAAATTAGGCGTGCCGCGCTTTATACCAAAGGAAAATTAGAAATGCACTTGAACTTCGTAACGGCGGTTCTTGGCTTTCTTGGCAGGGGTGTTGTCATTCTTCACAAGGGGTTGTGCAGAGCCCATACCCACCGCTTCAATATCCTCCGCTGATACACCTTGCGCGACCAGCTCTTTCACCATCACTTGCGCACGACGTGCCGATAGCTCTTTATTCTTGGCCGCATCACCAGAAGAATCGGTATGCCCTGACACGGTGAACTTAAAGCCTGTTTGACCTTGGCTTTGCAACGTTTTCTTCACTTCAATAATGATGCCTGCCAATTTCTTGGATTTGCTACCACAGCCTGGTGCCAACTCATCCGAGCCACTCTTAAACGAGCATTGATTCTTACGGGCTTCAGTCATCAGCTTTTTATTTACCTGTTTGCCCACTTGCTGATTGCCTGCGGCTTTAGCTTTGGTTTTAGCTTGATCGGCAACTTGGCTGGCTAAATTGCTGCCCGTTGCCTTGTTCATATCGTCCATCAAGCCGGCTTGTGCCGACACGGAAAGCGCTGACAGTAACAACACAGAAATCAATTTAATTTTCATGTGACATCCTTTATTTTCAAGTTTCAAAAAATGTGCGCTCTTTGAATTGCGCGAGCACATGCTCACCGAAAAGAAACGACTACGTCAACACACCATGTGCTAACAACTGTGCCTCGTAACAGAACAAAATTTATTTTCAAAATCAGCCTAAAAGCATATTGACAAATAACAATTACACACAACACCAATAGCTACGCCACTTGCAAGCCCTTTGGCAAAAAAGGTCTTGCCAAATAATCGCATCCAATTGATTTTAATGGATAAAATTAAAGTCTATTTTTTAAGCAGCTTGTTTAACTTGTTGTATTGACGGGCTTGCTTGAGACCTAAATTGATTCGCTCCACAAAGTTATCCACAGCTTTTGTGGGTAAGCAAAAAATGTCTGGTGGCGCTTACAGTTAGCTAAAGGGCGCGACCTTTTCTTGCCCAAAGTGAACGGAACACGATACAGTTCGCGCCTTGAATTTTTGCTCATCTATTTTGGAGACGTTGCGTGTTCACTCTCATCGAAGCGGCCGGCTGGCCCATCTGGTTACTCATCATTGCATCGCTTATCGCGCTCACCCTGATTGTTGAGCGTGCGCTATTTTTACGCAGCAGCAACATCAATCCCCCCGGTTTATTAAATGACGTGGTGGGGGAATTAAAAGCGCGCGGTGTAAGCGGGCAAATGCTGGCGAAATTAAGCGACAGCTCCCCCCTCGGCAAAGTATTTGCAGCGGGATTGAAAAATATCAAAAACCCACCGCAGGTAATGAAAGAGTCCATCGAAGAAGCTGGACGTGTGGCCGCCCATGAAATGGAACGCTTCCTCACCACGCTGGGTACAATTGCTTCGATTAGCCCGCTGCTGGGGCTGTTTGGCACGGTGGTCGGCATGATTGAAATTTTCGGCGCGCAAAACGGCGGCGGTGCAGCGCCCGCCGAACTTGCTCACGGCATCTCGGTTGCGCTTTACAACACCGCTTTCGGTTTGATTGTTGCCGTGCCCAGCATGATTGCCTATCGTCACTTCCGCTCTTCCGTAGATAGCTTCACGATTGAAATGGAGCAGCAAGCCATCAAGCTGGTGGAAATTGTGCACGGAGAACGCAACAAATGAATTTCCGACGCGGATACAACCGTGATGAGCCGGAAATCAATCTCATTCCGATGATTGACGTGTTGTTGGTGGTACTCATTTTTTTAATGGTGACCACCAGCTACGGAAAGTTTTCTGAATTGCAAATCAATCTGCCGCAAGCCTCTGGCGAAGAAAGCAAAGTGCCAACCAGCAAACCCATCACCATTGCGGTGGACGCATCCGAGCATTTCGCCATCAACGGCAGCAAAACAACCTTCAAAGATGTGAACGATTTTGCGCAAGCACTACGCAAAGCGGCAGGCGATCAAACCGATCCTTCCATTGTCATCACCGCCGATGCGAAAGCGCTGCATCAATCGGTAATTAACATTATGGAATCGGCACGCGTCGCGGGATACGGGCGTATCACTTTCACCACCCAAAACCAGCAATAAACCTCCATGCAGCGGCTGCAACACTACTGGTATCGCATCACGCCGCTGCACTTGCTGCTCTATCCCGTCAGCTTATTTCTGCGCGCGCTCGTGGCACTGCGCCGCACTTTGTACCGCAGGGGATTATTTACCTCGATTAAATTACCCGTTCCCGTTGTCGTCATTGGCAACATCAGTGTGGGTGGGACGGGCAAAACACCGCTCACTTTAACGCTGGCACAGCAACTCATTGACGCGGGCTGGCATCCCGCCATTATCAGTCGCGGCTACCGCAAGTCTGCTACCCAAGCCCCCACCGCACGTGAAGTCTTGTCAGGCGATGGCGCGGATGAAGTGGGCGATGAGCCCTTGCTGATGCGACAACGCAATTTATGTCCCGTGTGGATTGGACGTAACCGCCCCGCTGTTGCACTGGCTCTGCTGCAAGCCCATCCCGAATGCGACATCTTGTTAAGCGACGATGGCTTGCAACACTATCGCTTGCAACGTGATGTGGAAATTGCGGTGGTAGATGGTGCGCGCCGCTTTGGCAATGGCATGTTGATTCCTGCTGGACCATTGCGTGAACCCATTTCCCGTTTAGCTTCAGTCGATGCGGTGGTCATCAACGGTGGCGCAGTTAAAGATGCTGAATGGGCTATGCAATTGAATGGCACGCGTTTTTACAATTTACTCAATCCCACTGAAGTGCTGTCCGCAGAGGCATTCATCGGTATGCAATTGCATGCCTGCGCGGGCATCGGCCATCCGCAGCGCTTCTTCAATCATCTGCAACAACTGGGGCTGCACTGCACCTCTCACGCCTTCCCCGATCACCATCCCTTCCAGGCAAGTGAGTTAGATTTTCCGCGTGCAGACGCGCTCTTCTTGACCGAGAAAGATGCGGTAAAATGCGCCGCGTTTGCCACTGAAAAATTTTGGGTGTTACGCGTCGATGCGCAAATTAGCCCCCAACTTGTGCAACTTATTATCGAAAAGGTAGGCTCTTAATGGACGCAAAATTGCTCGAAATTCTGGTTTGCCCACTATGCAAATCCCCCTTGGTTTATCACAAAGCTGAACAAGAACTGATTTGCAAAGCAGATAAATTAGCCTATCCCATTCAAGATGACATTCCTGTGATGTTGGCAGATGAAGCACGCATCCTCACGGCAGACGAAATCGAAAAGCTCTAGATGTTTGAGTTTAAGGTTGTTATCCCTGCCCGCTTCGCTTCCACTCGCTTGCCTGGCAAACCCCTGTTGGACATTGGCGGCAAGCCGATGGTGATTCGCGTTGCTGAACAAGCTGCACAAAGCGGCGCGCAACACATCCTTATCGCGACCGATCACGCGCCCATTCTAGAAGCGGCCGCCCTAAATGGTTTTCAGGCTTGCATGACGCGAGCCGATCACAGTAGCGGGACAGACCGTATCGCCGAGGTTGCGGCACAACAAGGCTGGGCAGATGACACCATTGTGGTGAACGTGCAAGGTGATGAGCCGATGATTCCTCCAGCACTTATTCGTGCCGTCGCACAACATCTACATGACCACCCAGAATGCGCCATCGCCACCGCTTGCCACCCCATTCACGATGAAGCCTCTATGCGTAATGCCAACATCGTAAAAGCCGTGCTCGACATCAATGGCAACGCGCTGTATTTCAGTCGCGCGCCCATCCCTTGGCCTAGGGATGCTTATGCGGCGAATCAAACGCTCCCCCGCAGTGTGAATGTTTTACGACATATCGGTATCTACGCTTACCGCACCCGTTTTTTACATGAATATGGCAAGCTCGCCCCCGCACCCATTGAGCAAATCGAATCGCTAGAGCAATTACGTGCGCTGTATCATGGCTATAAAATCGGCGTTACCCTCACCGCTAACGCCCCCCCCACTGGGGTAGATACAGCACAGGATTTAGAAGCCGTGCGCGAATTATTTAAGACATCAATTAAGGAGAAATCATGAAAGTTATTCTGTTAGGCGCCCCCGGCGCGGGTAAAGGCACACAGGCGAATTTCATCAAAGAAAAATTCAGCATTCCACAAATTTCCACGGGCGATATGTTGCGTGCCGCCGTGAAAGCGGGCACGCCGCTGGGCATTTCCGCTAAAAAGATTATGGATGCGGGTGGGCTGGTATCCGATGAAATCATCATCAATTTAGTTAAAGAACGCATCAAAGATGCGGATTGCGCTAACGGCTTCTTATTCGACGGTTTTCCGCGCACGATTCCTCAAGCTCAAGCCATGAAAGAGGCGGGCATCAAAATTGATTTCGTCGTTGAAATAGATGTGGCAGATAAAGAAATCATCACGCGCATGAGTGGTCGCCGTGTACATCTGGCATCGGGACGCACCTACCATGTGGTGTTCAACCCACCCAAAGTAGAAGGCAAAGATGACATCACCGGCGAAGAGTTGGTGCAACGCCCTGACGATGTGGAAGACACCGTGGTTAAACGCCTTAATGTGTATCACGACCAAACCAAGCCGCTGGTTGAATACTACGGCGCATGGGAAAAATCTGGTGCGGCAAATGCCCCTAAAGTTATGCATGTGCCTGGCGTGGGCGATGTGAACGTGATTCGCGAGCAATTATTCCGCGCTTTGGGTGCATAAGTATGCCAAGCAAACCCATTCTCACCTTGGATGATGCGAGATGCGTTGCCGCAGCTGCGGAAGCAGAAGCGCAAAAAAATGGCTGGCATGTGGTGATTGCGGTGGTAGATGACGGCGGTCACCTGCTGTATTTGCAGCGCAGCCATGACACCCAGTTCGGCAGTATCGACACCGCCATGATGAAAGCGCACGCGGCGGTAGCGTTTCAACGCCCCACCAAAACTTCTGAAGAGGCGGTGTTAAGTGGACGTTTAATTCATCTCGCCTTACCCGGTGTCATTCCTGCCGAAGGCGGGGTGCCGCTAGTACGCGACGATGTGGTTATCGGTGGCTTGGGTATCAGCGGCGTGCGCTCTGCGCAAGATGGACAAATCGCAGCGGCAGGAATAAGCGCATTGCCCTAAAACCCCACCTCCGATTAAGTCCCTCGCCCTGCCGGAGAGCGGGCTAAAAGCACTTAATCTGAGGCTCCCTAATACCTTCTACCCAAAAAAATAGCCACGATGAAATCTTCGTGGCTATTTTTTATCGCGTCTAGTTTTTTACTTGGGCACGCGATAATGGTCTTGCGTCATGTTGTCTACGCCGCATGGCAAGGCTTCAATCCAGTTCAAAAACTCATTCACCATCTTCTTGCCTTTGAACATGCGCCCGTGTTGCGGAACAATCATTTCCACATCCATGGTACGCACCATGTTCACCCAGTAGCGGCAAATTTTATTGGAAATCATGTAACGCCGATGAAATCCTTCCATGTATTTAATGTGTGACTGAAAGTTCTCTACGGGCGTGTCTGCTTCGGTGTGTCCCACAATGGAAGCCCCCATATCGCCCGTAAATAAAATTTTGCTAATCGGATCGTAAAACTGAAAATTACCTTCCGAATGCATAAAGTGCGCAGGAATCGCTTTAATCAAAGTATTCCCCAGCGGCAAATTCATGCCTTCATCGGGTATCCCCTCTATTCTGTCCACCGCATTACCTACGCTACAAAAATGCGGCACAAAGCGCGCCCATAGCTTTGATATATAGACTTTGCATTCCGTATGAATCATCCATTTATTGACTGACGCGATAATGTCAGGATCAGCATGCGAGGCCAAAATATAGCGTAGCTGTTTGGATGAGAAAACGCCCTGCATCCCCATGAGCAAGCCGTTGTAGGTCATATTGCCGCCCGGATCAATAATCGCGCCATCACCGTTATCTACGATGAGAAATTGATTGGCTTGCACCGCATCCCCTGTCGCATCGTCCACCAAATCATCAAACATCAAACACAGATGCTTGCCGTTATTGAATAACTCAATTGCCATTTTTAGCCCCCTGTAAATTTCGACGTTTTCTCACATCTGAAGCTATTCTAGCCCCATGCCAAGAAGCTGAATTGATGTTTATCAAAAAAACATTGCTGTGCATCGCCTCCCAAAAAAATTGGCGTAAGATGCGAAGCATTCTTAAACTAGTAAAGAAAGCACAGCATGGCAAAAAAGAACGCGTTTTATGCTCAATCCGGCGGTGTGACAGCCGTCATCAATGCTTCAGCCTGCGGTGTCATCGAGACCGCACGCAAGCACAAAGACAAAATCGGTAAGGTGTATGCAGGACGCAACGGCATTATCGGCGCGCTCACCGAAGACCTCATCGACACCAGCAAAGATTCCGCGAAATCCATCGCCGCCTTACGTAGCACGCCCGCTGGCGCATTTGGCTCATGCCGCTTCAAATTAAAATCAGTCACTGAAAATCTGCGCGAATACGAACGCCTCATCGAAGTGTTCAAAGCGCACAACATTGGTTACTTCTTCTACAACGGTGGCGGTGACTCTGCTGACACCTGCTTCAAAGTTTCGCAAATCTCCGAAAAAATGGGCTACCCCGTACAAGCCATCCACGTGCCTAAGACCGTGGACAACGACTTGCCCATCACCGATTGCTGCCCTGGATTCGGCTCGGTAGCGAAATACGTTGCCGTGTCGGTACGTGAAGCCAGTTTTGACGTGGCTTCCATGTGCAAGACTTCAACCAAGGTCTTCGTAGTAGAAGTCATGGGGCGTCATGCAGGCTGGATTGCGGCGGCAGGTGGCTTGGCTTCCGATGCGAATTGCGAATTGCCTATCGTGATTCTTTTTCCCGAGATTCCATTTGATCAAAAGAAATTCATCGCCAAAGTGGATTCTATGGTGAAGAAGCACGGCTATTGCAGCGTGGTGGTATCTGAAGGTTGCCACTACCCTGATGGCAAATTCCTCGCCGAGCAAGGCACACGCGATGCCTTCGGCCACGCACAACTAGGTGGTGCTGCTCCCGTCGTTGCCAACATGGTAAAGGAAGCGCTGGGCTATAAATTCCACTGGGCGGTAGCAGATTACCTGCAACGTGCCGCGCGTCACATCGCCTCCAAAACTGACGTAGATCAAGCTTATGCACTCGGCAAGGCAGCCGTGGAATTGGCACTTAAAGGACAAAATGCCGTCATGCCAACGGTTGAGCGCGTATCCGACAAGCCATACAAATGGAAGGTCGGCGTGGCGCAACTGTCCAAAGTGGCGAACGTGGAAAAATTCATGCCGCGTAACTTCATCACGGCGGACGGGTTTGGTATCACTGAAAAATGCCGCACCTACCTCTCACCGCTCATCAAGGGCGAGGACTATCCGACTTACAAGGATGGACTGCCACAGTTTGTACAACTCAAAAATGTAGCGGTTGCCAAAAAGCTAAACGAATTCAAACTTTGATTTATTTCACCGCTCCGCAAGGGGCGGTTTTTACTTGGGGAGGAAACAATGTCATCTGCTCTAGGCTTTACGTTGGTGTGCGCTGTTGCTGCGATTTTGTACGGCATTCTTTCAAGCAAATGGATATTGGGTAAATCAACCGGTAGCGAGAAGATGCAAAGCATCGCCGCTGCCATTCAAGAGGGCGCCTCGGCTTACCTCAAGCGACAGTACAACACCATCGCCATCGTCGGCGGTGTGTTATTCGTCATTATCCTGCTCGCATTAGATTGGCAGACTGCGATTGGTTTTGCCATCGGTGCGGTGTTGTCTGGTGCGGCGGGCTTCATCGGCATGCACGTCTCGGTACGCGCCAACGTGCGTACCGCTGAAGCCGCTAAAGAAAGTCTCAACGCAGCGCTCAACGTGTCATTCAAGGGGGGCGCAATCACGGGCATGTTAGTCGTGGGCTTGGGCTTGCTTGGCGTTGCCGGTTACTACGCTATTCTGGTCGGCACAGGCTCAACGACAGGGCAAGCCACACATGCCCTGATTGGTCTTGCCTTCGGCGGCTCACTCATCTCCATCTTCGCCCGTCTGGGCGGCGGTATCTTCACCAAGGGCGCGGATGTCGGTGCAGACTTAGTGGGTAAAGTCGAAGCTGGCATTCCCGAAGATGACCCGCGCAATCCAGCAGTCATCGCTGACAACGTCGGCGACAACGTCGGCGACTGTGCGGGTATGGCCGCTGACTTGTTCGAGACCTATGCGGTGACCATCATCGCTACCATGCTGTTGGGTGGCCTGTTGATGGTGAATGCAGGACCGAACGCCGTTATCTATCCACTGGTGTTAGGCGGCTTTTCTATCATCGCCTCCATCATCGGCACGTTCTTTGTCACCGCCCGTCCGGGTGGAAAAATTATGAACGCGTTGTATCGCGGACTTGGCGTTTCTGCGGTGTTGGCGCTCATCGCGTTCTACCCGCTCACCCAGTGGATCATGGGAGATAACGGCGTGTACTCCGTCGGTGCACTGTATGGCTCCACGCTGATTGGCTTGGCACTCACTGCGGCGCTGGTATGGATTACCGAGTACTACACCGCAACTGAATTTGCACCTGTACGCCACATTGCTGAAGCCTCCACCACAGGGCATGGCACCAACATCATCGCGGGTCTCGGCGTGTCGATGAAGTCCACTGCTGCGCCTGTCATCGTGGTGTGTATCGCCATCTGGGGGGCATACGAATTGGCTGGTTTGTACGGCATCGCCATTGCGGCAACCTCCATGCTGTCTATGGCAGGCATCATCGTGGCGCTAGACGCTTACGGCCCCATCACCGATAACGCAGGTGGTATCGCGCAGATGGCAGGCTTGCCTAACGATGTGCGTGAAATTACTGACGCGTTAGATGCCGTGGGCAACACCACCAAAGCCGTCACCAAAGGTTACGCCATCGGTTCGGCGGGCTTGGCTGCACTGGTCTTGTTTGCCGATTACACGCATGCACTTGAAGCCAAGTTAGGCGTGGTGACCACCTTCGACTTGTCTAACCACATGGTCATCATCGGCCTGTTCATCGGCGGCATGGTGCCTTATCTGTTTGCCGCGATGGGCATGGAAGCGGTGGGTCGTGCAGCCGGCACCGTGGTGATTGAAGTGCGTCGTCAATTCAAAGAAATTCCCGGCATTATGGAAGGCACAGGCAAGCCAGAATACGGCACGTGTGTAGATATGCTCACCAAGGCCGCCATTAAAGAAATGTTGATTCCATCCCTGCTACCGATTGCTGTTCCGGTCATCGTTGGCCTCACTTTGGGTGCACAAGCTTTGGGCGGTGTGCTAGTCGGCACGATTATCACGGGCATCTTCGTCGCCATCTCCATGACCACGGGCGGCGGCGCTTGGGACAATGCGAAGAAGTACATCGAGGAAGGACATTTCGGCGGTAAAGGTTCAGAG
>JABFSI010000114.1 GCA_013140695.1 Sideroxydans sp. | reverse complement strand
TGGTTCAAACTGAATTGCTGTGAACCCGTCAATATGAACAACCCCATACGACGATCTGCATCCATGCGTGTTTGCAGGTAAGAAAACAATTCTGGCGTGCGCTGCACTTCATCCAAAATCGCCCCATCGGGAAATTGCGCAAGAAACCCGCGCGGGTCACCCAGCGCAAACTCGCGCTGATCTGGGTCTTCAAGTGAGCGGTACGGCTTATCGGGAAAAACACTCCGCGCCAGCGTCGTCTTGCCCGCCTGACGCGGGCCGGTAAGCGCCACGGCGGGATACCAAGTGGCGAGTTTTTTCAGGGTTGCACTGGCTGAACGTTCGAGCATGGCGATGATTCTGCACTAGTTTTACAAATTGTCAATTTGATTTACAAATTGTAAATATACTTCTTTTCTATCCAACGGAATCAACGTGCGCTGTTGGGGCGCAATCAAAGGGCTTGGGCTCGAATTAGTTATTCAACTTAAAATGGGTTGCCGCAATGAAACCACTCAATTCTAACCACCTTAAAGATATGAATACATTCACCCACACCCGAAATCTACCCGCTGCACCTTCCGCCATCTTTGCTGCAATCCAAGACCCAGCACGTCTCGCGAGATGGTGGGGACCGAACGGTTTCTCGAATCGCTTCGAGGTGTTTGAGTTTCAACCGGGTGGTCGGTGGATCTTCGACATGGTCGGGCCGGATGGCAAGGTCTATCCGAATGAATCGGTCTTCGTCAACATCGAGGCTGATCGCCAAGTCGTCATCCAACACGTTTGCCAACCACACTTCACGCTGACTATTACGCTAGCACCCACAACTGAAGGCACTCTGGTTCAATGGGAGCAGGTGTTTGACGATGCTGCGGTCGCTGAGGCCGTTCGCCACATCGTTGCCCCTGCGAATGAACAGAACCTTGATCGATTGAGCACTGAAGTTTGCCCTGCTAACCAAGGCAAGTCTGATTAAGTCCGTAATCTATGGTTCGATACACCCAAGGGTGCGAGAACCTCTTCGAGGCATTTTCCGTTCGTCCCGAGTACCGCACTTGTGCGGTGTATCGAGGGCGCGAACGGAAAACACTGAGCGTGTGGTGTTGGGGCTTTAGCCCCGTACAGCCACGGCCTACCCCTTGCGGGTACACCACGAACGAACTTAGTCAGACCCTCCTTAGGCACCACAAGACTTAGCGCTGCCGTTACTGCTATGATTCGCGCATGTCACCAACCGTATTTCGACAAGGCGCATTTCGTTTTTTCTTCTTTTCACGCTAGGAACAGCGTATGCACGTTCACGTTGCTCATACGGACGGCGAAGCCAAATTCTGGTTAGAACCGAAAATTGAGCTGGCGATGAATCAAGGGCTTTCGCAAAAACAGATTCATGAAGTGTCGTTGATGGTGCACGATCATTATGAGGAGATCATCCATGCTTGGCGTAGCTACTTCTGACATTGAGGTTTCATTAGCTTCAAACAAGGGGTTCTGGTTGCTATTGAAGAGTGACGAGTTGTTTGTTCCCTTCTCAGAGTTTCCTTGGTTTAAGCAGGCGACTCTTGAACAAATTACGACCGTTGAATGGCCAACCGCTAACCACCTCTACTGGCCGTTGCTCGATGTCGATTTGGCGGTGGATTCAATCCGTGATCCAAGTCAATTTCCTTTGGTTGCGAAGCCCAGCTCTATAGCACCACGTTAACCTCTCACCCGCTCCTCACGCTTCCGTAGCACACGCCACATCCATACCCCGAACAACGATACCGCCACGAATCCAAGCACCAACGGCCAGTAAGCTGGGCGATTCCATGTGCTACGCCGTTTCTCGCGTTCAGCGGCATCCACGCGCCAATATTTGAGTTTGTTGTTGGCCATGATGTTGGGCTTGATGTTGTTTAACCAGTCGTGTTGCAGGACATATTGTTTGGGATGGTAGCCCCACAACCAGGGTGAGTCGCGACGCAGGATCTCTAGCGCTTCGTCGATGATGGCTTGACGTTGAGGGCCGTTGTCCATGTTCTTCATCTGTTCGAACAGACGGTCGAATTCTGGATTACTGTAGTTGCTGGCGTTCTCGCCGCCCTGCTTCACCTTGCCTTGCGGGCCGTGCAACAGGAACAAGAAATTTTCGGGGTCGGGATAGTCCGCGTTCCATCCAAAATAAAACATCTGCGTATCGCCGCGCCGTATCTTGTCTTGAAAGCGGTTGTAGTCGGTGCTGCGCACATCGAGTTGCACATCAATCTTGTCGAACTGTTTGCGGATCCAATCCAAGCGCGATTTGTTGCCGACTCCGTTAGCGGTCGTGTCGAGGTGGATGACCAACGGTTGTTTGGTCTTGGCATCCACACCATTGGGATAACCTGCTTCTGCCAACAAACGTTTTGCCTCGGCGATGGACTTACGTTTTGGCGCACCTTGCCTCGATACTATTTCCGTTCGTCCTGAGTGCCGCGCATCGAAGGATGAACGGAAATCACTCGGCACGAACGGTTCTTCTACCCAGTCGTACACATAAGGGTTGATGCCGTCACCGCCTTCTTTGAAGCCGAAAATGCCAGGCGGAATGGGCGATTGCGCCGAGATGCCGCGCCCGTTGGCGAAGATGGAGATGAACTCTTCGAAGTCCACCGCGATGGCGATGGCACGGCGCAATTTGGTGGCGCGCTCCGAATTGCCGCCCACGACTGGGTCTAGCCAGTTGAATCCGGTGTACATGGTGGAGGTAGCCACTGCGGTGTTGAGTGTGATGCCCTGCAACCTCATCTCATCACTCACTGCCGCTTCTCCACTCACGCTCATTTGCACGGCTTGGTCGAAGCTATCCGAGCTGATACCCGATGCATCGTAATAACCTTGCAAGAATTTATTCCAATACGGGATGGTTTCTTTTTCTAGGGTGAACACCACTTGCTCAATCAGCGGCAGAGGCTGCCCCGCATCGTTTAACAGTCTGGCTTGTGCATCCCCCGCCTCGCCTTCACTCGGATAAGTTTCGCTGTCGTAATACGGGTTCTTGGTCATCACCATGCGGCGGTTCGGATCGTTCTCCGACAGGTAGTAAGGGCCACTCCCCACCGGCCACCAGTCCAGCGTAAGGTTGCGTTCTTTCATTCCTGATTGCGCGTAGAAACGCTCCACCTCTTGCGGCATGGGCGAGAAGAACGGCATCGCCAGCCAGTAGGCGAACTGCGGATATTTGCCGTAGATGGTGATGCGATAAGTGGTGTCGTTGACCACTTCCACACCACTCAATGGATATTCCTCGATGTCGAGAAAACCTGGTGTCTTGCTGGCAGCTAGCAAGGTAGCGGCATATTCCTTGAGGCCGACGATGTACTCACCCATCACGCCCGCGATAGGCGTGTGCAGTTGCGGATGGACCAGGCGTTTAATTTGATGCACATAATCGGCTGCGGTAACAGCGCGCGTGCCTGTCTGTTTGAAATCGCTCAAGGTATGGATGCTAGATAGATCAGCCGCCGTGAGGTGCATGTACTCGGGTACAAAAGCGGGATGCGGCTGAAAGCGCATAGCAGGTTTAAGGTGAATTTCATACACGCTGTAGGCGATACGCGATGAGGCTGCGGTATCAGGCAAGGCACGCTTCTGTGCATCTAAATAATGCACACTTGGCATCTCACTCGCGGCGAGTGGAATCAATTCATACGGGCGTTTTAAGTAGTGATATTGCAGCGGTGGCGCGTAAATATTGGCGAGAAATTCAAATTCATTTTCGCTGTAAGCCTGTGCAGGATCGAGATGCTTGGGGCGCTCGGTGAATGCGGTGTAGAGGATGGGCTTGCCTGCCTCGTCTGCGGGATAAGGATCGTTCCACAGCCCGCCATCACAGGCGGTGAGCAGCAACAAAGACAGGGCAAGTAGCAGGGATTTCATGGTGCGAGAGTTTAGCCGAAGGAGCGTCATCAAGGTAAGATTGCGGCACTCCCAAACTGGACACTCACATGAACCAAGACTGGCAAAACTTCCTCTCCACTCAAGGTGCACACCTGCAAGATGGCATCGCTCAACATTTCGCTGATGCTGCCGCTGAACGCGTCGCCACACGCGATGGCACGGTACGCTGCGACCTATCGCAATTCGGCTTGCTCAAAGTCTCGGGCGAGGATGCACCGTCGTTCTTGCAGAACCTGCTCTCCAACGACATTCGCGAAGTCACCTCGACGCGCGCGCAACTGTCCAGCTTCAATAACGCCAAAGGGCGCATGTTGGCGAGCATGCTGATTTGGCATGATGGCAATGACTACCTGCTGCAACTGCACCACAGCCTGACCGAACAGATCCGCAAGAAACTTTCGATGTATGTGTTGCGCAGCAAAGTGAAAATTTCTGATGTGAGTGCTGAGTTGGTTTGCATCGGCATCGCAGGCGAACATGCCGATGCCGCACTGAAGGCGCGCTACTCAACCCTGCCGCAACAAGCGATGGATGTTGTAGTAGACGGTGAAGACAGCATTCTGTGCCGCGCAGCAAATCGTTTCCAAGTCACCACCACGCCGCAGCGCGCCATCGAGTTGTGGCAAGCACTTTCCGATCTGCACGTAGTCGGCTCACCTTGCTGGGATTGGTTAGACATCCGCGCGGGTGTGCCTTTCGTACAAGCTGCCACGCTTGAAGCCTTCGTGCCGCAGATGCTCAACTTCGAAGTCATCGGTGGCGTGAATTTCAAGAAAGGCTGCTACCCCGGACAAGAGGTGGTGGCACGTATGCACTACCTCGGCAAGGCAAGTCGCCGCATGTATCTCGCGCATCTAATGGATGCGACCGAAGTAAAAGCGGGAGATGCCTTGTTCAGTACGGTATCGGGAGAACAGTCCTGCGGTGCAGTGGTGAGTGCGCAAGCAGCCCCTGCGGGCGGATGGGATGCGCTGGTGGTGATGCAACTGGCCAGCCATGATGAAGCAACGGTACATCTGGGCACGCTGCAAGGTACCGCGTTGCGATTTATTGCGCTGCCCTACCCGCTCCCCTGAAGTCTGCGCATTTAATCGTGTTGATGTGAATCTATAGGGACGATTAAAAAATTAACGTGGCGTCAGTTTCAATTTCATTTTGATGTGCGGCAGGCCTGCATCCATAAATTCTGCGCCTTGTGTGGAGAAGCCAAAGCCTTCGTAAAAAGCTACCGCATGGGTCTGCGCGTCCACATCTACTTGTTGATAATCTCGGCTGCGCGCTTCATCTAACAGTGCCTCCATAATGGCCGTGCCTACCCGTTGTTCGCGCCACAACTTCATCACTGCGATGCGTCCGATATGACCATTAGTAAAAATACGTCCACAACCGATGGCATCGCCGTTCAAGCTCAACGCCAGCGCATGTCGGCACGTGGCATCAAATTCATCCCACTCCATGTCCTCGGGTACGCCCTGCTCTCGAATAAACACGGCATCACGCACGGCACGCAACAAAGGTTCGCCATCGTGCCAACTCACCAAGCTAACGGTAAAAGGATTGCTCATTGCCTTTACTCCTTACACAAGAATTTGCACTTCTGTTCCCACCACCACTAAATCAAACAGCTCAATTAAGTCAGCATTGCGCATGCGCACGCAGCCACGCGAACCCGGCTTGCCCAATGGCGTTGTATCGGGTGTGCCGTGGAGATACACATAGCGACGCATGGTGTCACAGCTACCCGAGCGATTGAAGCCACTTTCACACCCAGACAACCACAAAATGCGCGTCAATATCCAGTCACGTCCCCCTTGTTGCCGGCCTAGTTCCGGCGTGTAGATTTCCCCTGTTGGACGGCGTTTGACGAACACCGCATTCGCGGGTTGCCCCGCACCCACCTTGGCGCGAATGACATGCCGTCCACGCGGCGTGCAGAAACTACCATTCTCTTCACCCGCCCCATTCGCGCCCGTTGATACCGCATAGCAACGCATAATTTTGCCGCTGTCGTCAAACAGTTCAAGTTGTTGCGTAGCAATGTGAATGATGATTTTCATTGTGCTTTTTGTTGTGCGCGACGCAGGGCAAAAAAATCCGTGAGGGTTTTTGCGCACTCATCGGCCATCACCCCGCCTTGAATAGTTGCGTGATGATTAAGTTGCGCGTGCGTAAATAGGTTTAGCACACTGCCCGCCGCCCCTGTTTTGTATTCTGGCGCACCAAATACCACGCGCGCAATGCGCGCATGAAACATTGCGCCGACACACATCACACACGGCTCTAACGTCACAAAAAGTTCACAGTCCACCAGACGGTAATTGCCGATGTGTTGTGCCGCATCGCGGAGCGCCGCAATTTCGGCATGCGCAGAGGGATCGTGTCGCGAAATAGGCGCATTAAAACCGCGCCCAATAATTTCTCCCTCCTTCACCACCACCGCGCCCACTGGCACTTCTCCTAGCTGTGCTGCCTGCCCCGCTAGGGTGAGTGCCTCGCGCATAAAATCTTCATCTGACATGCTCAACACCTGTTTATCTTTAGGGGCAGCAACGTAGCACAAAAAAGAAGGCAAGTGCGGCTTGCCTTAACGCTTGATTTTGACAACAATGCAGACATCTCACTGGAGTCCTTAATGCCAAATCAAGCAGTCGCAAACTTCACCCTTCCCGCCACCAGCGGTGTTGCATTCACTCTCCTTCCTATTCACAGCAAATCTTTAGTGATTTTCTTTTACCCCAAGGACAACACGCCAGGCTGCACCACTGAAGTGCAACAGTTCCGTGATGCCTATGCGCAATTTCAAGCAGTGGGGTGTGAGGTGGTAGGGCTTTCGCGTGACAGCATTAAGTCTCATGAAAATTTCAAATCTAAATTTACGCTACCGTTTGAGCTGTTGTCCGATGCGGACGAAACGGTATGCACCTTGTTTGGTGTAATGAAGCAAAAGAAGTTGTATGGCAAAGATGTACGGGGTATCGAACGCAGCACGTTTGTGCTGGATCAAAAAGGCACTATCCGCAAGGAATGGCGTGGCCTCAAGGCGGACGGTCACGCTCAAGAAGTTCTCGCCTTTGTTCAAACTCTTTAGGAGACACCATGAACGCGCTCAAAGCAGCAAGCACTAAAGACACCAAGCTTTTCGTGTTGGACACCAATGTGCTGATGCACGACCCCACCAGCTTGTTCCGTTTTGAAGAGCACGACGTGTATCTGCCGATGTTTGTGTTGGAGGAGCTGGACAACAACAAAAAAGGCATGACGGAAGTGGCACGCAATGCGCGGCAGGCCAGTCGTTTTCTCGATAATTTGGTGAACGATAGCCAAGACAACATCGACAACGGTGTGCCACTGAATGCCTTGGGCAACAAGAACGCGACGGGACGTTTGTATCTGCAAACAGAATTTATCCGCACGCCCTTGCCTGACACATTAGCCAACGGCAAAGCCGATAACGCTATCTTGGGCGTGGTCAGCCATCTGCACACCTTGCATTCCAAGCGCGAAGTAGCACTGGTCAGCAAAGACATCAACATGCGCATCAAAGCGCGTGCTTTAGGCTTGTCGGCACAGGATTATTTCAACGATAAAGTGTTGGAAGACACTGATTTGTTGTACAGCGGCATGCGCGAATTGAATGCGGATTTCTGGGAAAAAAATGGCAAGGATATGGTGTCTGGAATGGTGGATACGCACACCTTCTACAACATCAAGGGCCCAAGCTGCCGTGACTTGTTGGTGAATGAGTTTGTGTACCAAGACGGGGAAGGAGACAAACCCTTCTATGCTGTGGTGACAACTCAAGATGACAGTAGCGCCACCTTACGCACGCTCACCGATTACACGCACACCAAGAACGCCATCTGGGGAATAACCGCTCGCAACCGCGAGCAAAATTTCGTACTCAACTTACTAATGAATCCGGAGATTGATTTCGTGACTTTGTTAGGGCAAGCGGGCACAGGTAAGACGCTGCTCACCTTGGCGGCGGGCTTGATGCAGACCTTGGAACATAAGTTGTATTCGGAAATTATTATGACGCGCGTCACGGTGCCGGTCGGCGAGGACATCGGCTTCTTGCCCGGTACGGAAGAAGAAAAAATGTCGCCGTGGATGGGCGCGCTGGATGACAACCTCGATGTGCTGAACCAAACCAATGAAGAAGGCGGCGAATGGGGACGGGCGGCGACGCGTGATTTAATTCGTTCGCGCATCAAAATCAAATCGCTCAATTTCATGCGCGGTCGTACTTTCCTCAATAAATACCTCATCATCGACGAGGCGCAAAATTTAACCCCGAAGCAGATGAAGACACTCATCACGCGTGCAGGCCCAGGCACAAAAGTCGTATGCATGGGTAACATCGCACAGATTGATACACCTTATCTAACGGAAGGTAGCTCGGGATTAACTTATGTGGTGGATAGGTTCAAAGGCTGGGGACACAGCGGTCACGTCACTTTGCAACGCGGCGAACGTTCTCGCTTGGCCGACCACGCGGCAGAAGTGTTATGAAGTTACTCGGCACAAACACCAGCCCTTACGTGCGTAAAGCACGTTTGGTGCTGCTCGAAAAAAACATTCCGCACACCTATGTCATCGACCCACCGAGTGAGCCCAATAGCTTGGTTGCGCAGGTCAATCCCTTGGGGCGCATTCCCGCGCTCATCCTCGATGACGGCACGTGCATCTTTGATTCAACCGTCATCACAAGCTATGTTGATACGCTGAATGACACGCCTATCCTCATTCCACGCCACGATGCGATGGCCAGAATGCGCGTAAAACGCTGGGAAGCATTAGCCGACGGCATCATGGATTCCGCCATCGTGGTGCGCAACGAACGCTTGCGTCACACCGACAAACAAGAGCGCAGCAACATCGAGTTGCACAGCCTTGCCATCACCCGTGCGTTGGCGCACGCCACCACGCAACTAGGGCAAAGCCGATGGTGCGCAGGCGACAGTGTGACGCTGGCCGACCTCGCCTTGGTGAGCGCCTTAATCTATCTCGACTTACGTCTTCCCGAATTGGATTGGCGCACAACTTACCCACCACTGTCTGCTTGGTTCAACCGCGCCAGCGCACGTAGCAGCGTACAAACTTCCTTGAAAGAAACTGCATGAAAAACCCGCAAGACAAGACCCAAGATGAATGGCGTGAGGAACTCACGCCACAACAGTTTTCTGTGTGCCGTGAACATGGCACAGAGCCTGCCTTCAGCGGCGAATACTGGGACTGCCATGACTACGGCGTGTATCGCTGCGTATGTTGCGGCACACCTTTGTTTGATTCGGAAACAAAATATGAATCGGGCACGGGTTGGCCTAGTTTTTGGGAGCCCGTGAATAAGGATGCACTGGAATATCGAGACGACGATCCGCTCGGCATGGATCGCATCGAGATTGTGTGTTCGCACTGCGATGCACACCTAGGACACGTATTTGAAGACGGCCCCAAACCCACCGGCATGCGCTATTGCGTCAATTCCACTTCTCTTGCCTTGGATAGAAAATGAAACTCCTGTTCGACTTATTCCCCGTCATTCTTTTCTTCATCGTATTTAAGGTGGCGGGGGTGTATGCCGCAACCGCCACTGCGATGGCCGCCACATTGGTACAAGTAGGTTGGACAAAATACCGCCACGGCAAAGTCGACACCATGCTGTGGGTCAGCTTTGGCATCATCACCGTGTTTGGCGGCGCGACCTTGCTGTTGCACGACGAGAGCTTTATTAAATGGAAACCCACGGTGTTGTACTGGTTCTTTTCTGCCGCCCTGCTGCTGTCGCCGCTGCTCTTTAAGAAAAATCTAATGCGCGCGCTGCTGCAAGAAAAAATGACGCTACCCGATGCTGTGTGGAACAACTTAAATCTGGCGTGGGGAGTATTTTTTGTCGTACTCGGCATCGTTAATTTGTATGTCGCGTTTAACTACAGCACCGATGCTTGGGTGAACTTCAAACTATTCGGCGCAACGGGCATGATGCTTGTGTTCATCCTTGCACAAGCTGCGATGCTGTCTAAATACGTGGAAGAAGATAAAAAGGAAAATCCCTAATGTTGTACGCCATCATGGGCAACGACGTTGCCGACAGCACTGTCAAACGCCAAGGCGCACGCCCCGCTCATCTCGCCCGTTTGCAACAATTACAAGATGAAGGTCGTTTAATTTTGGCCGGCCCATTTCCCGCTGTGGATGCATCCGATCCCGGTGCGGCAGGCTTCACAGGCAGCCTAGTCGTGGCCGAATTCAGTTCACTGGCTGCCGCCGAAGCATGGGCCGCCGCCGATCCTTATGTGGCGGCGGGGGTGTATGCCCAAGTGACCGTACGCCCTTATAAAAAGGTGTTCCCCACCTAAAACCTGCCCGGTTCGCCTGTGCTATATTGCGCGCCGAGCAAAAAACTCACTCCTCCACTTAACAACAAAGGAAAGCAACATGAAATTTTCCAAACTCGTTTTGATTAGCAGCTTGATGGCTGTGACGCTGGGCGCACAAGCAGCAGAAGATAAATCTATTGCACTGGTGAACGGCGTGAACATTCCCCAATCCCGTTTAGATTTGCGTATCAAAGTAGCAACCACTCAAGGCGGCCAACCTGATTCTCCTGAAATGCGCAAAGCCATTCGCGACGATCTCGTGAACTTAGAAGTCATTTCGCAAGCCGCTGTTAAAGCAGGTTTGGACAAACAACCTGAAGCTGCGCAGCAAATTGAATTGGCTAGACAACAAGTGTTGGCGGGAGCTTTTGTACAGGACTACGCAAAGACACATCCCATCGCTGATGCAGATTTGAAGCAAGAATACGAAGCTTTGAAGGGGCGCGTAGGTAACAAGGAATACAAGGTTTCACATATCCTCGTGCAAACAGAGGAAGAAGCAAAAGCAGTGGCCAAACGGGTGAAAAAAGAAAAATTCGCCAAGGTAGCCAAAGAAAAATCAAAAGATCCAGGCTCTAAAGACAATGGCGGTGATTTGGGTTGGACTGTGCCGACCAACTTCGTACAGCCTTTCGGCGAAGCGATTTTGAAGCTGAACAAAGGTCAATTGAGCGACCCCGTGCAAACGCAATACGGCTGGCATGTTATCCGTTTGGAAGATACACGCGAATTGAAAGTGCCTACGTTTGAAGAAGTGAAACCCCAATTAGAAAAACGTAAGCAACAAGAAGCCATTCAAAAAGCCATCGCTGATATGCGCGACAAAGCTAAAGTCGAATAATTATTTTGATGTAGCAATGAAAACGGCGACCCTCGGGTCGCCGTTTTCATTACTACTAATTAATCAATTTGTTGGTGCGAAAGAAGAGACTCGAACTCTTACGCCTCACGGCGCTGGTACCTAAAACCAGTGCGTCTACCAATTCCGCCACTTTCGCATTTTTGAAGTCAGTTCAACTTCAAGGGCGCGCATTATAACCGAGTGAAATTTACTTGCCAGAATAATCAAACAGAAAAATCCACCACGTAACGTCCACGCGATGTTCCATTTATAAGCGAAGTGCAAGCTGCGGGCAGCTCGGATAAGCCGATTCGATGCGCAATCAGCGCTAATTCTTTAACCTGTAAATCGCCTGCCAAACGTTGCCACATCTGCTGACGCAAGGGCATGGGGGTGGCGGCGGAATCCACACCCAACAGTTTTACACCCCGCAAAATAAAAGGCAGTACCGTGGTGCGCAATTCAATCCCACCTGCATTACCGAAGCTGGCAATCGCACCTTCTACCTGCATCGTACGTGCAAGCCACGCCAAGGTCTCTCCCCCCACCGCATCCAAAGCGCCAGCCCATTGCCCTTTTTCCAAAGGTCGCTTGCTAGAAAAATCAATCTCACTGCGCAACACAATTTCTTGAGCGCCAAGCGTTGCCAAATAATCAGCTTCGCTTGCTTTACTGGTGAGCGCCACTACGTGATAGCCGAGCTGCGACAGCATGCGCACTGCCAAGCTACCCACGCCACCCGTGGCCCCCGTCACGATCACTTTTCCTTTGGCTGGCGTCAGCTCGTTCTGCTCCAAACGATGGATCGCCAGTGCGGCGGTAAATCCCGCCGTTCCCAACACCATCGCATCGAACAAAGTCAGCCCTGTCGGCAACGGCACAACCCAATCAGCGGGTACGCGCACGTATTCAGCAAAACCGCCATCGTGTGCCACGCCCATGTCGTAGCTGGTCACAATCACCTCATCACCCACCTTATAGCGCGCATCCTGCGACGACTCCACCACCCCCGATACATCCACGCCGCCCACACACGGAAAACGTCGAATCACCTTACCCGCCCCTGTCACCGCCAGCGCGTCTTTGTAATTCACACCCGAGTAACAAGTACGAATGACGACCTCACCCGCATCAAGATCATCCAACGACAACTGAACGAGTCGGCCGACGGATTTGGCGTTTTCTTCAAAGATACGGAATGCAGAGAATGAGTTCATAGCGTTGAGTGTGGCTGAATGAATTGTACGGAGT
>JABFSI010000019.1 GCA_013140695.1 Sideroxydans sp. | reverse complement strand
ATTACTTGCAGAATGTCAATTTCCTGAGGGCTATTGGGATCTTGTGTGATTCTGCCCGCTTCTATGAGCCCTGCTTGTAGTGCGGCATCAACGGCTGAATTGACCGCCACGTTGCCAGCGATACGGGATGCGATGAACGCCAGTGTGCCGTCGTTGCTGTAGGCGATTTGGTCGGTGTAGCGTCCCGCAAAATTGAGTGCTTTCCCGTGTTCGTGCGTGGTTGCTTTGGCGAGAATGCCAAAGTTTTCTGAGGTTGCTTGCGTGTTCGGAGCTCCGGGGTCAGATAGTTTCACAGCATTTCTGCAATTCATTTTCTTTCCTTTAAGCTGTTTCGGTTTTACGGCACATTCGGATGACGGCCTTCCCCCACGCCACTGTTGGTCAATATACCCTGCAATGAAAAGCCCCGCACTAGGCGGGGCTCGTCGAGGCAATGAGCTGCCTTATTCCGCAGCAGGTGCAGCGGCTTGAGCCAACAACGCCTTCATGCTCAATTTCATGCGACCTTTGTCGTCCACTTCCAGCACTTTGACCTTAACCACTTGGCCTTCTTTCAGATGGTCAGCCACGTTCGCGATACGCTCGTGCGAGATCTGAGAGATGTGCAACAAACCGTCTTTGCCTGGCAGGATGTTGATCAGTGCGCCGAAGTCCAACAGCTTGACCACTGGACCTTCGTAGATCTTGCCCACTTCGACTTCAGCCACGATATCTTCGATACGTTTCTTAGCTGCTTCGCCCGCCTCGCCGCTTACGCAGGAGATGGTGACATTGCCTTCGTCGTCGATGTCGATGGTAGTGCCGGTCTCTTCAGTCAACGCACGGATTACGGCGCCGCCCTTACCAATCACATCACGGATCTTGTCTGGATTGATCTTCATCTTGATCATGCGTGGTGCGAAGTCAGACACTTCTGGACGCACAGACGGCATCGCTTGCTTCATGATGCCGAGGATGTGCATACGGCCTTCTTTAGCTTGGCTCAAAGCCACTTGCATGATCTCTTTGGTAATACCGTTGATCTTGATGTCCATCTGCAACGCAGTGATGCCTTTGTCGGAACCTGCCACCTTGAAGTCCATGTCGCCTAAGTGATCTTCATCACCCAAGATGTCGGTCAGCACAGCGAAACGACCGCCGTCTTTGATCAAGCCCATGGCGATACCTGCCACGTGGTTCTTCATTGCCACGCCCGCATCCATCAACGACAAGCAGCCACCGCAAACGGAAGCCATTGAGCTGGAGCCATTGGACTCAGTGATCTCGGAAACCACGCGCATCGCGTAGCCACATTCATCTTCACTCGGCAATACCGCAACCAGTGCGCGTTTAGCCAAACGACCGTGACCGATCTCGCGACGCTTTGGTGTACCGACACGACCTGTTTCGCCAGTCGCATACGGAGGGAAGTTGTAATGCAGCATGAAGCGGTCGGAGAACTCGCCTTGCAACGCGTCGATCTTTTGTGAATCGCGCATCGAACCCAGCGTAGCGACCACCAAAGCTTGTGTCTCACCGCGTGTGAACAATACGGAACCGTGGGCACGTGGCAATACGCCGGTACGGATGGTGATCGGACGAACAGTACGTGTGTCGCGACCATCGATACGTGGCTCGCCGCTCAGGATCTGACCGCGAACGATCTTCGCTTCCAACGCGCTGAACAACTCGCTCACTTCATTGTTAGATACGTTCTCGAATTCAGGTGTCGCCAATGCAGCAGAGACCTTGGCACGGATGGCATCCACTTGATGCGTACGAGCTTGCTTCTCACGCACTGCGTAAGCCGCCTTCAGTTCGTTCTCAGCCAATGCGTTGATCTTAGCGATGAGTGCTTCGTTCTTGGGTGCGGGTGTCCAATCCCATTCGTCTTGGCCAATCGCATCAGCCATTTCGTTGATCGCATTGATGACGACTTGCATCTGCTCGTGACCGAATACGACCGCGCCCAACATGACTTCTTCCGACAGCTCTTGCGCTTCGGATTCAACCATTTGTACAGCCTTAACGGTACCTGCAACCACCAAGTCCATCTGCGAAGTGACCAACTCATCTTTAGTTGGGTTCAACAGGTATTGACCATTGGCATAACCCACGCGCGCAGCGCCAATAGGACCGTCGAAAGGAATACCAGAGATTGCCAACGCAGCCGATGCGCCAATCATCGAAGGAATGTCGGAATCGATCTGTGGATCAGAAGACACCACGGTCGCCACGATCTGCACTTCGTTGTAAAAACTTTCTGGAAACAGCGGACGCAATGGGCGGTCGATCAAGCGAGAAGTTAAGATCTCTTTTTCGCTTGGACGGCCTTCACGTTTGAAGAAACTACCGGGAATTTTGCCCGCAGCGTAAGTGCGTTCTTGATAGTCCACAGTCAACGGGAAAAAGTCTTGTTCTGGCTTGGCATCTTTACGTCCGACCACGGTGACCAGCACCACGGTGTCGCCCAAACTAACCATCACTGCGCCGCTGGATTGACGGGCGATTTCGCCTGTTTCCAAAGTCAGTTGATGATTACCGTAAGTTAGTGTTTTTTTATAGTGACTCAAGATAGTCCTCTCCAATGTGAATGCGCAACCGACTGGTTAGCGCACAAATACGACAGCCAAAACAAAGCGGGCCGCTATCGCGACCCGCTCGTAAAACTTAATTACTTGCGCAGTTCCAAACGTTGGATCAGCTCTTTGTAACTACCCTCATTCTTGCTCTTCAGGTAGTCCAGCAGCTTGCGACGACGACTCACCAAGCGCAACAAACCACGGCGTGAGTGATGGTCTTTATTGTGCTCTTTGAAATGCTCAGTCAGGTAGTTGATACGTGCTGTCATCAAAGCAACTTGTACTTCAGGGGAGCCAGTGTCGCCCTTGGCACGTTGATAATCAGTAACGATTTGCGATTTTTGTGCTGCGGTAATAGACATTTACTTACTCTCTCCAAATAAAAAGTGCGGCATTCTAACCTTGAACGGGGTATCCACTCAAGCTGAATTAGGGGTGGCGGCAAGCTTGGCTAAAGTTGACACCAAACGCGTTGGGGAAAGTCTGCCGCCAATCAACTCCCCCAGACCTATAAACTGACCTTCTGCATACAAGCGTCGCTGTCCATCGGGATGGGCATCGGTCCAAGCCAAGCGTTGACCTCGCGCCAGACGAATGGCTTGTACGCCATCCACATCTAAACTAGGAAGGCTACTGAGCAATCCTTCCAAGGGCATCAATTGCGCATCGCGTTGCGTCACATCCATCGCTTCCAACTGCGGCAAGGTGTAGGCATTGTCTAAAGTGAAATCGCCAATTTGAGTGCGCCGCAAAGCAATTAAATGCCCACCGCAGCCTAGCGCCTCACCAATATCTTCGGCCAAAGTGCGCACATAAGTACCTTTACTACAGCGCACAAAAAATTCCAACGCGTCACCGCTCAAACGTTGCAGCGTCAATTCATGGATGAACACCGAGCGTGATTCGCGCTCAATCGTTTCACCCTTGCGAATGTATTCATACAGCGGCTTGCCTTCGTGTTTAAGGGCGCTGTGCATGGGCGGCAGTTGCTGTCCCTCTCCTTTGAACGTGTTTAACACGCGTAGCACTTGAGCCTCATCTACCTGTACTGGACGCGTTTCTATCACTTCCCCCTCTGCATCGCCTGTGCTGGTTTTTTGCCCCAGCCGAATAGTCGCGCAATAGCCTTTGTCAGCATCCAGCAGAGTGACGGTGTACTTGGTGGATTCGCCAAAACAAATCGGTAGCAGCCCCGTTGCTAGGGGATCTAAAGTGCCGGTATGTCCCGCTTTTTCGGCATTAAACAGACGCCGCACTTTTTGCAGTGCGTCGTTAGAGCTTAATTCCAGGGGCTTATCGAACAGCAGTACGCCGTTTAATGCGCGTCTGTAGCGTTTAGGATTTGGTGTCGCTGGCAACGGCTTGATCAATCAAATGCGAAAGATGAACACCGCGCTCAACCGAGGCGTCATACAGAAAATGTAATTGAGGGGTGATGCGCAACTTCATTGCATGCGCAAGTTGGCTTCGCAAAAATCCCGCTGCACGTTCCAAGCCTTGCTGCAAGTTAGCGCTATTACCATCGAGTGAAGTGTAAAACACTTTGGCGTGGGAGTGATCATTGGTCACTTCCACTCCCGTAACAGTGACTTTACTCACGCGTGGATCTTTGATTTCCAAGCGTATCAGCTGCGCCAATTCACGTTGAATTTGCTCTGCAATGCGATCAATACGTGAAAAATCTTTTGCCATTACAGAGCTCGTGCAATCTCAACAATTTCGAATACTTCGAGGAAGTCGCCCACTTCTAAATCGTTAAAGCCACGCAAAGACAAGCCGCACTCAAAGTTAGATTTAACTTCTTTCGCGTCATCTTTGAAACGCTTCAATGAATCCAGCTCACCCGTATGAATCACTACGTTGTTGCGTAGCACACGCACGCTAGAACCGCGTTTGACCAAGCCCTCGGTGACGTAGCAACCAGCAATTGTGCCCACCTTCGAGATGGTGAACACTTGGCGAATTTCGACCATGCCGATAATGCTTTCGCGTTTTTCAGGTGCCAACATACCTGACAAGGCGGCTTTAATTTCATCGACCATCGCATAAATAATGTTGTAGTAACGAATGTCCACACCAGACGACTCGGCTAATTTACGCGCCGTTACGTCTGCGCGTGAATTGAAGCCGATGATGATGGCTTTAGAAGCCAAGGCCAAGTTGACATCGGACTCGGAAATCGCACCCACCCCACTGTGTACCAAAGTAACTTTGACTTCGGAAGTGGATAATTTTTGCAAAGAACCCGCAATCGCTTCGAGCGAGCCTTGAACGTCTGCTTTCACAATCACAGACAGAGAACGTACTTCGCCCTCACCCATCTGTTCAAACATATTTTCCAATTTGGCGGCTTGCTGTTTCGCCAACTTCACGTCACGGAACTTGCCTTGACGGAACAGGGCAATCTCGCGTGCTTTCTTTTCATCTGCCAACACGAGGAAATCCGCGCCCGCAACAGGCACTTCGGACAAGCCTTGAATTTCAACGGGGATAGAAGGACCTGCTTCGGTAATCGCCTTGCCGTTCTCATCCAGCATTGCGCGAACACGCCCCGAGACGGAACCAACCAAGATCGCATCGCCACGTTTCAACGTACCCGATTGCACCAGCAAGGTCGCCACCGCGCCCTTACCTTTATCCAAACGCGCTTCCACCACCACGCCCTTTGCACTGGTGTTTTTAGCGGCTTTCAGCTCCAACACTTCGGCCTGTAGCAAAATACCTTCTAGCAAAGTATCAATGCCCTGCCCTGTTTTGGCTGACACCTCAACGAACATACAGTCACCGCCCCAGTCTTCTGGCACAACACCTTCAGTCACCAACTCTTGGCGAACGCGCTCGCTGTTAGCATCAGGCTTATCCACTTTAGTAATCGCCACGACGATAGGCACTTCAGCCGCGCGGGCGTGGTGAATCGCTTCTTTAGTTTGCGGCATGACACCGTCATCGGCTGCCACCACCAGAATAACGATGTCGGTTGCTTTCGCACCGCGCGCACGCATTGCTGTAAAGGCTTCGTGACCCGGCGTATCCAGGAAAGTAATCATGCCGCGCGGCGTATTCACATGGTAAGCACCGATGTGTTGCGTAATGCCACCTGCTTCGCCTGACGCGACGCGCGTACGGCGGATGTAATCGAGTAAAGATGTTTTACCGTGGTCAACGTGGCCCATCACCGTCACCACAGGCGCACGTGTTTCCAGTACTGCATCGACATGATCTTCCGCATCCATGAGGAATGCATCAGGATCATCTGGTTTGGCTTGCACGGCTTTGTGACCCATTTCTTCCACGATAATCATCGCGGTTTCTTGGTCCAAAACTTGGTTAATGGTGACCATCGACCCCATCTTCATCAGCGTCTTAATAATTTCTGTCGCCTTGATAGACATCTTCTGTGCCAACTCGGACACGGAAATTGTTTCTGGCACGGTGACTTCTTGCACGATAGGTTCAGTTGGCAACGAGAACGCATGCGCAGCGGTATCAACATGTTTAGTGTGTTTGTCGTGACGCCCCGTACGCAATGATGTCGTAGGACGAGTGGACATCCCTGCACGACTATCTTTCGCCAAAGTGGGCGGACGTTTTTTATGGCCCGCTTCATCCCAAGGACTATCTTTAGCCACAGCGGGTTTTTCAGGTTTTTTCGAGGGGCGAACTACTTTGTCGCCAGGTCGTAACGTAGGTTTGTGCAAGGTGCCATCGGGTGTGGCGGGCGTAGCGGCGGCAACGGTCACCAACACGGGCGCCACTTCAGCCACCACAGGCGCAACGGGTGCGGGTGCAGGCACCACTTCTGCGGCAACGGCCACCTTGCGTTTAGCGCGTGCTTGTTTAGCGGCAGCATCAGCCGCTTGACGCGCAGCCAATTCTGCTTGCGCACTGGCTTCTTGCGCGCGCGCATTTTGCTCGTTTGCATCCAATCTGGATTTAACGGGCGCAACTGGAGCGGCAACAACAGGAGATGCAATAGGTTCAGCAGCAACGATTGCCACGGGAGCAACCGCCTCTTCTTCCACCACAACCGCAATTTTTTCTTCAGTTTGAGTAGTGGGAGCAGCAATCGTGCGTTTTTTGCGCACTTCAACTTGAATGGTGCGCGATTTGCCTGTTGCATCGGTTTTTTTAATCGCGGTTGTCTCGCTACGCACGACTGTGATTTTACTTTTGCTCGCACCATGCGCACTTTGCAGATGGGCTAACAGTTTGGCTTTGTCTTGTTCAGAGATAGTGTCGGACTCAGCCTTCACTTCCACACCCGCAGCACGCAACTGCTCCAACAATTGGACCACTGGCAGCTTGAGCTCACCCGCAAATTGAGCGACATTCATTTTTCCCATTACTTTCCTTCAGCCTATAAAGGCTATTGCACTACTTACTTATACAAACCAAGGCGCACGCGCCGTCATAATCAACTGATTCGCACGCTCGTTATCCATGCCCGTCAGTTCCATCAACTCATCCCCATCCAAATCAGCGAGCTGCTCTTGTGTGGTAATGCCTTTGCCCGCGAGGACACGTGCAGTCTCTTCATCCATGCCGTCGATTTTGCGCAAATCTTCGATGCCATGCTCGACTTGTTCTTCGTTCACGATAGCTGCAGTCAACAACGCATTACGCGCACGACTACGCAGCTCGTTCACCGTTGCTTCGTCCAACGCTTCAATCGCCAACATCTCTTCCAACTCAACATAAGCCACTTCTTCCAGCGTGTTGAAACCTTCTTGCACCAGAATATCAGCTACTTCTTCGTCCACATCTAACTTGGCCACAAACAAATCACGAATAACTGAAAATTCTTGCGCGTTCTTCTCGGCAGATTGCTCAACCGTCATCAGATTGATCACCCAACCCGTGAGGTCGGTTGCCAAGCGCACGTTCTGACCGCCACGGCCAATGGCTTGTGCCAAGTTTTCTTCTTCGATGACTACATCCATGCTGTGCTTATCTTCGTCCACCATAATGCTGCTCACTTCCGCAGGCGCTAGCGCATTGATAACGAAAGTGGCGGGATCTTCCGCCCACAAGATAATGTCCACACGCTCGCCCGCCAATTCATTGGTGACGGCTTGCACGCGAGAGCCACGCATACCCACACACGTGCCAATTGGATCGAGACGCTGGTCGTTGGTGCGTACCGCAATTTTCGCGCGCGAACCTGCATCACGAGACGCGCTCACAATTTGCAAAATACCTTCTTCAATTTCTGGCACTTCCAACTCAAACAACTTCTTCAAAAATTCAGCAGTGATGCGCGACAAAACAATCTGTGGCCCACGGACTGTGCGATCCACACGCAACAGATAGGCACGCACACGGTCGCCCACGCGCAGATTCTCTTTCGGGATCATTTGATCGCGTGGCAACAAAGCTTCAATCTTGCCGAATTCAACTATGGCATTGCCGCGTTCGATACGCTTGATGGTGCCGGAGACCAGATGCTCGTTACGCTCCATGAAGTCAGCCAAGATCTGTTCGCGCTCTGCGTCGCGGATCTTTTGGAAGATGACTTGCTTGGCCGCTTGTGCACCGATACGGCCGAAGTCGATGTTCTCCAAAGGCTTTTCGATGAACTCTTCCAACTGGATAGCTGGATCACGTTTCTGCGCTTCTTCAAGCTTAATGTGTAGTTCTGGTGTCTCGAAGGTCTCGTCGTCCATCACTTGCCAGCAACGGAAAGACTCGTATTCACCGGTTTGACGATTGATGCTCACGCGCACATCCGCCTCTTCATCCGAGAAACGTTTCTTCGTAGCGGAAGCCAAAGCAGATTCCAACGCGCCAAATACGATTTCCTTATCCACGTTTTTTTCACGCGCCAAGGCATCTACCAACAACAGAACTTCACGACTCATTGTTACTCTCCGAAACTTAAAACACAGGCACTAAACGTGCCTTATCTATATTAGACAATTCGATTGCGACCGAACTGCCCTCCAAATCCAACTGCAAAACGCCTTCTTTCAACTCGCCAATCACGCCCACAAAGTTCTTGCTGCCATTCACTGGCATGCGCGACTTGAGCTTTACTTTTTGTCCTGCAAAGCGCACAAAATCAGCTTCTTTTTTCAGCACCCTATCCAAACCTGGCGAAGAAATTTCAAGCCGTTCATACGCCACATTTTCCACGGTGAACACGCGCACCAACTGGTTGCTCACGCGCTCGCAATCTTCCACCGAAATACCGTCCGGCTTATCCATGAATACACGCATCAGCCCGCGCCCAGAAACTTCCAAGTCAACTAACTCGTATCCCATACCCGTCAGTGTCGTATCAACCAGCTTTGCCACATCCATATTCGTACCCACAAATAAAAAACGGGCTCGAAGCCCATCTGAAAACGGCGCGGATTGTACCAAAGGAATGCACTAATGGAAACAGGAGTTTATAGAAGAACTTTAGAAGCCAACAATCCGTCACGTTGCCCCTGCTTAAATATGGGCAAGAAAAACGCCTGCTCCCTTACCCCGCCCACCGACAAAAAGCCGCAGGGCTAATTAAGCTCATACATTTTAGGATGTGCGTCGATGCGCTATCATGCGCGCCCTTTAAGCCGTCCCCCAACCGCGTTAAGCACTTTTGTATGCTAAGCAAGCTCAATTCTACTCAACGCGAAGCCGTTAAATACCTAGGGTCTCCACTGCTGGTGCTAGCGGGGGCGGGTAGTGGCAAAACAGGGGTGATTACACATAAATTAGCCTACTTGGTGAATGAGTGTAGTTATAGCGCTCGCAATGTGGCGGCCATTACCTTCACCAACAAAGCCGCTAATGAGATGCGCGAGCGGCTCACTAAACTATTGCCAGGTAGCGCTGCCAAAGGCATGACTATCTGCACGTTCCATGCTCTTGGGATGAATATCCTGCGCGAAGAAGCGCCGCTACTGGGTTACAAAAAACAGTTCTCCATTTTTGATACAGCGGATACAGGGAAAATCATTAGCGAATTGCTGGGCAGTCCAGACAAGCAAGAAATTCGCACTGCGCAAAGTGTCATGTCGAATTGGAAAGCCGCATTTCTCACCCCCGCGCAAGCCACCAGCTTGGCCGAAAACGAAGAGCAAGAACGCCATGCCTTGCTTTACGGTCGCTATCAAGACACCTTGCGCGCCTATCAATCGGTGGATTTTGACGACCTCATCCGCCTCCCCGTTGAGCTATTTCAACTGCACGCTGAAGCGCTGCAACGCTGGCAACACCGCTTGCGCTACTTGTTAATTGATGAATACCAAGACACCAACGATTGCCAGTATCAGATGATGAAATTGCTGGCGGGTGACCGCGCCGCGCTCACCGTGGTAGGCGATGATGACCAGTCTATTTATGCATGGCGCGGTGCGAGTACTGCCAATATCAGTAATTTGCAGCGTGATTACCCTAACCTGCGCGTCATCAAGTTAGAGCAGAACTACCGCTCCTCACAGCGCATTTTGCAAAGTGCCAATCACCTCATCAAAAACAACACCAAACTGTTTGAAAAAAACTTATGGAGCGAGCACGGCCCAGGCGATGCAGTGCGTGTTTTTGCGGCCAAGGATGATGAGAACGAAGCCGAATCAGTGGTGTTACGCTTGCTGTCGCACAAGTTTGAACACCGCACGCGCTTTGCGGATTACGCCATTCTTTATCGGAGTAATCACCTGTCGCGGGTGTTCGAACAACAACTACGCACACATAAAGTGCCTTACACCGTGAGTGGTGGCACTTCATTTTTTGACCACGCAGAAATCAAAGATCTTACCGCCTACCTGCGTCTCATTGCCAACCCAGACGACGACCCCGCTTTCATCCGAGCCATCACCACCCCCAAACGCGGCATCGGCAACAGCACCCTAGAAAAATTAGCCAGCCATGCCAATGTGCGCAAAATCAGCCTATTTGAGGCGGCATTTGAACCTGCCATGGCACATCAACTCGCCGCGCGTCCGCACGAAGACCTCATGACGTTTTGCAACTTCATCAATCGCATGCAAGCGCGCGCCGAAAAAGAACCGTGCAATCAGGTGCTGGATGATTTACTCAAGGCGATTGATTACGAGGCGTGGCTATTCGACAGCCATGAGCCGCGTCAGGCTGAAACCAAGTGGAAAAATGTGAGTGACTTCGTGGGCTGGATGAATAAAAAATCCGAGGCAGACGAAAAAAGCATGATTGCCATGACACAGCTCATCGCCCTGCTCAACTTATTAGAATCGCGCGATCAAGAAACTGATGCCGTTTCCTTATCTACCCTACATGCCGCAAAAGGATTGGAGTACGGTCACGTATTTTTAGTCGGCGTAGAAGAAGGCATTCTGCCGCACGAACGTAGCGAAGCACCCGAGCAAATCGAAGAAGAGCGCCGCCTGATGTATGTCGGCATTACGCGCGCCCAACGCTCGCTACAAATCAGCTATTGCAACAAACGTAAACGCGGCAAAGAACACAGTGCCTGCGACCCCAGTCGTTTTATTAGCGAGTTACCCCAAGCCGAAATTGAGTTTGCTGGCATGGTCAAAGTTGGCGATGCCTCTACGATGACTAAAGCAGAAAGCCTAGACAAACTGGCGCGCCTGAAAGCGATGTTGAAATAGCTCACGTCCAGCTTGCCAAGAATCAACCAGACCCGCTGTTAACGTTGTGCGCGATACATCACATTTAAGAACGTATCCACATCTACATTCGCGAGTGTTGGCAACATTGAATGATGCTTTTCCATTGGCTCATTGACACCATTAGTCATCAACGACAATTGTGGATTCCAGCCTGTGTTCATCACCTCATCGTCATACGCATTCAGCGATTCAATTTCGTACCCCATCTTATTCATCACGGTTTTCATGTCACACCTCCTTACGTTTTTGCACTTAATTTGTGCCTGTGTAAGCAAGGTATCGGCTTGATTGCAGAAAAGTTTAGTTATTTATGGGCACTGAATAAACGATAACCATATTCAGCTTTATTGGTGAGCTCGGGTGTGAGTGGCACGATGTTGCCTAAAGCCTGTGCCAATTCAAATAATTGCTGGGGTGACCCAGATTTAAGTTCGAGCTCTAATTCTGCGATAGGGTGCGTCGCCCCGCTCGCACGAATTTCTCCGTAGTCTATGCACAACTCAATCTCTGCTCCCGCATAGTTCACGAGTCGCACATTGCGCTTAAAGGCGGTGACGAAAATAGGCTTCAGATGAGCGCGCGCGCCGTGTGGCAACACCCCTCCGCTATTTTCAAGAATCTCAAAATTCAAACTCTCACTCGGCACAGGCGCTTCCCACTCATTGCGCTGATGCAATCCTGCCTGCATTTGCCCGCCCCCCTTCAGGGTTTGAATCCATTGTGAACCAACACGGCGTAAACGCAGCGCCATCGCATGTTGAAACAACAATAAATGTTCGGTGTCGTAATACACGCTATAAAGATCAAGCGTACGGGCACGCGTCATCGCAATTGAGCGCACCCAAGGATGATGTTGCAACTTGGCAATATGCGCAGGAGCAATTTTTAATTTGAGTTCGATTTCGAGTGCCATGCTTGATTCACATCACCACAGGATGGTCAGGCAGTTCGTTAAGTTGACTGCCGTGTGGCGGGTAATGTTGTTGAAGTTGTAAAGCAATACTGCGAATGCCTGCTAGCACCCCCGCTTCAAATTCACCCTGTCGAAATGCAGTTTCCATTTCTTGGCAAATAGATTCCCACACATCTTGTCCCAACTTTTCGTGAATGCCTCTGTCCGCCACGATTTCTACGTCTCGATCAGCCAGCAGCAAATAAATCAGCACGCCATTGTTGTGTTCGGTATCCCACACGCGCAAATCAGAAAACACCTGAATCGCACGTTGGCGCGCGCTTTGCCCTGCCCACAGCGCAGCCCCATCGAGCGCATGTTCCACTGCAAAACGAATCTGTCCCGCACATTGCGCCTCGGCGTGCGTGATAGCGCTTTTTATTTTGAGTAGAGATGATGCAGGGAAACGACGACGCACCCACCACGTCCCTATGAATAGATGTTTGAT
>JABFSI010000003.1 GCA_013140695.1 Sideroxydans sp. | reverse complement strand
GGTCGCAGCCCCAATGGTCGCCTCATCAATGCGGAAGCAGCGGGACTCATCGTGAATGAGCGCGGCTTCATTCCTGTCGATAAGCAGATGCGCACCAACGTGCCACACATCTTTGCCATCGGCGACATCGTGGGCAACCCGATGTTGGCGCACAAGGCGGTACATGAAGGCAAAGTGGCGGCGGAGAACATCGCCGGACACAAAGCTTTCTTCGAACCACTCACCATCCCATCCGTGGCATACACCGACCCCGAAGTGGCATGGATGGGCCTGACCGAGACCGAAGCGAAAGCTAAAGGTATCGAATACGAGAAGGGCGCGTTCCCTTGGGCAGCATCAGGTCGCGCACTTTCTATCGCACGCGAAGAAGGCATGACCAAAGTGTTGCTCGATCCAAAATCGCGCCGCATCTTGGGGGCAGGCATCGTCGGCGTGAACGCAGGCGAACTCATTGCAGAGGCAGTGTTGGCCTTGGAGATGGGCGCAGACATGCACGACATCGGCCTCACCATCCACCCGCACCCGACGCTGTCGGAGACGTTCAACTTCGCCGCCGAGATGGCGGAAGGCACGATCACCGATCTGCTACCACCGAAGAAGAAACACTAAACCGTCAAAGGGCACAACATGAATTTCTCTAGAAACACATTGATTTGTTTGAGCGCCTTGAGCCTATCTGCTTGCGGCTCTATCGACCAGAACACGCTCAACCAAGGCATCCAAATTTTGGGCGCAGCCACCGCCAAACCCGCCCCACTCACAGGGGTTGATCAGTTTTCGATTGGCGATCAAATCGGTAGCCTGAAGCAGGCGTTGTCGCAAGGTGCGGAAACTTCGGTGGCTGGTCTCGCGCAGACCAACGGCTTTTTAGGCAACCCCAAAGTGCGCATCCCGTTGCCTGCGAACCTGATGGAAGCGGATACCAAATTGCGCCAGTTTGGACTGGGTAAGTTCGCCGACGACCTCAACACCTCAATGAACCGCGCTGCCGAAGCCGCCGTGCCAGAAGCCAAAGCATTGCTGCTGAATGCCGTGGTGAACATGACGGTGACCGATGCAAAAAATATCTTGATGGGCAAAGAAGATGCTGCAACGCAATACTTCCGCAGCAGCACGGAAGCCGCGCTGACCGCCAAATTCCAACCCATCGTGGCGAACTCGATGCAAAAAGTCGCCCTCGCACAAACCTACAACCGCTTCTCAACAGCAGGCGCCAAACTGGGACTGGTTAAACAAAGTGATGCCACCTTGGAAAGCTACATCACCAGCCGCGCGATGGACGGCTTGTTCTTGATGGTGGCTGAAAAAGAAAAAGAAATCCGCGCTAACCCGCTGCAAGCCACGGGTGATCTGGCAAAGAAAGTGTTTGCCGTGTTGCTGAATAAATAACTTACCTCGTCATTCCCGCGGAAGCGGGAATCCAGCATATACAAACATCCCGCGTAGCGGACAAACGGTTTTGCCTCGCTACGCGACCTTGCTTTTTTCAACTGGATTCCCGCCTGCGCGGGAATGACGATGCCGATGGACACCCTCACCCAATTCTTTGCCAGTGACTTCAGCCTGTGGGGGGTATTCGTTTCCAGTTTGCTCGGTGCGACCTTGCTGCCAGGCGGCTCCGAGTTAGTACTCATCGGCACCTTAAAAGCACAACCTGAATTGTTCTGGTCTGCCTTGCTACTAGGCACTCTTGGCAACACTATCGGCGGGATGATTTCCTACTGGATGGGGTGGCTGCTTCCCATGACCCAGCAACTCAAACACGTGGAGCGCGTGCGCAATTACGGCACACCTGCATTGTTGTTCGCGTGGCTACCCTTCATCGGTGATGCACTGTGCATCGCGGCAGGTTGGTTGCGTCTGAATCCTTGGCAGGCGGCACTGTTCATGGCCGCAGGTAAATTCGCACGCTATTGGTTGGTCGCTGCGGCGATTTGATTCGGTTATATTTTTTACAATAGGAGTTTCAATGAAAAGGACTATCGGCACATTACTAATGGCAGCTTGGCTTGTCGTGACGGGTCTGTCGCACCTCCTTCACTTAAGCTTTACAGGTATGAGCACCATCATGTCTGGCGTGGCGATCGCTGCGGGCGTCATGATCATCTTAGGTTTGTAAGGTCAGCGACGCGCCGAACCCACTTTGATACTGTGATAGATTGCGCGCCGCCGTGATGCACGGCAGACGGCTTCAATCTAAATCTACGACTTGGAAATAATAGACACATGAAAAAGATCATCACCGCATTGGCACTAGCCACAGCCCTGACTTCAAACGCATCCGCATCCGATCAATCCCGACCTAGCATCGGCATCGGTTATGGATTGGACAACGGCGGCGTCATCTCACTGCACGGCGATTTCAGCATCGCAGACAAAGTGAATAACGAGCCCGTGAAGGTTCGCCTTGGCTGGGACCACTATTCTCAAGGCTATGGTTTTGGTAACACCAACTATTCGTGGTCTTACAACGTGTTCTACGGCGGCGCTTATTACGATTTCAATCGCGCACTGAAGCTCGACAGCAAAATTCATCCGTTCGCAGGGCTAGGCATCGGCTTTGGCAATGCTCACTGTAGTGGCCCGTGGTGCAACAACGTTGGCTCTCCAACGGTCGGTGGTTTGTATTACCTGATCGGCGCGCAGTATGACCTGACGCCGAATGTGAATGCCGAACTGAACGTCAATGGATGGGGCGGCCTGACCATCGGTGCGAATCTGAAGTTCTAAAACATTCGCAGACCAGACTCCCGCCCCAGTGCGGGAGTTTTTTTATCCAGCGTCAGAAGTAGTGAAAGTAAGCCAGCTGCACATCGGAATAATGATCCAACGCATCGCCACCTTTACTCGTCGTTTGACGTGATGCATTGAGGCGGATGTTGTTCTGGTTGTCAAACACATCCCATGCGACTCCCGCAGTCACCCGATAGACACCCGTGGCGCGTCGTCCGCCCGCCGCATTCCAAAACGCCCCCGCACTCGCCTCTGCGCGCCACCTTGCTTCGGGTTGCCACATCCATCCCGCGATAGGCCCTGCCGCCAAACTTGACGCACCACCTCGTAGCCGTGTGATGGTATTGGCGATGACATACATCTGGCTGTGTTCGCCGATGCGATAACCTTCACCCGCTCCCAGTTCGATACGGAATACGGTTGGGGACAATACATCGTTGCGTTGCACTTCGCGCCGCACAGAGATATTCGCCTTGATGGTCACGGGTCGATACCAAGCTGTACGCACGGAAGGCAAGAACACTTCGAACAGATCGAGGCGCTCGAAGCGGATGTTCTTGTCGTTGAAGCGCAGATACAAGTCGCCGATCTTAGAACTTACACCCGGCGAGAAGCCCGCATTGGGATCGAGGCCGTCGTGATAGACCAAGCGTGTGTTGAGCTGCCCATACCGAACACCATCCACTTGCCCCAATGCCATCCCAGCTCGGAACGAATCATGGCCTTCATCTGGACTTTGGCGTGGCATAGGGGCAGGTTGATAGGTGGCCGATGCATCCACTTTACTGCGCACGCCTGCCAGCTTGAGTTGGAATTGATTGAGCGGCGCGGCTTCTTGTTCTGAGTTCTTTTGGTTGCGCTCATATTCCAGCACACCCAATGCGAGATCGAGTATCTGAGCTTGCTCCTGTGCATTTGCACCGGGAATCGCTTCGGGCAGCATCATGCCGTGGGCCAGCGCAACGGCTTGTTCACGCACCGCTTCTGGTGCACCCTCAACGTTGGAGATGAGGGTGCTGTACTGCGAAGGACGGTAACGCTTCTTAGTCACCACTCCTGCATCACGTAGCACTTTGACGGTATCCAACGGTGCCAACCACGGCTTCGCCGAAGCGATCAATTCGAGACTTGGCCGGCCCGCCTCAAGCGTCGCCAGCAAGATCAATGCGCAGTTATCGTCAGCGAAGTAGTAATCGACATAGCTGAAACTTTGCTCCCAAATGAAGGCGTGCATCTTGTCGATCTCTTCTGGGGTGAAGTCGGTCTGGTATTCCCACAGGTCGCGATTCTCCAAATCGGCGTACTCGCGCACTTTCATGAAATAGGGGACGGACACAAAGTTGCCAGGGAAGCCACCTGCCAAACTCTGCGCCAAAAACAGGGGGCCGAAATCACCGTTGCTGTTCACCGTGTAACCCACAGTCGTGTCGCTGAGGCGGTTGAATTCGCCCGCCTTCGCGCTATCGAAGCGCATAAAGATGTGTCCGTACATCGAGGCAGGACTGTTGAGATAGATGGACGCAAAGATCATGGAGACGTTGTCGCGCGCCATTCCTGACTTCCAACGCTCGAAGCCCTCGCAACGAGGTGCAGGATAATCAAAGCCGAGCGCCTTCATGCTGCGATTGAGATATTGATAACGCGCAATCCAGCGGCACAACTTGGGTTGCCGGCTCTGTTCCGCCATGCCTTCATCATAGGCGGCACGGATGGTCGCTTCCAATTCAGCCTGCGAATCTCGCTTACCGTTGGCCGCCAAAAAATAACTGGGGTCATCCACGCGACTTTTCACACCACCCAGCGTGGAATGGAATTGATTGATCTTGTGCCATTCTGCACTTTGAGAAAGCTGTGACTGTTGAGCCAGTCGCAACATAGTGTCGATGTCCGCTTGCTGTTGCGCAGTCACCTCTTGAGCGTGGCTCATCCCAACGAATAAGCCCAAGGCTGTCGCCAATAAAACACTAGTGATAAAAGAGTAGATGCGCATTTAATATTCGAATCCCCAACAAAAAGCCGAGGGGATTAGCCTCGGCCTTTTTGATACCACAAGCGATCTTAAGAAACGAAAGCTTGCAGAGTCTGAGTCACAGCAGCTTGGATCTCAGCTGTGCTAGAGCCGCTGAAGATCGTTGCTTGGTTAGCCTTCAGCGCGCTGGTCGCAGCTGCACGATCAGCTTCTTTCACGCCGTACATATCAACCAATGCTGCCAGATGCTCACCTTGGCCTTGTGCGGTCTCAACGGCTAGTTGCTGCTTGTTGAAATCGATGAAGGTTGCGATCTTGCCCTTGATGGAAGCAGATTCAGGACAGTTCAGAATACCTAATGTCATGGAAATCGAGCCAGACAAATAGCCATTAGTTGTGCCCGCTAATACGCTGTAAACCAGACCCACTTTATCCTTGAAGATCATCGTGCCGATACCACAACCCGCTGCATCTTGGGTCACGCTAGCGTTCGCGCCAGCGGCTGCAACAGACAAAGACAAAGCCAAAAGCGTTTTCTTCATTGCATGTTTCATATGTTTCTCCTTATGTGAGTGAACGAACTGCAAACATTGCCTGTACGTCGGCGAACCCATAGTAGCAAATCGGCTTGCGCAAAAGCAATCTTACAAACGGACTATAGCTTTTTTGCAATTGCGATGTGCGCGCCCAGCAACTTCAAGCCCCAGACCACCCCAAAACCCGTCACTTCCGTAGCGACTGCCCCCAATCCACCCGGACAACGGCAGGTAGATAAATCCACGTGTAGCCACGGTGTATCGTGCTCGACGAAACGCAACAAGAAGCGCGTCGCGAGGATGTGGTCTGCTTCCCCATCCGGCGAACACTGCTTGATGTCGGCGACTTTGGATTCCAAGTCCGCTTCGTAATCCGCATCTAACGGGAAGGCACACAAGCGCTCGCCCACTTGCTGCCCCATGTTCACCGCCTGCTGCAGCAACTCGACACGATTGCCCAATACGCCGGCATAACGATGACCGAGCGCAGATTTCATACTGCCCGTCAGTGTCGCAAAATCTAGCAACACATCCGGCTTGGCACGCGATGCCAGAGTAAGTGTGTCGGCCAGCACCATACGCCCCTCGGCATCGGTATGGACGATCTCGATCGTCGTGCCATTGAGCGCCGTGACGATGTCGTTTTGTTTGAATGCATTTGGCCCGATGTGATTCTGCGCAATGGCTAACCAGCAGTCGATGTTGATCGGTAGTTTTTGTTGCGATGCAGCCAATAAAATACCCAGCGCCACCGCCGAGCCATTCATGTCGGTGTGCATGTTGTACATATAACGCGATGGTTTCAGATTGTGGCCACCCGTGTCGAAGCAGATACCTTTGCCCACCAGCGCGACGGTCTGTTTCGCTTTGGGGTGTTTGTACGTGAGATGGACAATGGCGGCATCGTCATCATGGCTCCCCTGCGCCACCGCAACGAATGCGCCTGCACCCATCTTGCGCAGCGCCTTCATATCGAACTCTTCGTGCTTCCACTTATTGTCTTTCGCCAATTTTTTCACGCGCTGACGATAGGCGCTGGGCGTGAGTTCGTTGGGCGCTAATACCGTTAATTCGCGGCATAACAAATTGCCAGCGGCTTGTGCCTTCACAACATCAAGCACTTTTTTGTCACTACAACCGTACAGCACTATCTTCTCCAATGCCTTACGTTCATCCTTCTTTTTATTAACGGGCAGCAAAGCGCCATTCACCCATGCACCATATACAGCCAGCTCAGCCGCACGCTGCGCGTTTGGGCCAGACACGACGATGCTCAATGTGTTGGGTTGTTCATCTAATAAAGGGTGCATTGCTTTGCGCACTTGCGTCTGCAATGCAAAGGGCTCTATATCAAAGTCCAGCATCGCCCACGACACCAAGCCACCATTCGTCGTATTCGCAGTGACAAAAGCTTTCGCAAACGCATCCACTTTCATGTCGCGGCGCTTGAGCGTTGCAGCCAGTAAATCACCATAAAGAATATCTTTGGACAATACCTTCGATTTCGGCAACAGCACCAGCAGGTGCGTGGCTACCAAGCTTGCAGGCAGGGAGGGGAATAGGGTCAAATGTGCTAGCATTGCGTCCTCAAAAAAGTCATCAAACGCAACGATTATACGGGCTTTACCATGCGCAATTACCTTGACCTGATGCAACATGTACTCGACCACGGCACTTTCAAATCCGACCGCACGGGCACGGGTACAACTAGTGTTTTTGGATACCAGATGCGCTTCGATTTAGCGCAGGGATTCCCACTAGTCACAACTAAAAAATGTCACCTGAAATCCATCGTGCATGAACTGCTGTGGTTCTTGCAAGGCAGCACCAACACAAAATATCTGAAAGAGAACGGCGTCAGCATCTGGGACGAATGGGCGGATGAGAACGGTAACCTTGGCCCGGTGTACGGCAAGCAGTGGCGCTCGTGGGCGACCATCGACGGTCGCGTCATCGACCAGATCAAGGTCGCGGTCGAGCAGATCAAGAACAATCCTGATTCGCGCCGCATCATCGTCTCCGCTTGGAACGTAGGCGAGCTGGACAAGATGGCGCTGGCACCCTGCCATGCATTCTTCCAGTTCTACGTAGCGGATGGAAAATTGTCCTGCCAGTTGTACCAACGCAGTGCGGACATTTTCCTCGGCGTTCCGTTCAACATTGCTTCGTATGCTTTGCTGACGATGATGATGGCGCAGGTGTGCGGATTGAAGGCGGGCGATTTCGTGCATACCTTCGGCGATGCGCACCTGTATTCCAACCACATGGAACAGACCGCGCTGCAACTTTCACGTGAGCCACGCGCGCTGCCAACGATGAAGATCAATCCTGAGGTGAAAGACATCTTCGCCTTCAAGTTCGAAGATTTCATTTTAGAAGGTTACGATCCGCATCCTGCAATCAAGGCACCCGTTGCGATATGAGCGTCTCAATTATTGTTGCGATGTCTCGCAACCGCACCATCGGTATCAACAACACACTCCCTTGGCGTTGCCCAGAAGACCTGAAGCATTTCAAAGCGCTCACCATGGGGCATCACATGATCATGGGACGCAAGACGTTCGACTCCATCGGTAAGCCGTTGCCGGGACGCACCACCGTGGTCGTCACACGCGATAAAGATTTGAAGATCAATGGATGCATCGTCACCCATTCATTGCAAAAGGCCATCGCCGCCTGTGCGGATGACACCGAGGTGTTCATCGTCGGCGGCGCAGACATCTATGCACAATCGCTAGGATTAGCCGATACGCTTTACATCACCGAGATCCAGCAAGATGTAGAAGGTGATGCGCACTTCCCTGAGTTCGACAAACGCGCATGGCACGAGACCGCACGCGAGGTACACTCACAAGAGACACCGCAACCATTGCATTATCATTTCGTCACGTATCAACGTATCAAGGAGTCAGCATGAAATACCTAAAGTCAGAACTACCTATCGCCATCGCCCTCTTCATCCTTGGGCTTGGTTTCGCACTTGAACACGGCGCAGTCGAACACGGGGGCATCGCATTGTGGGGGCTGCTATTGGTCATCTTGGCCGCGATTATCGGCGTCGCTTTCCGCATCGCGCACCATGCTGAAGTTCTGGCTGTGCGTTTCGGCGAACCCTATGGCACGTTGATATTGACGCTCGCCGCTGTGTCGGTTGAAGTGGTCATCTTGGTAGTGTTGCTGATGGGCGAACCCAATCCGACGCTCGCACGCGACACTGTGTTCGCCGCCGTGATGTTCGACATCAACGGCATCTTGGGATTGGCCGCCATCGTGGGTGGATTGAAGCACGGTAGCTCTAAATACAACGTGGATTCAGGCAACTCGTTCGTCGCCATGTTGCTGGTCGCCATCGGCGTGGGCATGTTCGTTCCCGACTTCGTGCCTGATTCGCAATGGCATATCTATTCCATCTTCTCTATCTGCATCATGGCAGTGATGTATGCCGCCTTCCTGCGTCTGCAGACGGTGGAACATCGCACCTTCTTCGAATATTCCAGCGCCACCGACGAGGAAGTGCACGACGAAGCACACAGCCCGAATTCACTTCACGTTGGCATCATGATCGGTGCCATCGTATTGGTCGGCCTGCTGTCCGAGGTGTTGTCGGTGCTGCTAGATGCAGGCCTTGCCGGTAGCAGCCTGCCCAAGTCCATCCCTGCGGTCTTGGTCGCGCTCATCTCCGCCAGCCCAGAGATTCTCACTGCACTGCGTGCTGCCCAGAGCAACCGTATGCAGACCACGGTCAACATCGCGTTGGGCGCATCATTGGCGACCGTATTGCTGACGCTACCCGTGATCGAAGCCATCGCGCTGTTCAATGGTGAACGCATCATCATGGCGCTGACCCCGATACAAGGCGGCATGTTGCTGCTCACCTTCCTCACCGTGATGAACAACCTGCATGACGGTGAGACCAACGCCATCGAAGGTATCAGCCACTTCGTGTTGTTCGCCGCGTTCATCGCGTTGGTGGCAATGGGCTTGATTTAGTGAGGCACTGATTTGTTCTGTTTCGTCGTTCCCGCGAAAGCGGGAACCCAGTTATTTTAAAGACGCTGGATTCCCGCTTTCGCGGGAATGACGAAAACGTTTCTTTAAGTAGTAATGAATAATCTGGAATTAAAACTCATATTCGATCTGCATACGAAGCGTCGTCTTAGGTGCCGCATCACTCACTCCGGCTAAACATGTCGCGTTATATTTGATCGCCTGATGCTCTCCTAACGCCAACTTGCCGAACACCGTAGGGCCCATGCGGTGGTTCTGCTCAGCCGTCTTGCTCCACTGGTCCCACTTACCCATTTCGCCAAACCCTTGGATGCCGAGATCGAACGAGCCTCCCGCCCTGTATCTCGCTTGCCACTGATATCCGATGTTGGTCACCTGCGACACGCTATCCTCATCTGCGCCACCAAAGGCACGTTCAAAGATGACATTTCCATTCAATTGCAGCTTCCCGACCTTGGACTGGAACAGCGGCCCGGCTCGCAATTCCCACGGTGCGCCATTTGTGAGTGGCGCTTCCAATTCAGTCACCCATCCGATATCGGCTGGTGTCCCTTCGCCTCCGACCAGCAAGAAGCGGTTTTCCCATTCGAGGTAAGTGCTATCCCCTCCTGCGTTGTGTTTCTGCTTCAGATATCCCTCGGTGAACCAATGGTCCGTCACTCCATAGCCTAGGCCGATGCTGGCAGCCTGCGGACGCGCGCGCGCATTCGACGAGGCCGTTCCATACTTGATATCCAACTCCAACTCGCCACGCTCGATGTGCGGTGTGTACACATAATCTGCAGGGCCGGCGATACCTAGCGGCGATATCACTAAGGCTGCCGAACACATCAGCAATTGCATCCTCTTTCTCACGACACTCTCCTCATTTCGTTTCAGGTGACTCGCTCTTGGAAAGATTCTTCTATGTCGATCATTTTTCCATTGCCGCGAACGATAATCATTCTCATTTGCATTTGCAAGAACTTTTGGGCATGATGCAAAAAATCATCCACGGACACTCTTATGAACGAACTGGAACCTGAACACCTGAAAAGTGCTGGCTTGAAATCCACCCTCCCCCGCCTCAAGGTGTTGGATCTATTCAAGAATGGGCAAGAGCGCCACATGAGCGCGGAGGATGTCTATCAGCTGTTGCGCGAGAGTGGCGACAACGTCGGACTGGCGACCGTGTATCGCGTGCTGACCCAGTTCGAACAGGCGGGTCTGCTGGTGCGCCATAACTTCGAAGGCGGCAAGTCGGTGTTCGAATTGAACGAAGGCACTCACCACGATCACATCGTCTGCATGCAATGCGGCCACGTCGAAGAGTTCTACGACAGCGCCATCGAATCCCGCCAAAAGAAGATCGCCGCCGAGCTCGGCTTCACCATTCACGAGCACTCGCTACAGATCTACGGCGACTGCACCAAAACAAAGTGTCCGCACCGACGTTGAAGCTCGCACGCTTTGCGGCGGAATGTCGCGTGTGCCTCTGTATAATCCCGCCGCATGACGCCACTGAACCCCTCTCTTGAACTGCTCGCCCCTGCTAAGACCGCCGCTATCGGCCGCGAGGCCATCCTGCATGGTGCAGATGCGGTGTACATCGGCGGCCCCTCTTTTGGCGCACGAGAAAAAGCGGGCAACACCATCGAAGAGATCGCATCTCTGGTTGAATTCGCGCACCGCTTCCGCGCCAAGATATTCGTCACCCTCAACACCATCTTGCACGATGCCGAGTTGGAATCTGCTCGCAAGCTAGCGTGGGATTGTTACAACGCAGGGGTTGATGCACTGATCGTGCAGGACATGGGGCTGTTGCAACTCGACCTGCCACCTATCGATCTGCATGCCTCCACTCAATGCGACATCCGCACGCCAGAGAAGGCGCGCTTCCTTGCTGATGTCGGCTTCTCTCAACTCGTATTGGCGCGCGAACTCACTATCCAAGAGATCATCAAGGTGCGCGCTGCCGTGCCGAACGACACCGTCATCGAACACTTCATCCACGGTGCGTTGTGTGTCGCCTATTCCGGTCAATGCAACATCAGCCACGCACACACGGGGCGTAGTGCGAATCGCGGCGACTGTTCACAAGCCTGCCGCCTGCCCTACACACTGGAAGACAACAAAGGCCAGATCGTCGCCTTCGAGAAACATCTGCTGTCGGTGAAAGACAATAACCAGAGCGACAATCTGCGCGCGCTGATCGATGCGGGTGTGCGTAGCTTCAAGATCGAAGGCCGCTATAAAGAAGCGGCCTATGTAAAGAACATCACTGGCCACTATCGCCAATTGCTCGACGAGATTTTGAACGAGCGTCCTGAATTGCATGCTGCTTCCAGCGGCAAGACGAAGCTACTGTTCACCCCCGATCCAGACAAGACCTTCCATCGCGGTGCGACGGACTACTTCTCGCAAGGGCGCAAAGCAGACATCGGCGCATTCGACACACCCACCTTCGTCGGACTAGAGTTGGGTTGCGTGACCAAGGTCTGCGACAAATGGTTCGAGATGGATTCCAATGAAGACCTGGCCAACAGTGACGGATTGAACTACCTTCACAAACGCGAAGTGATCGGTCTGCAAGCGAACGTGGTGGAACGCAAAGGAAGCGTGTGGCGCGTGTTCCCCAACGAACCCATGCACACCTTGGCTGGCTTGCGTGTCGGCCTCACCATCAGCCGCAATCGCGACCACGCGTGGGAACAAGCGCTCAATAAAAAGTCTGCCGAACGACGCATCAGTCTCTATGCAACCTTTGCTGAAACCGCAGAAGGGTTCGCACTGACTTTGCAAGATGAGGACGGCATCACTGGTAGCGCAAGCGCCACTTTTGAAAAGCAAGATGCAAAGAACCCAAGTGAAGCAGAACAGGGTGTGCGCGAGCAGCTGGCAAGATTCGGCAATACCGATTTCGAATTGCACGAACTGACTATCCATTGGAAGCAACCGTGGTTCGTGCCAAGTTCGTTGGCAAACAAACTACGTCGTGATGCAGTCGAGCAACTTGAAGCCGCACGCCTCGCGGCATACACCCGCCTGCCACGTAAAGCCGCGATCGAACCACCCGCGAAATATCCGGAAGAATCGCTATCCTTCCTCGCCAACGTCTACAACAAAGCGGCGAATGATTTTTACAAGAAACACGGCGTACGACTCATCGCCGCCGCCTACGAATCGCACAAAGAAGAAGGCGATGTATCGTTGATGATCACGCGCCACTGCATCCGCTACTCTTTGAGCCTATGCCCCAAACAAGCGAAAGGCGTGATCGGTGTGCAAGGCCAAGTGCGCGCCGAACCGATGACACTCATCAACGGCAGTGAACGATTGCGTTTGGAATTCGACTGCAAAGCGTGCGAGATGCACGTGATGGGGAAGATGAAAAAACATGTCTTGAGATCAGCGCCGCCGACGGTATTGCCCGTGACTTTCCACGCACGCCGAAGTTAAATACTGACCGTCGCAGTTCGGCCAGTAACGGAAATTGAATGACATTCGCTACTGGCTACTGAATATGCCTATGC
>JABFSI010000110.1 GCA_013140695.1 Sideroxydans sp. | reverse complement strand
CACTTTGAATTGCAGCCCTAACCAAGAGAGTCCTCCATTGAATACAGTCAGTTTTGCCGATCTGAAGCTAGCCCCTGAAATCCTCAAGGCGCTCACCGAATCCGGTTACACCACGCCCACTCCCATCCAAGCGCAAGCCATTCCTTTGGTGCTGGAAGGTAATGACCTGATGGCTGGGGCGCAGACAGGCACAGGTAAGACCGCCGCGTTTGCTTTGCCCATGCTGCAAAAACTCATGCCGCATGCCAGTCCCAGCACTTCACCGGCCAAGCATCCCGTGCGCGCACTCATCTTGGTGCCGACGCGCGAGTTGGCGGTACAGGTGGAAGAGAGTGTGAAGGCGTATGCGAAATACACGCATCTGCGTTCGTTGGTGGTGTACGGCGGGGTGGACATCAAGACGCAAACGCCGCATCTGAAAACGGGCGTGGAGATTTTGGTGGCGACACCGGGGCGCTTGCTCGATCACATTGAACAAAAAACCGTGCTACTGAATACCGTGCAGATGCTGGTGTTGGACGAAGCGGATCGCATGTTGGATATGGGCTTCATGCCTGCCTTGAAACGCATCCTCGCGCTGTTGCCACGGCAACGCCAGAGCTTGATGTTCTCCGCCACCTTCTCCGATGAAATCAAAAAACTGTCGGAAGAGTTTATGAATTATCCGACGCTGATTGAAGTGGCGCGCAGCAATGCCTCGGCCGACAACATCACGCAAAAAGTGTATCTGGTGGCGAGTGAAGACAAGCATCAGCTATTGGCAAAATTGCTCAAAGGCGATGATGCAAAGCAAGTCATCGTGTTCACCAAAACCAAGCTCACCGCCAGCCGCTTGGCGCGCCAGTTGCAGAAAGAAGGCGTATCTGCCGATGCGATTCATGGCGACAAGAGCCAACTTGAACGCATGCAAGCACTGGACGCTTTCAAGCAAGGCAAAGTGGCCGTATTGATCGCCACCGATGTGGCGGCACGCGGGCTGGACATTGATCATTTGCCGATGGTTATCAACTACGAAATTCCGCACGCGGCAGAAGATTACGTACATCGCATTGGGCGTACGGGACGTGCCGGTGCATCAGGCACAGCGATTTCGTTGGTGTCGCCAGAAGAAGAACGCTATCTCGTGGATATCGAGAAGCTGATTAAAAAAGAAATTCTAAAAGAACGTGCGGAATTGCCTAAAGCCGCCAGAGCGCCACGCGAAGTACGTGAAACACATGCGCCACGTGAAGTGCGAGAAACAACCTCCGCCCCGCGTGCGCCACAAGAAACCCGCCCTCCACGCGAACCGCAAGAACCACGTGGTTACCACGCGCCCGTGGCGAAAAAACACAACCACGATCCGTGGTTTGACAAGCCTTATGTGCCGAACATGAGCGAACCCGCTGCGCCGCTTAAAAAGCCCGATGACGCTGCGCCCTCACTCAAACCCAAAGCCGCCATTCCAGCGCTATTTCGTCGCCAGAGTTAATGAGCTTTGTCATTCCCGCGCAAGCGGGAATCCAGCGATTTTATTAAAAGGGCTTTGCCCTTGCTACGCAAGGAAACTTATTTTATTAACTGGATTCCCGCTTTGCGAGCATCCGCTACGCGGATTGCCTGCTTACCCCACTGCGCGGGAATGACATAAATTTTCTTCTTCTTTGTGGTGATTTTTCAAGGCTCACAACTGATGACCCAATCCAAACAACCCGACAATGCAAGGCTGGATAGAGTTGTTGCAGAAGCACGTCAGCAACGCGAAAAGCGCGAGCAAGGCTACCGCGAACGCGCACTCAAACTTTATCCGTGGATATGTGGACGCTGTGGACGCGAATTTTCTGGCGTGCGTCTGCGCGAACTCACCGTGCATCACAAAGATCACAACCACGACAACAACCCACCCGATGGGAGTAATTGGGAATTGCTCTGCCTCTACTGCCACGACAACGAACATATGAGAGAACTAGATGAGGCCGCCCGCACACGCGGCCCCGATGGCAAGCCACTGGCCACGCACAACCCGTTTGCGGATTTGAAAAGTTTGTTGAAGAAATAATCGTTGTTGCAGCAACAATAAAGCTCCTCGCCCTATGGGAGAGGGGTTGGGGTGAGGGAAGTTTTTCTGGTTGGTTGTGTAGGCTGGATACGCATTGCCCACGCGGTGATTTTGATGAAGACCGTTCGCCTTGAGTAGCCCGCATAGCGGGCGTATCGAAGGGAATCCGAGTTCAATACAAGCGTACCTTAAGCTGCACCGACACCGCCCCGTACAACCTATTTTGCAACGTCGGCACAAATGCAATGTTCGCCCCCACGCGGTCAAACTCCACACTCGCCACAGGAATCACTGCCGGAAACCAGCCAACGTTAAGCATGTGCGGATAACCATCGAACCCACCGATGACCGCCCCCAACTTCACCTTGCCCCAAGTGACAGGCTCCCAATATATCCCCGCGTAGTGAGATGTCACACGGTCGCTGTTGTAGAACTGCCCGACCGTCAGCGAACTGGTGCTGGAGTAGCGATACTCCATACCCAAGCCATAGTTGGCGTTGTTCAGTCCCAAGCTGGGGTCGAAGTGGAAAGAATAGAAACCCGCATTCACCCACAGTTGGCTTTGAGGTTGCACCTCAGTCCAAGTGAGTGGCGGCAAGCCGTCTGCGTGTGCGAAGAGGGGCGCTGGTTCTATGTGGACGGAGACATGAGTTAGGCGGAAAGATCAGTTTGCGAATTACTGAATCAGCTTCTTCTGCCAGAACATTGCCTTACCCATTTTCGGATCAAGTTCGTATCCGGCAAAGCCGCTGGCTTTGTAGCTTGCTTGCGCAACGACATTACCTTCCAATACTTCCAGTGTGAGTTTGCAGCAATCTAAACGGAGGGCGATATCTTCGGCTTTTGCAAGCAGGCGTTTGGAAAGACCGCGCCTTCTATATTGGCTCGCAACAATCATGTCGTGCACATTCAGCAACGGTTTGCATGAGAAGGTGGAAAATCCTTCTAGGCAAATCGCCATGCCAGCGGGGATGCCGTCAATAAAGGCGAGCAAGACATGCGCACTTGGTCGCTGGCGTAATTCGACTACGAGATTGCTTTTTACAAATGCAGTCAACTCTTCTCCGCCTCCCATCTCGTCTTTGGCGTATTCATTCAGTAATTGAACGATGGCTGCAGCATGGGCTTGCAAGGCCAAATCGGCGATGAGTATTTCTTCCATGATGTGTGCAGTTTGAAGGAGAGGCCGAGATATTAACTCGGATTGAGTTTGGCTCGGAATGTCAGCATTATTCTGATGAAATACTTGCTTTGTAGATAGACATCACAGAATGTCTAGAAATGCTGATGCCCCAGATGCACTTCGATCTGCGGATGGCGTGCAACCAGTTCTTTCATGTGCTTCAAGCTCTGTAGATTGCGTACATGATCGGCAGTGAAGTCACCGGGCTCGACAGTGTGATCCCATCCCCAGCGCGTGTGGCATGTGTCGCCCGTAAGCAACACCGGGCCGTGTGTGGTGCGGATGAGGAAGGCGGTGCTGCCCTGCGTGTGGCCCGGCACGCTGATGGCGAACACCGAGCCGTCTTCAAACACATCGACGATCCCCGCGAACTTGCCTTGCGGGTCGGGTTGGAAGTGCCATTCCTGTAGCGCTTGTTTGCCTTGCAGCAGTTGATCGGTTGCGCCGCGCACGAATAGATTTTTGAAACTGCTCTCGTTCGATTCCGTTGCGCCGATATACAGAGGTACGTTGCTGGCGATGTCCGGCATGCCGGAGATATGGTCGAGGTGCAAGTGGGTGAAGAAGATGCCGTTCAATTTTCCATCCACGCTTTGCACGATCTCGCCTGTGCTTTTTTTGATTTCGATTTTGTCGATGTGCATCACTTTCTGGATCAGCCAATTCACCCCTTCTTTTCTTGGATCATCCAACAGTTTTTTTGACACGCCCGTGTCCGCCAGAAAATTGCCGTGCTGCGGATGCTTCAGCAGATAGGCATAGACCTGTATCGGCTCGTCTCTATCTTTCAGTCCTGCTTCCTTTGCAGCAGGGCTATCCAGATTCAACAAACCCGCGAGTGTGACTGACCAGTGCGCGCTGTCGATGGCTTCAAATTGAATCGGGCCCGGCTGGTCGATGAGTCTTTCCATCTCCGCACTGCTGGATGGTTTACCCATTGCGGTCGTGGTAACAGGGTGGCTGGTCAGTGCGCAGCCTTGCAAGATCAATGCTGTGACGCTGATGAAAAAGAGAGTGAGTGGGCGAGTGATAAACATGATGTCCTCCGTAAAGTGCGTCTATACTGGCATATCCGAACATCGCCTAACAACTGGTTAAATGTGGATGAAGCTATCCGATATCGGATGGGGAGATTTCTGGAGGAAGATGAAAATGAATCTGCGTTGGGACGATCTGAAACTATTTCTGGCGGTGCATGAGCAAGGCAGCTTTAGTGGTGCGGCGCGTGTATTGAAGTTAGGGCAGCCGACATTGAGCCGACGCATCGCGGAGCTTGAAGAAGCGGTGGGTGAGGCGCTGTTCGAGCGGCAAAGTCAGGGCGCGCTGCTCACCGCTGCGGGCCGCAGATTATTGCCTGCGGCGCAGAGCATGGCGGAGTGGGCGAATGAAGCGGAGTTGAGCATCGGCAAACACACGTATCTGCCTCAAGGAAAAGTGCGCATCGCCGCACCGCCGGGCATCGCGTATGAATTGGTCGCGCCCTTGGCCGCCAAGATTCGCAAGCAACATCCGCAGATTCAGATTGAGGTGTTGTCCGGTGTGGAAGTGTTGAGCCTCGCGCGCGGCGAAGCGGATTTATCGTTGCGCACGATGAAACCCAATGATGCCGATCTGGTGTGCGTGGATGAAGTTCACACCCCCATGCGTGTGTACGCCAGCAAGGCTTATGCGAAGAAACTGCCGAAGAAGATCGGACTCGCCGACCTGGACTGGATATGCTGGGCCGCGCCCTATGCCGAGTTGCAGGTCAATCAGGAACTCAGCGCGCAGATACCCAATTTCAAACCGGCCTTCACTTCAGACGATTACAACGTGCAGGTTGCAGCATGCAAGGCGGGTGTGGGGGCGATGATTCTGCCGCAGGTATTGCATCAGTATGATGGGCTGCGAGAATGGCGAGTGCTTCAGGAGTTAGATGTTGATCTTGGTGGTGCGGTCGGCAGTTTATATGTCGTGTGCCACAAGCGTCATCAACGCTTGCCCAAGGTGCAACTGGTGATGGATTTTATTGCGAGAGAGTTTGCGGGGTTGCGTTAGAACAACCTGACCTTCAACTGCACCGAGATAGCGCCATACAGCCTGTTTTGAATCGTAGGCACGAAAGCAATGTTCGCCCCCACGCGGTCATACTCCACACTCGCCACAGGAATCACTGCGGGGAACCATCCTCCATTCAACATGTGCGGATAGCCGTCGAACCCACCGATGACCGCCCCCAACTTCACCTTGCCCCAAGTGACAGGCTCCCAATATATCCCCGCATAGTGAGACGTCTCACGGTCACTGTTGTAGAACTGCCCGACCGTCAACGAACTGGTGCTGGAGTAGCGATACTCCACACCCAAGCCATAGTTGGCGTTGTTCAATCCCAAGCTAGGGTCGAAGTGGAAAGAATAGAAACCCGCATTCACCCATAGTTGGTTCTGGGGTTGCACCTCAGTCCAAGTGAGTGGCGGCAAGCCTTCTGCGTGTGCGTTGGCGCAGCAGGCGGACATCAGAAAGAGGGAGGCGAGTAGGCGGCGCATGGTGCGATGGAGTGTACTAAATTCGATGATGCTCGCGGACAGAAAATCGAATGGGTCGTTGTGTGGCGAAGGTAAATTTCTTTGCTCACACTGGTTACCCCGCTCATACTTCGATACGCGCAAATAACCGCGCTACTCAGCACGAACGGGGTAGTCTCTAATTGAGAGAGACCGTTCGCCCTGCACCCGCAAGGGGTAGGCCGTGGCTGTATGTCGCTAACGCTCCGACAGCACACGCTCAGTAGCCTGCGTAGCGGGCGTATCGAAGGGGATATGTCGGACAACTGCATACCGAAAGCTACATCATGAACTTCCTCGCCCATGCCTTACTTGCAGGTGACTCTCCCGCCTTGATCGTGGGCGGAGTCGTGGGCGATTGGATCAAAGGAACCTTGCCCGGCGCGTTGCCGCCCGACCTTGCCAAGGGTGTCGCCCTGCATCGCGCCATTGATGAACACGCCGAAACCCATCCCGCTTTTTGCCGCAGTCGCACCCGTGTCTCACCCCAGCGCAGACGTTATGCCGGCGTCCTCGTCGATGTGTTCTACGACCATCTGCTGGCGAAGCATTGGGCAGAGATGCATCATTGCCCGCTGGATGAATATTGCAACGAAGTCTATCGCCACATCCAAGACAGACTGCACGACCTACCACCCGATTCACACTTCGCTTTGAACATGATGGCGCAACAAGATTGGCTTAGCAGCTACGCACACATGGCCGAGGTCGCCGACGTATTGGCGCGCATGTCACGCCGCGCACGACAACCTAATCCGCTAGCGAATGGGGAGCAGGAGTTGCTTGCGGATGTGGAGGGATTTACGGCGGACTTCTACGAGTGGTTCGGTGACGCGAAGGGGTTTTGTGAGCAGTGGAAGGCGACTGCTCTGCAATCAATTCGATGCTGACCCCTTTGGCTGGCATAATCCAACGTTGAAAGTTTTTGGTGATAGGCTCAAAGCGTCTGGGCTTGCCCCCAAAGCTGTGGTGGGTGCGGTGATGCGCAAATTGGCGCATCTAATTTACGGCGTGATTAAATCGGGGCGGCCATTTGATGTCAATTTCTCAGGACTAAAACTTGACTTTCAAGACGGTATCTGACCCCGTTGCTCGATTTGGTTGCTAACTTAGTTGGCAGTTACATATAGCAACGAAACTGTAGTAATCCCGCCTGCCCCGGCGATTTTAAGTGTAGCCACATATTGGCCTGCAATATCTGTTTGAAAATTTGGTGTAACTGGTGCGCTTATGGCGCTTGAAGTGTCGTTGCTCATAATGGAGGAGCTTCCACTAGGAGGCGAAAGATACCAACGGCTTACATTTCCGCCAGTAAGAACTAATGCGCTATCGTCAATTTCAACAATCGTGCCTACTGCCACAGTGTAGTGACCTGAAGCGGTTACAGTAACAACCTGAGGAGTAACTACAGCCGGAGGTGAGGTAGTGGGGTTCGCTCCAGAACTTTGGCCACCGCCGCAACCGCTATCGGCCAAGCTCAGCAATACCAAAAGCGCAATAGTAACTTTGAATTTCATATCAGCCCTATTTATATCGGTAAAGCCATATCTGTAAACTAATCAATGAGGTCAATCAATGGAGTCAGGCTCGATTGAAATGCGTGCCTATCCATCAAGTTCATTGGCGATGATTTCCTGTGAGAACTCGATGCAGGACTGCACGTCCTTGATGTCGAACTCATCCCTTTGTGCGTGAGTTGCCTTTGTGCGTACGTGCGCGGCTACGCGAGCACGCTTTGCTTTGGTGGCAGACAGAATATCACGTTTGCTGAGTTCGGTAATGAGGTTGTCGAGTGAGACATCTTTGTCCTCAATTTCGTGCTTACGGCAGATGCGGCGAAGAGTATCTTCAAAGACGACGCCAGCGATTACACCAGCCTCAAACTTTCTGTTTTGCTTTGAATATGCGATTGCGTGATCGAGAAAATCATCAAAAATTTCTGCGCGGGCATGGTCTGCGATTGAAGTTATCAGTCCTTGTTTTGCATCGGTGAGAAGCGCTGCGAGTATCGATGCTACTTCACCTACTTGATCCTGCGCGCGCAGGTGAATTCCTCGTGCAACAATTTTTTCGGCGCTAGCTAGATAAGGGCTGGTTGGATGCAAACACAATAGCTGAATGATGTTGGTGGCAGACACTATCCATCCTGCACATTCTTGGCGGTGATTCTCGGATAGAACTTGACCATGTTCATCTCCCCGGCACAATTGTGTGGCCTGCAGTAATAGGACTTCGATTCGTTGCAGTGTTCGTTCCTCAATAGCCATATGCAAACTCCGTTAATTCCAACGTTATGTGGACACCGATTTCGGTGCATATTCAGTCAAAGTAACTAAACTCAAAGTAGTGTTTACCCGCACGCCCCAATCGCCCCGCAACTCGTACAGAACTCACAGCCATCCTTCTTGATGAGCGTGGCGTTGCCGCACTCTTTGCACACCTTGCCGACGATGGGTTTGATGGTGGTGGGTTTGATCTGACCTTCGGGGATCTCTAGCACGCCCATCTGTTGTATCGGGTAGCCGTTCTCGTCGAGGATGCCGAGCATGGAGAAGCGGTGGATGATGAGCTTCGCCACATACGACACGGTGGAGGGGTAGCTCTCCATCTTTGCGCCACCGGGCACACGCGCCATGAAGTCACCCAAGGGTTCCCCAAAGTTGAGCAGCTTGCGCAGCTTCATGCCGATCCACGCGGGGTCGATGACGCGCATGTCTAGGCTCAGCACTTTGCATAGTCCATCGAGTGCGCGCGGATACACGCCGGACAACCACATGGAGTAGGGGCGGCGTTGGCCGTCCGGTAGCACCAGTTCTTTCAAGCCCAATACGAAGTCGTCACCGCTGCCTGCGTTGGAGATGTCCACCGTCCAGCTCATGGTGCCGTCGGTGCCGGTCTTAGGTTCTTTCTTGGCGAACAGTGCGTCCATCATCGGTGTGGTCACGCCATCACTCACTTCCAATGCGCCCAGTTCTTCGATGCGATATTTCAGCAGATACGCGAAGGCGGCGACCAAGCTGGGCATACGTTTCATTTCTCCATCGGGTGGCATCGGCATCTCGAAGGCATCGTCGCCGGCGGACTTCATCAGCATCTCTAGCTTCATGCGGATCCACACGGGGTCGCGTGTGCGCATGTCCATCGACAACGATTTCGCCAATGCACCCAAGCCGCGCGGTTGCTCGGAACCGTTCACCCACACTTCGAAAGGATGGTTGCAGCCATTTTTTGTATGAGACACGAAAGCCACGAAACTGCCGAGCGGATGTTTCACCACGGGCGAGGTCCAGCCTTCGCTACCTGCCGGCAGTGAGGGACGACCCGGCCAACGCAAGGAGGCGAGCGCAGGTTTGGGCGTGGACTCCAACACGATGCGGCGGTCTTGGTCGAACACGAAATCTTGCGGTTGTTCTTCTTCCTTCTTCTCCGGCGTGACAGACAACACCGAGCCCAACACGCTGTTGGGGCGATAGGTCGCCAAGCCCTTCAGCCCAGCTTTCCATGCCTCGGTGTAGAGGTCTTTGAATTCTTCAAAGGGGTAGTCGGCTGGCACGTTCACCGTCTTGCTGATGGAGGTGTCGATGAAGGGAGCGACAGCCGCCACCATCTTCATGTGGTCGATGGCGGAGATGTCCAGTGCGGTGACGAACTGGTGCGGCAGATTCTCCACATCGCCGCCCATCTTCTTGAACAAGCTCCATGCGTGGTCTTCCACCGAGTAGCCCTTAGTGCTGCCATCCATCATGCGTTTCTTGCGTGTGTAGAACCACGAGAATGCTGGCTCGATACCGTTGGAGGCGTTGTCTGCAAAGGCCAGCGAGATGGTGCCCGTGGGCGCGATGGAGAGCAGGTGACTGTTGCGGATGCCATGCTTGCGGATCTTGTCTTTCAATTCATCCGGCAGACGCGAAGCGAAGCGTGGTGCTGCCAGATATTTGTCTGCATCCAACAGCGGGAACTTGCCGCGCTCGATGGCGAGGTCGACCGATGCTTGATACGACTCGTCGCGCATGATGCGGGTTATGTCGGCGGCAAAGGCGCGTGCCTCATCGGTGTCGTAACGCTTGCCCAACATCACCAGTGCATCGCCAAGGCCTGTGAAACCCAAACCGACGCGGCGTTTGTTTGCCGCTTCTTGTTGTTGCTCAGGCAGCGGCCATGCGGTCACATCCAGCACGTTGTCCAACATGCGGATGGCGACACGCACCAGTTGCTTGAACGGTTCGTAGTCGAAACCCGCGTGGTTGGAGAACGGGTTCTTCACCATGCGCGACAAGTCGATAGAGCCTAGGCAGCAGCAGCCGTAAGGGGGCAGGGGTTGTTCCGCGCAGTTGTGAACATACAAGCCGTTGGCATCGAAGGCATGCACCTCGGCTACGGTCACGTCATACACATCCTCTACGCCATCGTCTTCCAGCGATTGCACGGTGGCGACGAAGCGCTCCGCGTCAACCAGATACTCGCGTAGCGAGACCGCGTCCCTCTCGCCCGCTTGCGGGAGAGAGTTAGGAGAGAGGGAGCGGGCATGCCCGCCGGGTTTGCGCTGGTAATCCGCGAGCAGGCTATTCAACTTGTCCATCTTGTCGCTGTCGGCAAAACCGATCAACGAAGCGAAACGTCCGATGTTCTCACCGCTGATGATGAGTTCGTGCAGGGCTTGGCAGTCGTATTCTTTGTTACCGCCTTTGCCATCGGGAAGCATCTTCGCGCCAGCAGGACGGCGATTCATATAGATCGTGGCGATGATGCCCAAGCGTTGCAGCATGCGCTGAACCGCTTGTAGATTGCCGAGGTCGATCTGTGTCAGACGAACGCTGATGCCTTTGTCTTGCGTACCTTGCACCGAGCCATCGGCATCGAACATGCCACGCAATACGCCGCGATAGAAATCGGAGGAGGCTTGCTCGATAGCGGGCGTGAAACGCTTGTTGCCGGGCGTCATGCCCAACTCCAACGCCAGCGTACGCAGCGCACCCGTCGCCAAACGAAACTCACCGCGTCCCTCGATAGGTTTTTGCCAACCGTTGAAATCAGCGCGGTGGGGCAGTGTGCGTGCGGCCTGCTCGGCAGCGCGCATCACACTTGTGATACCTGCGCCGGGTTGAATGTCATCCCCGTTTGATACTTTCAATGCGCTCGCATCCCAGACACTCAACACGGCTTTGTCGTTTTTGAGTGTGCCGTCGCCGATGAGTAGTCCGATCAAATAGCCTTCGGCTTCGCTGTGCATGCCGTTCCACGCGGTCAGTGCGCGATGGTCATTCAAGATGATCTGGTCGTTGGCTTTGAGTTCACCCGCCTTGACCCATTCGGTCTCGCGCACGTAGCGCGTTAGCTTTGAAACACGCAGCACCTGATGGTCTGCGGTGAGGCGCAATGCGTGGCCTTCAGTCGTGTTCAAACGCAGAACGGGTTTTGTGCCAGTGAAAAAGAAACCTTGCGATTCGGTGGCGTAGGGTTTGCCATCGACAATTGCGTTGAAAGGTTTGCCAATCAATTCGCTGACTTGGTGTGCGCCTTGTTGCGTCATTACCCAGGTGTCGGCAGTGACACAAGGATTCGTCGCCTCGATTACTTCGCAATACGACAGATTGTTGTCGCGATTCATCAGATCGATGAACAACACACCCGGCTCGGCATGATCATAGGTGCTCTCGATGATCTGCTTCCACAGGTCGGTGGCGCGTACTTTGCGATACACCCACTTGCCATCGGCGCGTAGTGTCGCGCCTTCAGCCAAGAGCAGGTCGGAAGGTTTGGCGCTATGTACCAGTTCGAATTCGTTGTCGGCTTCGACGGCTTGCATCAGTGCATCGGTCACACCCACCGAGATATTGAAGTTGCGCAGGTCGCCTTTGTCTTTGGCGCTGATGAATTTCTCGATGTCGGGGTGGTCGCAACGCAACACGCCCATCTGCGCACCGCGACGCGCACCGGCAGATTCCACCGTCTCACAAGAACGGTCGAACACGCGCATGTAAGAGATGGGGCCGCTAGCACGGGAGTTGGTGCCTTTGACGTGCGCACCCTCGGGGCGGATGCTGGAGAAGTCGTAGCCCACACCGCCGCCACGGCGCATGGTCTCGGCGGCTTGTTGCAAGGCGTCATAGATGCCGGGCTTGCCATCGACGGTGCCAGAGATGGCATCGCCCACGGGTTGCACGAAGCAGTTGATGAGCGTGGCTTGGATCTTGAGACCCGCAGCGGAGTTGATGCGACCAGCGGGCACGAAACCGTTCTCCTGTGCGAGGAAGAACGCCTCTTCCCACTTCGCGCGTTGCTCTGGCTTCTCTGCCTGTGCCAGACCGCGCGCTACGCGGCGTCGTACGTCTTGTACGCTTTTCTCATCCGCTTCCGCGTATTTTTCCAACAGGACTTCGATGCTGATCTCTTGCGTCATGGTGTTGCTCCTTGGCGTTATGTAACGCCGAAACTTTAAGACTTCGTCATTCCCGCGAAGGCGGGAATCTAGTCAATCAGAAATGATCTGCGAAGCAGATAACTCGTCTCGCTCACGCGAGGTTATTTAATCAACTGGATTCCCGCCTACGCGGGAATGACAGCTTTATTTAGTGGCCGAACAGATTGACCAATCCATCCAGTCCGACGAAATTCAATGCGTAGCTGGCTTGAGCGCGCACGACGGGCTTGGCGTGATACGCGATGCTGCTACCAGCCTCGGCCATCATCTTCAGGTCGTTAGCACCATCGCCCATCGCGATGACTTGTGCGGGTTGTAACTTTAATTCTTCGCGGGTGCGATTCAGCCAATCGGCTTTGGCTTGCGCATCCACAATTTTTCCTAATACCTGCCCCGTGAGTTTGCCATTCACAATTTCGAGTTCGTTGGCGTGGGCGAAATCGAGACCGAGACGATCTTTCAAACGTTGGGTGAAGAACACGAAGCCACCGGAGACCAGCAAGGTCTTGATGCCGTGCTTCTTCAATTCCGCCAGCATCAACTCTGCGCCGGGATTCAACTTCAGGCGTTCGTCATACACGCGCTGCAATGCGCTCTCTTCCAGTCCTTTGGGCAAGGC
>JABFSI010000026.1 GCA_013140695.1 Sideroxydans sp. | reverse complement strand
TTGGGGGTTATTTCATTTTTTGATCCCGCGCGGATTGTGGCTTTCCCAAAGTTAAGTTTGAGCAGCGGTGCAATTAAGGGCTGGGATAAACGCAATCAGTTCTATTTCCAATTGTTGGATACGCTGGCGAAGCATTACGCATTCGATTTGGAGCAACCCTTCGAAAGCCTTCCAGAAAATGTTCAGCAGGTCGTGTTGTTTGGCAGTGGGCGAGAGGAAATCCCTTTCCAATATCTGAACGAGCGCGGCAAGAAGATTCTGCGCGAGCATGCCTTTGAAGGCATCGTGAATAATTTGGAGCGCCGTTATAAAGAAACCGATTCACCTACCGTGCGTGAAGAGCTGTCCAAATATCTCAATTCTTGTTCCTGCACCGAGTGTAAAGGCACTCGCCTACGCCAAGAGGCGCGCCACGTACGCGTCGCCGACCGTGCCATCTTTGAGTTGAGCGCCTTGCCGCTAAAGCAGGCACTCGCTTTTTTCCAAAGTGTGACGCTGCCAGGCAACAAGCAAGCCATCGCCGAGAAGATCGTGCAAGAAATCGCCAGCCGGCTCACTTTCCTTAACAACGTGGGCTTGGAATATCTGTCGCTGGATCGTTCAGCCGAGACACTATCTGGCGGTGAGGCGCAGCGTATCCGCTTGGCATCACAGATAGGCTCTGGGCTGACGGGGGTGATGTATGTGCTAGATGAGCCCTCAATCGGTCTGCATCAACGCGACAACGATCGCTTGCTTGAAACACTAAAACGCCTACGCGACATGGGTAATAGCGTGATCGTGGTGGAACATGACGAGGATGCCATCCTGACTGCGGACTACGTGGTCGATATGGGGCCGGGCGCGGGCGAGCATGGCGGAGTGGTGATTGCGCAAGGTACACCGCAAGAAGTCATCGCTAATCCACAGTCCATCACGGGCGACTATTTATCAGGACGGCGCAGCATTGCTGCACCGAAGTCGTATCACAAGCCAGACAAACAACGCACGTTGAAAATTATTGGGGCGTCGGGTAACAATCTAAAAGAGGTGACGCTCGAATTGCCGGTGGGCTTGCTGACGTGTATCGCCGGCGTATCGGGTTCGGGTAAGTCCACACTCATCAACGACACTTTGTACAACGCGGTGGCGCAGCATTTGTACGGGAGCAATGCTGCGCCCGCCGCGCACCGCGAGATTGTCGGACTGGAACATTTCGACAAGGTTATTAGCGTGGATCAGTCGCCTATTGGGCGCACGCCGCGCTCTAACCCTGCGACTTACACAGGATTATTCACCCCCATACGTGATTTGTTTTCCAGCGTTCCAACCGCACGCGAACGCGGTTATGGTCCAGGACGTTTTTCGTTCAACGTAAAAGGCGGACGCTGTGAATCCTGCCAAGGCGATGGCGTCATCAAGGTTGAGATGCACTTCCTACCGGACGTGTATGTGCCTTGCGACGTGTGCCACGGCCATCGCTACAACCGCGAGACATTGGAAGTCCAATACAAGGGCAAGAACATCCACCAAGTATTGAACATGACAGTGGAACAAGCGCATGAATTTTTCAAAGCTGTACCACTCCTTGCTCGCAAGCTACATACCCTGCTCGATGTGGGACTGGGCTACATCACACTCGGTCAAAGTGCAACGACGCTCTCTGGCGGGGAAGCACAGCGCGTGAAGTTGTCATTAGAGCTATCCAAACGCGATACCGGACGCACCCTGTACATCTTGGATGAGCCAACCACTGGCCTGCACTTCCACGACATCGACATGCTCCTCAAGGTCATCCACACGCTACGCGACCAAGGAAACACGCTAGTCGTTATCGAACACAATCTGGACGTGATTAAAACAGCAGACTGGGTGATTGATATGGGGCCTGAAGGGGGTGCGGGCGGCGGATATATCGTCGCACAAGGATCGCCCAAGGATGTCGCTGCAAACAAAGACAGCGTGACGGGTCCATATCTGAAGAAACTGCTGAAGTGATAGAGCACTCCCGCACACACGGGGGTGACAGCAACAAAGCACAAGGCCGGGATAAACCCGGCCTTGTGCTTTGTTGCTTATGCTTTGTCAGCTTACTCGCCAGCGACTTCTACTGGTTGAGCTTCTGCTGGACGGTCCAATAGTTCGACCAATGCCATAGGCGCATTGTCGCCCTTGCGGAAACCGAACTTCAGAATACGTGAGTAGCCGCCATTACGTGCTGCATAACGCGGGCCGAGTTCGTCGAACAATTTGCATACGATTTCACGGTCACGCAAACGAGCAAATGCCAAACGACGGTTTGCCAAGCTTGGGTTTTTGCCCAAGGTCAGAATAGGTTCTGCAACGCGACGCAGTTCCTTCGCCTTTGGCAAAGTGGTTTTGATGACTTCGTGACGTAGCAACGAAACGGTCATGTTGCGCAACATCGCCAAACGGTGGCTGCTGGTGCGGTTAAGTTTTCTAAGTCCTAAACGGTGACGCATGATTTTCCTCTCTTGCTATCTAACTTGGCATCCGCCAAGCAGGCTTTAATTCTCAGTCGCTGCTGCCCAATTATCCAGCTTCATGCCTAATGATAGGTCATGTTCTGCCAGTACTTGCTTAATCTCATTCAACGACTTGCGACCCAAGTTAGGCGTGCGCAACAAATCTGCTTCGGTGTACTGAATCAAATCGCCGATGTAATGGATGCTTTGCGCTTTCAAGCAGTTCGATGAACGTGGTGTCAACTCCAAATCATCGACTGGACGCAACAACATTGGATCAACTTTGGGCGCCAATGGCTTCTCAACGGGTGCAGGCGTGCCTTCCAAGGCTGCGAAGACAGAGAACTGCTCAACCAAGATACGCGCTGCGTAACGAATCGACTCTTCTGGGTCAATTGCGCTATTTGTTTCGATATCGATAATGAGCTTATCCAAGTCAGTACGCTGTTCAACACGTGCACTTTCAACAGCATAGCTCACACGAGAAATCGGGCTAAAGGAGGCATCCAAAGCAATGTGCCCTACTGGACGTGTCGCACCAGGTTGCAAACGCGAGATAGCGGAAACATAACCACGACCTTGCTCAACCTTAATTTCCATATCCAGCTTGCCGCCTGCAGTGAGGTGTGCAATCACGTGAGTGGGATTAATCACTTCGGTGTCCGCGCCAACTTCGATATCAGCGGCTGTCACTACACCTGCGCCTGATTTTTTCAGATGCAAAGTAGCTTCAGGCGCGCCGTGCAATTTCAAGACCAAACCCTTAAGGTTTAGCAAGATTTCGACTACGTCTTCTTGCACGCCATCAATTGATGAATACTCATGCAACACACCTGCAATCTTGACTTCGGTTACAGCGTAACCGGGCATCGAGGACAGCAAAATGCGACGCAATGCGTTACCGAGTGTGTGTCCATAACCACGCTCAAACGGTTCCATCACAACCTTGGCTTGAGTCGCCGAGATGCGCTGAACGTCGATGATGCGAGGCTTCAACAAATTATTGTTAGACATATATCCGACTCCGCGTTAATTACTTGGAATACAACTCGACGACGAGATGCTCGTTGATTGTTGCTGGCAATTCAGAACGTTGAGGAACTGCTTTGAATGTTCCTTTGAATGCCTTCGCATCCATATCCAACCATTCTGGAAAGCCACGTTGTTCTGCCGCTGCCAAAGAAGCTTTCAAACGCAATTGCGTTTTAGCTGTCTCTACTACTTCAACTACATCGCCTGGCTTAACGGTGTAAGACGGGATGTTCACGCGCTTACCATTTACCAAGATGCCGTTATGGCGCACGGTTTGACGCGCTTCAGCACGAGAGCCGCCGAAACCCATGCGGTAGGACACATTGTCTAAACGCGATTCAAGAATTTGCAGCAAACTTTCGCCAGTAATACCACGCGCTTTTTCAGCACGCTTGTAAGTCAAGCGGAATTGTCCTTCTAGCACGCCATAAATACGACGCAGCTTTTGCTTTTCGCGCAACTGACCACCGTATTCCGATTGGCGGGAATTTTTCTTTTGACCGTGTTGGCCAGGCGCATACGCGCGGCGTTCAACAGCACATTTATCGGTAAAGCATTTTTCTGCTTTGAGGAACAATTTCTCTCCCTCACGACGGCACTTACGGCACTTTGCATCAAGATTTCTAGCCAAGATCTACTCCTTAAATACGACGCTTTTTCGGAGGACGGCAACCGTTGTGCGGTACCGGCGTGATGTCCGAAATGCTGGTGATTTTGAAACCTGCGGCATTCAGTGCGCGCACTGCGGATTCGCGACCTGGACCTGGGCCCTTGATGCGAACTTCCAAGTTCTTCACGCCACATTCAACAGCAGACTTACCCACTACTTCAGCGGCAATCTGAGCTGCGAAAGGCGTACTCTTACGAGAACCCTTAAAACCTTGCGCGCCACTGGTTGACCATGCCAATGTATTACCTTGGCGGTCAGTGATGGTCACAATGGTGTTATTGAAGGAAGCATGAACGTGAGCAATACCTTCGGCTACGTTCTTCTTAACTTTTTTACGCACTTTCGTGCTGGGCTTTGCCATAGTTACTGTCCTCTACTAGATTACTTCTTCGCGCCAGCGATGGATTTACGCGGGCCTTTACGAGTACGTGCGTTGGTACGTGTGCGCTGGCCACGGCACGGCAAGCCGCGACGGTGACGCAAACCACGGTAACAACCCAAGTCCATCAGTCGTTTGATGTTCATGGAAATTTCACGACGGAGGTCACCCTCTACAGTGAACTTCGCGACTTCGTCGCGCAGTTTTTCCATATCTGTGTCGTTGATGTCTTTGACCTTGGTGGTCGTCTTCACGCCTGCTGCGCCACAAATTTGTTGTGAGCGAGTGCGGCCGATGCCATAAATGGCAGTCAACGCAATCACTGCGTGTTGATGGTTTGGAATGTTTACACCGGCAATACGAGCCATGCAGCTACCCTATCGTTCAAAAAGTTGCGAATTCTATCATCCAACGTTGATTTTTCAATCAACCTTGGCGCTGTTTATGACGTGGATCACTACTGCAGATCACACGGACTACACGGTTGCGACGCACGATCTTGCAATTGCGACACACTTTCTTTACTGATGCTTGGACTTTCATTTGATTCTCCTTACTTCTTCAACTAAACACTTACTAATTGTCGTTGAGCTAATTTTATCGAGCGGCAGCACCCTTAAAATTTGCCTTCTTCAATAAATTCTCATATTGATGAGTCATTAAATAGGATTGAACCTGAGCCATAAAGTCCATGGTCACCACCACTAAAATAAGCAGTGAAGTTCCACCGAAGTAGAAAGGTACATTCCACTTCACAACCAAAAATTCAGGCAACAAACAAACTAACGTGATGTAGACCGCGCCAATCAAAGTCAGACGCAACATAATCTTTTCAACGTATTTGGCGGTTTGATCACCGGGGCGTATCCCTGGTAAAAAAGCGCCACTCTTCTTCAAATTGTCTGCTGTTTCTTTTGGGCTAAATACCAGGGCCGTGTAGAAAAAACAGAAGAAAACAATCGCAGCCGCATAAAACAAAACGTAGATGGGTTGACCTGGTGACAATTTTTCGCTGATGTCTTTCAGCCAAAACATTCCCTCGCCCGAACCAAACATGCCTGCCAATGTGGCGGGGAACAAAATTATGCTAGAGGCAAAGATGGGAGGGATAACACCCGCCATATTTAACTTCAGAGGCAAATGAGAACTTTGTCCGCCGTAAACTTTATTACCTACTTGGCGCTTGGCGTAATTCACCAAAATCTTGCGCTGGCCGCGCTCAACAAACACCACCAAGGCTGTTACCAAAATCGCACCGAAGAATAACGCTAACACCAGCGGGATTGAAAATGCACCCGTACGCGCCATCTCTAAAGTGTTTCCAATCGCACTGGGCAAACCTGCCGCAATGCCCGCAAAAATAATCAGCGAAATACCATTACCCAAACCACGTTCAGTAATCTGCTCGCCCAACCACATCAGAAACATGGTTCCCGTTACTAACGTAACGATGGTCGTGACTTGAAACATTGGCCCTGGATTCAACACCAAACCCGCTTGTGACTGCAGCATCACGGCAATACCAAACGATTGAAACAAGGCTAAAACTAGCGTGCCATATCGCGTGTACTGCGTAATTTTGCGACGACCTGCTTCACCATCTTTCTTCAACTGCTCAAGATGCGGAACGGCGATAGCGGCCAGCTGCATAATGATTGAAGCCGAGATATAAGGCATGATGCCTAAAGCTAAAATCGTAAAGCGCTCCAGCGCGCCACCCGAAAACATGTTGAACATGCCCAAGATGCCGTTCTTTTGAGTTTTGAACAAATCAGCCAACACAGTCGGGTCAATTCCTGGAACAGGAATATGTGCACCAATGCGATAGACAATTAGCGCCAGTAGTAGAAACCACAGACGTTGCCCCAAATCACCGTACTTGCCTTTAGTCACCGCTTTAGTCACAGACCAATTACTCCGCGATGCTGCCGCCAGCAGCTTCCACTGCGGCACGTGCACCTTTAGTCAGCGTCAAGCCTTGCAGCTTAACTGCACGGGTGATTTCACCTGCCAAAATTACTTTAGCGTGCAATGCAATTGCCGGAACCATACCCGCTTGCTTCAGCGCCAATAAATCAATGGTATCGACTGGCATATCTTGCAAATCAGACAAGCGAACTTGCGCTGTGTCGTTGCGTGTCAGAGAAACAAAGCCACGCTTAGGCAGGCGGCGTTGCAAAGGCATTTGTCCGCCTTCAAAACCGACTTTATGAAAACCGCCGGAGCGAGATTTTTGACCTTTGTGACCACGACCCGCTGTTTTGCCTAATCCAGAACCAATACCGCGACCTACACGACGTTTGGAATGCTTGGCACCTTCGCCAGGTTTAATTTGATTGAGTTGCATTTATGCCTCGCACTTGACCAGGTAATACACTTTATTAATCATGCCGCGTACCGCTGGCGTGTCTTCCAACATCACTGTGTGGTTGATGCGACGCAGACCCAAACCGATTACTGTTGCACGGTGAGACTGCTTTGTTCCATTGGTGCTTTTCACCAATGTCACTTTCAATGTTTTTGCTAGTGCCATGATTTACCCCGTGATGTCTTCAACACTCTTACCGCGCTTTGCAGCAATTTCGGCAGGAGAATTCAACGATTGCAAACCATTCAAGGTCGCACGTACGACGTTGTAAGGATTGCTAGAACCCAGACATTTCGCCAACACGTTGCGCACGCCAACTGCCTCAAATACCGCACGCATCGCGCCACCTGCAATAATTCCTGTACCTTCGGAGGCTGGCAACATCACGACTTTAGCTGCGCCATGACGACCAATCACCGCATGGTGCAAAGTGCCGTCCTTCAAATTAACCTTAACCAGCTTGCGACGGCACTCTTCCATGGATTTTTGTACTGCAACAGGCACTTCTTTAGATTTGCCCTTACCCATGCCAACACGACCATCACCATCACCGACAACTGTCAGTGCAGCAAAACCCATGATGCGACCACCCTTAACAACTTTAGTAACACGGTTGACGTGAATCATCTTTTCGATGAGACCGTCTCCCTTGTCTTCTGGTTGTTGATTTTTACCTTGTTTAGCTTGTGCCATGATTCACTCCAGATTAGAACTGCAAGCCATGTTCGCGCGCGGCATCTGCCAGCGCCTTGATGCGACCATGGTACTTGTGACCGGAACGATCGAATGCCACAGCCGTAACACCAGCCAGCTTTGCTTTTTCAGCAATACGCTTACCTACCGCTGCCGCTGCCGCTGCATTTCCACCATTACCAACAACCTTGCGAACATCCGCTTCTAGTGTGGATGCACTTGCCAGCACCTTGCCACCGTCAGCAGAAATCACCTGCGCATAAATGTGCAGATTGGTTCTATGAATCGCCAGACGAATCGCTTTTTGCTCTGCAATTCTTGCGCGGGTTTTACGTGATCTGCGCAGACGCGCTTCATTCTTATTCAACATATCAACCTCGATTATTTCTTCTTGGTTTCTTTGAGGATTACCACTTCATCGGCATATCGCACACCCTTGCCTTTATAAGGCTCTGGAGAACGGTAAGCACGAATTTCAGCAGCAACTTGACCAACTTGCTGCCTATCGGCACCAGTCAGTACGATTTCTGTTTGGGTTGGCGTGGCCACTTTCACGCCCTTGGGCATCTTGTGCACCACGGGATGAGAAAACCCCAGCGTGAGATTGACAGCATCACCTGCTGCAGCCGCACGATAACCCACACCTACCAATGTCAGCTTGCGCTCAAAGCCCTTGCTTACACCGGTAACCATGTTTGCTAGCAAAGCACGCATCGTGCCGGACATCGCATCTGCTTGCGCAGAGTCGTTAGTCGCTTTACACAACAAGGCGTCACCTTGACGCTCTACAGACACATCACCCTTTAACACTTGAGTGAGCGAGCCCAAAGGGCCTTTTATAAAAATTTGACCTGCTGACAGCGACACTTCAATACCCGCTGGCACCACTACAGGATTTTTAGCAACTCTAGACATGTTTCCTCCTTAAGCAACGATGCACAGAACTTCGCCACCAATACCATTGGCACGAGCACTGCGATCCGTCATCAGACCTTTGGAGGTGGAAACGATCGCGATACCCAGACCGTTCATCACACGTGGAATATCTTCGCTGCCCTTGTAGACACGCAGACCTGGACGGCTCACGCGCTGAATCTTTTCGATTACAGGACGATCGGCGTAGTACTTCAAACCAATTTCCAATGTGGGCTTGCCCGCATTGTCGATTACTTTAAAGCCATCAACGTAGCCTTCGTCTTGCAAGACTTTAGCAATAGCTGCTTTAACTTTGGAAGATGGCATAACCACCGTAACTTTTTCCGCCATTTGCGCGTTGCGAATACGCGTCAACATATCGGCGATTGGATCACTCATACTCATAGATTCACCCTTACCAGCTGGCCTTAACAACACCAGGAATTTCGCCACGCATTGCGTATTCACGCAATTTTGTACGACCCAAACCAAACTTGCTAAACACGCCACGAGGACGACCCGTCAATGCACAACGATTGCGCAAACGAACTGGACTAGAGTTGCGCGGAAGCGCTTGCAACTTTTGACGAGCCGCAAAACGATCTTCATCGCTCAACGACATATTGTTCGCAATTGCCTGCAACGCAGTACGCTTTGCGGCGAATTTTTCCACCGTTACACGGCGTTTCAAATCGCGGTTAATTACAGCGGTCTTTGCCATATTACCCTCAGCCTTTCAATGGGAATTTGAATGCCAACAGCAACGCTTTTGCTTCTTCGTCGCTCTTCGCGGTCGTCGTGATGGTAATGTTCATACCACGCAACGCATCAATCTTGTCGTACTCAATTTCAGGAAAAATAATTTGTTCTTTAATGCCCATGTTGTAATTGCCACGACCATCAAATGATTTGCCAGAAATACCACGAAAGTCACGAATACGAGGAATAGCCACTGTTACCAGGCGATCCAAGAATTCAAACATACGCTCACGACGCAAAGTTACTTTGCAGCCAACTGGGTAGTTTTCACGAATCTTAAAACCTGCAATAGACTTCTTAGACTTCGTCACCACCGGCTTTTGACCTGCAATTTTTTGCATATCACTAACCGCATGATCCATTACTTTCTTGTCTGCAACCGCTTCGCCAACACCCATATTCAGAGTGATTTTGTCGATACGCGGCACTTCCATGATGGACTTGTAGCCAAACTGCTTCATCAGCTGAGGCGCTACAGTCTTTGTATAGAATTCGTTAAAGCGAGCCATTTATTACCCCTTACGCAATCACTTCGCCACTGGACTTGAACACTCGCACTTTGCGACCGTCCTCCAGAGACTTTACGCCCACACGATCCGCTTTTTTAGCAGTCGCGTTATAGATGGCGATATTGGAAATATGAATAGGCATCTCGATTTCAACGATTCCGCCTGTCGTACCCTTAACCGGATTTGGCTTTTGGTGTTTTTTGACTTTATTAATGCCACTTACCAGCACAAAATTTTCAGCAACGCTCAAAACACTTCCGCGACTGCCTTTATCTTTACCAGCAATGACGATTACATCGTCGTTCTTTTTAATCTTATTCATGACTTATCCTTAACTGCCGCTTACAGCACTTCTGGTGCCAAAGAGACGATCTTCATGAAGCGCTCGGTGCGCAATTCACGTGTCACTGGTCCAAAAATACGCGTACCAATCGGCTCCAGCTTATTGTTTAACAGCACTGCTGCATTGCCATCAAACTTAACCAAAGAACCGTCAGCGCGACGCACACCTTTAGCCGTACGCACAACCACTGCGCTATAGACCTCGCCTTTTTTAACACGCGAACGTGGCGCAGCATCACGGATGCTAACTTTAATTACATCACCGACGCTCGCATAACGGCGTTTAGAACCACCCAATACTTTGATGCACATAACAGAGCGCGCACCGGTATTGTCGGCAACATTCAAAACTGACTGCATTTGTATCATTTATCAATCTCCAACTTTGTCCGCCTGCGGCGGCTAGTTTTGGACCCGTTCGGGTTAGGCCGCCGCTAGCGACGGTGAAACGAAGCCGCACATTCTAGTCAAACTTGCCAACCTACGCAAGCACTAAATGAAAATATATTACTTATGCTTTCTCAAGCAACTGCGACACACGCCAAGATTTAGTCTTGGACATTGGGCGAGTTTCTTCGATAACCACTACGTCGCCTTCGCCAAACTCATTGTTTTCAGCATGTGCGTGGTATTTTTTAGATACGCGAACAATTTTGCCGAGCACAGGATGCTTGACTTTACGTTCTACCAACACCGTAACTGTTTTGTCCATTTTGTTGCTGACTACTGTTCCAGTCAACGCACGTTTTAGATTAGTTGAAGTCATTACTGCACACCCTTCTCAGTCAAAACAGTTTTTACACGTGCAATATCACGACGCACCTTGCTCAACTGACTATTGTTGCTCAACTGCTGTGTAGCCAATTGCATACGCATACCGAACTGAGCCTTATTCAAAGCCAAAAGTTCTTGTTGCAGATCCGCTACCGATTTATTCTTCAGCTCACTTGCCTTCATAATTACGCCCCCACTTGTCTAACTACAAATGTGGTTGCAATCGGCAACTTTGCGGAAGCCAATGAAAAAGCTTCACGCGCCAACTTTTCATCCACACCATCCATTTCATACAACATCTTACCTGGACGAATCTCAGCGACGTAGTATTCAGGATTGCCTTTACCGTTACCCATACGAACTTCGGCTGGTTTTTGTGAGATTGGTTTATCTGGAAAAATACGAATCCAAATACGACCGCCACGTTTAATGTGACGCGTCATTGCGCGGCGAGCCGCCTCAATTTGACGTGCAGTCAAACGACCGCGTGCAGTCGCTTTCAAACCAAATTCACCGAAGCTTACTGCATTGCCGCGTGTAGCCAGACCCGTATTACGGCCTTTTTGCTCTTTGCGGTATTTTCTTCTAGCTGGCTGTAGCATGTTTAGCTCCCGACTTTCTTACTTTCTTTTCTGGCTCGGCTGCAACTGCTGCCGCCACTTCTTGCTGTGAATTTGCATCGCCCTTGTAGACCCAAACCTTGACACCAATGATGCCGTAGGTAGTCTTTGCTTCAGAGAAGCCGTAATCGATATCTGCACGCAATGTATGCAATGGCACGCGACCTTCGCGATACCACTCGGTACGCGCAATTTCGATACCATTCAAACGACCACCGCTCATAATTTTGATGCCTTGGGCACCCAGACGCATCGCGTTCTGCATAGCACGCTTCATCGCACGACGGAACATGATGCGCTTTTCGAGTTGTTGCGTAATAGACTCCGAAATGAGTTGCGCATCAATTTCTGGCTTACGCACTTCTTCGATATTCAGGCCCACATCAGGCAAGCCCATGCGTTTTTTTAGCTCATTGCGCAAGCTTTCAATATCTTCGCCTTTTTTGCCAATCACCACGCCAGGACGTGCTGTATATATTGTAATTTTCGCGTTCTTTGCAGGACGCTCAATCACAATTTTAGACACACCCGCTGCAACAAGTTTTTTCTTCAAGAAATCTCGAACTTCGATGTCTTTCAACAGCAATTCAGAGAAATGCTTTGTGTTGGAATACCACTTGGATGTCCAATTTTTTTGGACGCTCAGGCGAAATCCGATTGGATGAATTTTCTGACCCATGGTTTAGCTCCCGACAACAATAGTAATGTGGCAAGACTGCTTCTCGATGCCATTACCACGGCCTTTAGCGCGTGGAATCATGCGTTTTAGAGAAGTCGCTTTATCCACGTAGATAGTGGAAACCTTCAATTCATCGATGTCTGCACCGTCGTTATGCTCGGCATTGGCAATCGCGGAATCAAGCGCTTTTTTAAGAATAGCGCCTGCTTTTTTAGGGCTGAAAGTAAGGATGTTCAGCGCTTGAGCGACGGGTAATCCACGAATTTGGTCCGCAACCAAACGCGTCTTTTGCGCTGAAATACGAACTCCACGAATAACTGCTTTTGTACTCATCATGTCTCCTTATTTCTTGGCTGTTGCTTTTTTATCAGCAACATGACCCTTAAAGGTGCGAGTCAAAGAAAATTCACCAAGTTTATGTCCAACCATGTTTTCAGAAACATACACAGGCACATGTTGCTTGCCGTTATGTACTGCAATGGTCAAACCCACAAAATCAGGCAACACGGTAGAACGGCGTGACCATGTTTTTACTGGGCGTTTGTCGTTAGTTGCACGAACTGTCTCAATTTTCTTGAGCAGGTGCAAATCAACAAACGGGCCTTTTTTAATTGAACGTGCCATATCTAATTACCCCTTAAGCTTGAAAGCGACGGCGCACGATCATGCCGCTAGTACGCTTGTTGCGACGTGTACGGAAGCCCTTGGCTGGCACACCCCATGGACTCACTGGATGACGACCGGCTGCGGTCTTACCTTCACCACCACCGTGTGGGTGGTCGACTGGGTTCATCACTACACCGCGCACGGTTGGGCGGATACCGCGCCAACGATTCGCACCAGCTTTACCGATGGAACGAAGAGAGTGCTCACCGTTGCCGACTTCGCCCAAAGTTGCGCGGCAATCGATATGCACCTTGCGGATCTCACCAGAACGCAGACGCAATTGAGCGTAGCTGCCTTCACGCGCCAACAACTGCACGGAAGCACCTGCGGAACGCGCTAATTGAGCACCTTTGCCTGGCAACATTTCGATATTATGAATGGTTGAACCGACTGGAATGTTACGCAACGGCAATGCATTACCTGCTTTAATCGGCGCTTCAGAACCGCTGATCAGTTGCGCACCTGCTGCCACACCTTTAGGCGCGATGATGTAACGACGCTCGCCGTCCGCGTACACCAGCAATGCCAAATGTGCCGTACGGTTTGGGTCGTATTCCAAGTGTTCAACTTTAGCTGGAATGCCGTCTTTATCACGCTTGAAGTCAACAATACGGTAATGCTTCTTATGCCCACCACCCATATGACGGGTTGTGATATGACCATTGTTATTACGACCCGCTGTACGCGTCTTTTTTTCCAACAGAGATGCTTCAGGCTTACCCTTGTGCAGTTCTTTGGTAACCACGCGCACAACCGCGCGCGTGCCAGGAGACGTTGGTTTTAATTTAATGAGTGCCATGTTTTACCCCTGCTCACTTGCGGCAAAGTTGATTTCTTGACCTGCTGCCAAACATACAAAGGCTTTCTTCCAGTCAGAACGACGACCTACAGAACGACCAAAGCGTTTTTGTTTGCCCTTAACAACGCTGATATTGACGCTCTCAACAATCACGTTGAACAACTTTTCTACAGCGGCCTTTACTTCTGGCTTCGTCGCATCAGAAACCACGCGAAAAATCACTTGCTCATTTTTCTCTGCAACAAACGTTGCTTTTTCAGAAATTTGAGGAGCAAGCAAAATGTTCAGCAAACGCTCTTCATTGAATTTTGATGTGCTCATGCCAGCAACTCCTCGATTTTTGCAACCGCGTTACGAGTCACCAACACATTGGTGAAACGAACCAAACTAACAGGGTCAGCTTGATGGGCTTCAACTACCAATACGTTAGGCAGATTACGCGATGACAGATACAGGTTTTCATCCATATTGTCAGTGATAATTAACAGACGAACATCTTGCAAACCTAATGCCTTAATTTTGTCTGCCAACAACTTTGTCTTTGGCGACTCAACAGACAATGTTTCAACCACGCTTAAACGACCTTCGCTTACCAGCTTTGAGAAAATCGAAGCCAAGCCGGCGCGGTACATTTTACGGTTGATTTTTTGTGAGTAATTTTGATCTGGGCTGTTTGGGAAAATCTTACCACCACCACGCCACAACGGGCTGGACGCCATACCCGCACGAGCACGACCCGTACCCTTTTGTGCGAAGGGTTTGCGTGTGGACTTAGCGATCTCGCTACGACCCTTTTGCTTGCTGTTAGCCGAACGCGCGTTAGCTTGATACGCTGTCACCAACTGATGCACAAGCGCTTCGTTGTACTCACGACCAAACAGATCGTCGGACGCATTCAGGCTCGCGCCTGCTTTGCCGTTTTCTTTAATGACTTTGAGTTCCATTTATGCCCCCACCTTCACTGCCGGACGCACGACCACGTCGCCGCCTGGCGCACCTGGAACAGCACCGCGCACCAATAGCAATTGGCGCTCAACATCAATACGTACGATTTGGAGATTTTGAACGGTGCGCTGCACATCACCCAAGTGACCCGTCATGCGCTTACCAGGGAATACTCGACCTGGATCTTGCGCCATACCGATAGAACCCGGGACGTTGTGCGACTTGGAGTTACCATGAGATGCGCGACCAGACTTAAAGTGGTGACGCTTGATGGTGCCCGCGTAACCCTTACCAATCGTTACGCCCGTCACATCAACTACCTGCCCCACTTGAAACAGATCAACTCCAACTGCGCCGCCCAGCGTCAGCTTGGCGATTTGTTCTGGAGAGACCGTAAATTCTTTAAGCACGCTACCCGCCTCAACGCCCGCTTTGGCAAAATGCCCAGCAGCCGCTTTAGTTACACGACTTGCTCGGCGAGTGCCGTAGGCAACTTGCACAGCACTATATCCATCAGTGGCAGCAGTTTTAATTTGAGTAACGCGATTGTTGGACACGTCCAACACCGTCACTGGCAACGATGCACCGTCGTCAGTAAAGATGCGGGTCATGCCAATCTTGCGACCGACAAGTCCTAAACTCATTTTTATTTCCTTTTTTAAGGGGCCAACTTCAATTGGTTAGCCGATTTATTTACGACAAATAACTACTTTGCTACAAACATAAAACTTTTATTGCAATTTAATCTCAACATCCACGCCCGCAGGTAAGTCCAGCTTCATCAACGCATCCACTGTTTTGTCCGTAGGATCAATGATGTCCATCAAGCGTAAGTGCGTACGGATTTCAAATTGATCACGTGATGTTTTATTCACATGGGGTGAGCGCAACACGTCGAAGCGTTCAATTTTGGTTGGCAAAGGAACTGGGCCCTTAACCACAGCGCCAGTGCGCTTTGCCGTATCTACGATTTGCATCGCAGATTGGTCGATTAGACGATAGTCGAATGCCTTTAGGCGAATGCGAATTTTTTGACTTTGCATAATCTTCTCTTACTTGTGTGCGACAAAAGCCGCTAATTAAAGAACGAAATCGCGAAACCCCAGCCTCGCGAGGGCGCGCATTGTAATCTTACTAAACCAGCAATGCAAACTAAAACTTACATAATGAAAAAGGAAAGGGGCAGCCCTTTCCTTTTTCACTGTAGCGATTTATTACTCAATGATCTTAGCAACCACACCCGCACCAACGGTACGACCGCCTTCGCGGATCGCGAAACGCAAGCCTTCTTCCATCGCGATGGGGTTAATCAAGCTCACCACGATACTCACGTTGTCGCCTGGCATCACCATTTCTGTACCTGCTGGCAATTCAACTGCACCCGTTACGTCTGTTGTACGGAAGTAGAACTGGGGACGGTAGCCTTGGAAGAATGGGGTGTGACGACCACCTTCATCTTTGCCCAACACGTAGATCTCCGCTGTGAACTTGGTGTGTGGCTTGATGGAACCTGGTTTGCACAACACTTGGCCGCGTTCGACTTCTTCACGCTTGGTACCACGCAACAGGACGCCGACGTTGTCGCCTGCTTGACCTTGGTCGAGCAGTTTGCGGAACATTTCGACGCCGGTGCAGGTTGTCTTCAAAGTTGGCTTGATACCAACGATTTCCAATTCTTCGCCGACTTTAACGATACCGCGCTCGATACGACCTGTAACAACCGTGCCGCGACCAGAGATGGAGAATACGTCTTCGACTGGCATCAAGAATGTGCCGTCCAGTGCGCGTTCTGGTTGTGGGATGTATGCGTCCAATGCATCAGCCAAACGGAAGATGGAGGGTTCGCCGTATTCGCTTTGGTCGCCTTCGACTGCCAACTTGGCGCTACCGTGAATGATTGGTGTGTCGTCGCCCGGGAAGTCGTATTTGCTGAGCAATTCACGGATTTCCATTTCAACGAGTTCGAGCAGTTCTGCATCATCAACCATGTCGCATTTGTTCATGAAGACGATGATGTATGGGACGCCAACTTGACGTGCCAACAGGATGTGTTCACGGGTCTGTGGCATGGGGCCGTCAGCTGCGGATACAACCAGAATCGCGCCGTCCATTTGTGCTGCGCCGGTGATCATGTTCTTAACGTAGTCGGCGTGACCTGGGCAGTCAACGTGGGCGTAGTGACGTCCAGCTGTTTCGTACTCGACGTGCGCTGTGTTGATGGTGATGCCGCGCGCCTTTTCTTCTGGCGCTGCGTCGATCTGGTCATAGGCTTTGGCTTCACCACCGAATTTCTTCGATAACACCATCGTGATCGCCGCTGTTAGGGTGGTCTTGCCGTGGTCGACGTGGCCAATCGTGCCTACGTTGACGTGCGGTTTGGTACGTTCAAATTTACTTTTTGCCATGATTTATATCTCCGACTAGTCTTTAATTCGTTAATTATTTTTTACTATTCATAATTGCTTCAGCAACACTCTTGGGGGCTTCGGTGTAGTGCTTGAATTCCATCGTATAAGTCGCACGACCTTGGGTCGCCGAACGCAACGATGTCGAGTAACCGAACATCTCAGACAAAGGAACCTCTGCCTTGACGGTCTTGCCACCACCGATCATGTCATCCATTCCTTGGACCATACCGCGACGAGAGGACAAATCGCCCATCACGGTGCCGGTGTAATCTTCTGGAGTTTCTACTTCAACCGACATCATTGGCTCAAGCAGAACGGGACTTGCTTTACGCATACCATCCTTGAATGCCATCGAAGCCGCCATCTTGAAAGCGTTTTCGTTGGAGTCAACGTCATGGTAAGAACCATCAAACAGCGTGACTTTTACATCCACGACGGGAAAGCCCGCCAATACACCGCTAGGCAATGATTCACGCAAGCCTTTTTCAACCGCAGGGATGTATTCGCGAGGAACCGTCCCCCCTTTAACCGCATCAACAAATTCAAAGCCCTTACCTGTTTCGTTTGGCTCCATCTTGATCCACACGTGACCATATTGACCGCGACCACCCGTTTGCTTGGCATACTTACCTTCAACCTCGACAGGCTTACGGATCGCTTCGCGGTATGCCACTTGCGGCGCACCGACATTCGCCTCGACGCCAAATTCGCGCTTCATACGATCGACCAGAATCTCCAGATGCAATTCGCCCATACCAGACATGATGGTCTGGCCAGACTCTTCATCCGTACGGATACGGAACGAAGGATCTTCAGCCGCCAAGCGACCCAGCGCGATACCCATCTTCTCTTGGTCGACCTTGGTTTTTGGCTCAACCGCAACGTGAATAACAGGTTCCGGGAATATCATGCGCTCAAGAATAATTGGGTTGCCTACGTCACACAAAGATTCGCCCGTTGTGACTTCCTTCAATCCAATACAAGCAGCGATGTCGCCCGCCAAAATTTCATCCACTTCCAAGCGATCATTCGCGTGCATCTGCACGATACGACCAATACGCTCTTTACGACCACGCACAGAGTTATAAACAGTGTCGCCTTTTTTCAGCACGCCCGAATAAACACGCACAAAAGTCAATTGACCAACAAAAGGATCTGTCATCAACTTAAATGCCAGCGCAGAGAAGCTTTCACCGTCATCTGCCTTACGTGTAATGGGCTCACCTTCTTCAGTCATACCTGTTACATCAGGAATATCCACTGGTGATGGCAAGAACATGATGACCGCATCCAACATGCGTTGCACACCCTTGTTCTTAAACGCAGAGCCGCACAACATTGGCTGGATTTCGCAAGCAATAGTGCGCGTACGAATACCCAAAATAATTTCTTCTTCAGTCAATTCGCCATTTTCGAGGTAATTATTCATCAGCTCTTCAGACGCTTCGGCTGCGCTTTCAACCATCTTGGCGCGCCATTCTTTAGCACTCGCTTGCAAGTCAGCTGGAATTTCACTGTAGTCAAACTTCATCCCTTGAGATGCTTCATCCCAAATGATGGCCTTCATCTTGATCAAATCCACCACACCCACAAAACCTTCTTCTGCGCCAATAGGAATAACCAACGGCACAGGAGTTGCTTTCAAGCGCGTTTCCATTTGCGTAACGACTTTGAAGAAATTCGCGCCAGTACGATCCATCTTGTTGACGAACGCTAAACGCGGCACTTTGTATTTGTTAGCTTGACGCCAAACAGTCTCTGACTGTGGCTGCACACCACCAACCGCGCAATACACCATACACGCACCATCCAACACGCGCATCGAGCGCTCGACTTCAATCGTGAAGTCAACGTGCCCTGGCGTATCGATGATGTTAAAACGATGCTCCGGATAGGAATTATCCATCCCCTTCCAGAAACAAGTGGTCGCCGCAGAAGTGATGGTAATGCCTCGCTCTTGCTCTTGCTCCATCCAATCCATCGTGGCCGCACCATCGTGCACCTCACCAATTTTATGGCTCACACCCGTATAGAACAGGATACGTTCGGTGGTTGTTGTTTTGCCCGCATCAATATGCGCACTGATGCCGATGTTGCGATAGCGTTCGATTGGAGTTTTGCGTGCCACGATAAATTACCTAAATGAATATTCTTATTAGAAACGGAAGTGCGAGAACGCCTTGTTAGCGTCAGCCATACGGTGAACTTCTTCACGCTTCTTAACTGCGCCTCCACGACCTTCGGAGGCATCGATCAGCTCACCTGCCAAACGCATACCCATAGATTTCTCACCACGTTTACGCGCAAATTCTTTCAGCCAGCGCATCGCCAAAGCCATACGACGGGAAGGACGCACTTCAACAGGCACCTGATAGTTAGCACCACCGACGCGACGGCTTTTAACTTCCACCTGCGGCTTTGCATTATTCAATGCTTGATTGAAAATTTCGATCGGATCTTTGCCGCTCTTTTTAGCAACCTGCTCCAGCGCGCCGTAAAGGATGCGTTCAGCAACAGATTTTTTACCTGCTGTCATCAACACATTGACGAACTTGGAAAGATCTTGGTTGCCATATTTTGGATCAGGCAATACTTCACGTTTGGGGACTTCTCTGCGTCTTGGCATATCTCTACCTCAGTTATATCTATAATTCGGAATTACGCTTTTTTCGGGCGTTTCGCGCCGTACTTGGAGCGAGATTGCTTACGATCTTTCACACCAGCCGTATCCAAGCTGCCGCGCACCATGTGGTAACGCACACCCGGCAAGTCCTTTACACGACCACCGCGCAGCAGAACAACGCTGTGCTCTTGCAAGTTGTGGCCTTCACCGCCAATGTAGGAAATAACCTCAAACCCGTTAGTCAGGCGCACTTTGGCAACCTTACGCAAGGCCGAGTTTGGCTTTTTCGGTGTCGTTGTATAGACGCGAGTGCAAACGCCGCGTTTTTGCGGGCTTCCGGCAAGCGCAGGCACCTTACTCTTGATGATTTCCGTCGTACGAGGCTTGCGCACTAACTGGTTAATGGTTGGCATTATTTATTTTCACTTCCTGAAAACTTGGTTAAAAGAACGTTATATTTCAACTACTAAACCGCTAAATCTAAACTCTCCGCGTACTCAATAGAATGCGCGGACTAAAAAGACCGCGCATTCTATTGACGTAGCTGCTAACTGTCAAGCTGACTACACACCTTCAACAGCATCAGTCGTAATGACTGACTCCACCGAACTTGTGAATTTTTCTGCGCCTGCGCGTAATTTGCGACGCGCCGTGTGGAATGCCAAGCCCGTTCCCGCAGGAATCAAACGTCCCACGATCACATTTTCCTTAAGACCGCGTAGCTCATCGCGCTTGCCCATGATGGCCGCTTCAGTCAATACGCGCGTCGTCTCTTGGAAAGAGGCGGCAGAAATGAATGAGTCAGTTGACAGCGAAGCCTTGGTGATACCCAACAACATGTATTGGAAGGTCGCTGGCTCTTTACCCAAAGCAATCACGCGCTCGTTCTCTTCTAACAAGGATGCGCGCTCAACTTGCTCTTTCGGAATAAAGGTCGTATCGCCCTCATCCACAATCGCCACACGACGCAACATCTGACGCACGATAACTTCGATGTGTTTATCGTTAATCTTCACGCCTTGCAAGCGATACACATCTTGCACTTCGTCAGTGACGTAACGCGCTAACGCTTCGATGCCTTGCAAACGCAAAATATCATGCGGGTCAGCTGGGCCGTCCACAATCATTTCGCCTTGATTCACCACTTGACCGTCATGCACCAACACATGCTTATCTTTGGTAATCAAGAACTCATGCACCTCACCATAGGTGTCGGTGATAACCAAGCGTTGCTTACCCTTGGTTTCTTTACCGAACGATGCGGTACCGGTAACTTCCGCCAACATGCCAGCATCTTTAGGTGAGCGCGCTTCGAACAATTCGGCCACGCGTGGCAGACCACCGGTAATGTCGCGCGTCTTCGAACTTTCTTGCGGGATACGTGCTAGCACATCACCCACGCCCACATTCATGCCGTCTTCCACTGTAATAATGCAACCCGTTTGGAAGGTGACAGAAATGGCGGTGTCGGTACCAGCCATCTTAATTTCTTGGCCTTTCGCATCCAACAAACGCACCAAAGGACGTACCCCTTTGCCTGCTGTTGCGCGCTTCGGATCAATAACCACCAAGGTGGACAGGCCCGTCACTTCGTCGATCTGCTTAGCAACCGTCGCGCCCTCTTCTACGTTTTCAAAACGCACTCGGCCTGCGTACTCGGTAATGATAGGTCGGGTATGCGGATCCCACGTCGCCAACACAACACCGGCCTTAACCACTGCGCCTTCGCGTTCAGTTAAGTTCGCGCCGTAAGGCACTTTGTGGCGTTCACGTTCACGTCCGTGATCGTCCGTCACCATTACCTCGCCAGAGCGCGCTACAACCACAATCGTGCCACTTGCTGTGGTGACAGTGCGCATATTCGGGCTGTATTTGATTGTGCCGTTAGACTTACTCTCAACTTGGCTTGCCACTACCGTACGCGATGCTGCACCACCAATATGGAAAGTACGCATCGTCAATTGAGTGCCTGGTTCACCGATGGACTGCGCAGCGATCACACCCACTGCCTCACCCACGTTAATCAACCCCCCGCGACCCAAGTCACGACCGTAGCACTTGGCACACAGACCGTAACGGGTATCACAGGTCAATGGCGTACGCACGCGCACTTCATCAATGCCGAGTGACTCGATGAGTTCAACTTTATCTTCATCCAGCAAAGTGTTCGCTTCAAACACCGTCGCGCCTGTTTCAGGATTGACGACATCCGCTGCAATCACACGACCCAACACGCGCTCGCGCAAAGCCTCGATCACTTCACCGCCTTCAACCAAAGCTTTCATGGAGCGGCCGTTGCTTGTGCCGCAATCGTCTTCAATCACAACCAAGTCTTGTGTCACGTCAACCAAACGACGTGTCAAATAACCCGAGTTTGCTGTCTTCAATGCCGTATCCGCCAAGCCTTTACGAGCACCGTGGGTCGAGATGAAGTACTGCAACATGTTCAGACCTTCGCGGAAGTTCGCGGTGATCGGTGTCTCGATGATGGAGCCATCTGGTTTTGCCATCAAACCGCGCATACCCGACAACTGACGAATCTGTGCCGCAGAACCACGCGCACCGGAGTCCGCCATCATATAGATGGAATTGAACGACTCTTGCGTGACTGCATTGCCCTTCTTGTCCAATCGTGCTTTTCCTGTTGCGCGTTCAATCACAGGCTCAACGCCCAATTGATCCATCATGGCCTTCGCCACTTGATCACCGGTACGCCCCCAGATATCCACCACCTTGTTGTAACGCTCACCCTGAGTCACCAGACCAGAGGTGTATTGAGTGTGGATCTCGTGAACTTCTTTCTCAGCTGCGCCGATCAATTCGTTCTTCTGTTGCGGCACCAGCATGTCGTCCACACAGATTGAGATACCTGCACGGGTTGCGTAAGCGAAACCGGTGTACATCAATTGGTCAGCCATGATGACCGTGTCGCGTAGGCCGCAACGACGGAAGCTAGCATTGATGAGGCGCGAGATTTCTTTCTTCTTGAGTGACTTATTGACGAAGCTGAACGGCAGATTCGCAGGCAACAGTTCGGACAAGATAGCGCGCCCTACTGTGGTTTCGTAGCGCGTAAATGTATCAACCTTCTCGCCTGCCTCGTTGATAAGCACTTCTTTAATGCGTACCAACACTTTGGCTTGCAAATCCACTTGATTCGAACGATACGCACGCAATGCTTCGGACACATCGGCATACATCGCACCTTCGCCCAATGCGGCTTCTTTAGCGCGTGACATGTAGTACAGGCCCAACACGATATCTTGTGAAGGGACGATGATTGGCTCGCCGTTAGCTGGTGACAGCACGTTGTTGGATGCCAGCATCAAAGTGCGTGCTTCCATCTGCGCTTCCAACGACAACGGAACGTGAACAGCCATTTGGTCACCGTCGAAGTCGGCGTTGAATGCCGAGCAGACCAGCGGATGCAATTGAATCGCCTTACCTTCGATGAGAATAGGCTCGAACGCTTGGATACCCAAACGATGCAACGTTGGCGCACGGTTCAACATCACAGGATGTTCGCGGATGACTTCTTCCAAGATATCCCAAACGATTGGCTCTTCCGCCTCGACCATGCGCTTGCCGGCCTTGATAGTTGTTGCCAGCCCCATCTTTTCCAAACGCTCGAAGATGAACGGTTTGAACAGTTCCAGCGCCATTTTCTTTGGCAGACCACATTGATGCAGTTTCAGTTGTGGTCCGACCACGATTACGGAACGACCAGAATAATCGACGCGCTTACCCAGCAAGTTCTGACGGAAACGACCGCCTTTACCCTTGATCATGTCAGCCAATGACTTGAGAGGACGCTTGTTCGCGCCTGTCATTGCTTTGCCACGACGACCGTTGTCCAGCAACGCATCGACGGATTCTTGCAACATGCGCTTTTCGTTGCGCACGATGATGTCTGGTGCTTTCAGCTCCAACAGACGACGCAGACGATTATTACGGTTGATGACGCGACGATACAGATCGTTCAAATCAGAGGTTGCGAAACGACCACCATCCAACGGCACCAATGGGCGCAACTCTGGTGGCAACACAGGCAACACTTCCATCACCATCCAGTCAGGCTTGATACCCGACTGCATGAACGCTTCCAACACCTTCAGGCGTTTTGCGTATTTCTTAATCTTGGTCTCGGAGCTAGTGGCTTCCAATTCGGCGCGGATCTTCTCAACTTCAGATGGCACGTCCAACGCACGCAACAAGGCACGCACACCCTCCGCCCCCATCAGAGCAGTGAACTCATCACCGTACTCTTCGACTTTGGCGATGTAGTCATCTTCCGACAACAGCTGGCCGCGATTGAGCGGTGTCATGCCAGGTTCAGTGACTACGTAACCTTCAAAATACAACACACGTTCGATGTCGCGTAATGTCATGTCCAACACCATACCCAAGCGAGATGGCAGAGACTTCAAGAACCAAATGTGCGCGACCGGGGAGGCCAATTCAATGTGACCCATGCGCTCACGACGCACTTTAGACAGCGTAACTTCAACGCCGCACTTCTCGCAGATCACACCGCGATGTTTCAGGCGCTTGTACTTACCGCACAAACATTCGTAGTCTTTTACTGGGCCGAAGATCTTGGCGCAGAACAGACCATCGCGCTCTGGCTTGAAGGTACGGTAGTTGATGGTTTCTGGCTTTTTGACTTCGCCATAAGACCATGAACGAATTTTTTCAGGCGAGGCCAAGCCGACCTTAATTGCGTCGAACTCTTCTTTATGGGTGACTTGCTTGAACAAATCTAAAATTGATTTCATCTAATAGCTCCTTGTTTAGCGTGTGTGCGCAGCCGTCTTAATTGCGTTCCAGATCAATGTCGATACCCAGAGAACGGATTTCCTTGGTCAACACATTGAACGACTCGGGCATGCCCGCTTCAATCTTGTGTTCGCCCTTGACGATGTTCTCATAGACCTTGGTACGGCCATTCACGTCGTCCGACTTCACCGTCAGCATTTCTTGCAAGATGTACGCCGCGCCGTAAGCCTCCAACGCCCACACTTCCATCTCACCAAAACGCTGACCACCGAACTGTGCTTTACCGCCCAATGGTTGCTGCGTCACCAAGCTATATGGGCCTGTTGAACGAGCATGCATCTTGTCATCCACCAAGTGATGCAGTTTCAACACATGCATGTAGCCCACGGTCACCTTGCGATCAAAGGCATCGCCAGTGCGCCCGTCATACAACTGAATCTGACCGGAAGTTGGCAGATCCGCCAATTCCAACAACTCCTTGATTTCTTCTTCGCTTGCGCCGTCGAAAACTGGGGTTGCGAAAGGCACACCTGCACGCAGGTTGCGACTCATCTCAATTACTTCTTCATCCGTGAAGGTCGCAATTTCTTCGGCTTGCTCACCCTTGTAGATTTTGCCTAAGAACTTACGCACATCCGCAATCTTGGCTTGCTGTTCCAGCATAGTGGCAATTTTCTTGCCCAATCCTTTAGCTGCCCAACCCAGATGCACTTCGAGAACCTGACCGATGTTCATCCGTGATGGAACGCCCAATGGGTTCAACACAATATCCACGGTGGAGCCATCTGCCATGTGTGGCATGTCTTCCACAGGAACAATGCGCGAAACCACACCCTTGTTACCGTGACGACCCGCCATCTTGTCACCTGGTTGCAAACGACGTTTAACCGCCACATACACTTTAACCATCTTCTGCACACCGGCTTGTAGCTCGTCGCCTTGTGTCAGTTTCTTTTTCTTCAATTCAAATGCAGCGTCGAACTCGACACGTTTCTGCGCCAAGCCATCTTTGATTTGCTCCATTTGCAAAGCAACCTCATCATCCGCTACGCGAATGTCAAACCATTGATGATGCTCGACGCTGGTGAGATATTCTTTGTTCAACTTGGTACCCTTGGCCAACTTTTTAGGTCCGCCATTCGCCACCTTGTTGTGCAACATCTTTTCCAAACGAGAGAATGCGTCAGCTTCAACAATGCGCATCTGATCGGCCAAGTCTTTCTTGTAACGTGCCAATTCGTCGTCAATAATTTGCTGTGCGCGTTTGTCACGTTGCAAACCTTCGCGAGTGAACACTTGCACGTCGATAACCGTACCCGATATGCCCGCCTTAACGCGCAATGAAGTGTCCTTCACGTCGGAAGCCTTCTCGCCGAAAATGGCGCGCAACAACTTCTCTTCAGGAGTCAGTTGTGTCTCGCCCTTTGGCGTGACTTTACCCACCAGCACATCACCCAAACCGACTTCTGCGCCGATGTGCACAATGCCGCACTCGTCCAGACGTGCCATTTGGCCTTCGGACAAGTTAGGGATGTCGCGTGTGATCTCTTCGGTGCCCAGCTTGGTGTCACGTGCCATAACGGTCAACTCTTCGATGTGGATCGAAGTGAAGCGGTCTTCTGCAACCACACGCTCGGAGATCATGATCGAGTCTTCGAAGTTGTAACCATTCCATGGCATGAACGCGATCATCATGTTCTGACCCAGCGCCAATTCGCCCATATCAGTCGATGCGCCGTCAGCTACCACGTCACCGCGAGCGATCACGTCGCCGATACGCACCAGCGGACGTTGGTTGATGTTGGTGTTCTGGTTAGAACGCGTGTATTTGGTCAGGTTGTAGATGTCCACACCGACTTCACCAGCCACTGTTTCATCGTCGTTCACACGAACCACGATACGAGCGGAGTCGACGTAATCGACACGGCCACCGCGCCATGCTTGCACAGCCGTACCAGAGTCGACCGCAACCGTACGCTCGATACCTGTGCCCACCAGCGGCTTCTCAGCACGCAACACGGGCACTGCTTGACGTGACATGTTGGCACCCATCAACGCACGGTTCGCGTCATCGTGTTCCAAGAACGGGATCAAAGAAGCAGCGACAGACACGACCTGCGCGGGTGCTACGTCCATGTACTCGATGTTCTCTGGCTCAGCCAATACGAACTCGTTGTGCTGACGTGCAGACACGATGTCGTTCGTGAAGTGGCCCTTCTTGTCCAATTCAGCGTTCGCCTGAGCGATGGTGAAGTTGCCTTCCTCGATTGCAGACAGGTAGCTCACGTCATCAGTAGCACGGCTCTTAGAAACCTTGCGATACGGTGTCTCGATGAAGCCGTATTCGTTGGTACGTGCATACAGTGCCAAGGAGTTGATCAGACCGATGTTCGGGCCTTCCGGTGTCTCGATAGGACAGACTCGACCGTAGTGAGTCGGATGCACGTCGCGCACTTCGAAGCCTGCGCGTTCGCGAGTCAGACCGCCTGGGCCCAGTGCGGAGATACGACGCTTGTGCGTCACTTCTGCCAGCGGGTTGGTTTGGTCCATGAACTGCGACAATTGCGAAGAACCGAAGAACTCCTTCACGGCAGCCGAGATAGGCTTAGCGTTGATTAGATCGTGCGGCATCAAGTTGTCTGCTTCAGCTTGACCCAAACGTTCTTTCACAGCGCGCTCTACGCGTGCCAGACCAACGCGGAACTGATTCTCTGCCAACTCGCCCACGGCGCGCACACGGCGGTTACCCAAGTGATCGATGTCGTCGATCTCGCCGCGACCATTGCGCAACTCGACCAAAATTTTCACCACTTCAACGATGTCTTCATAGGACAGCGTCACTGCGCCCGTCAGCTCTTCACGACCCACGCGACGGTTGAATTTCATACGACCCACGCTAGACAAGTCATAGCGTTCGTCATTAAAGAACAATCCGCCGAACAATGCTTCTACCGCATCTTCGGTGGGTGGCTCACCAGGACGCATCATGCGATAAATGGCCACGCGTGCGGTCCACTGATCGGTTGATTCATCCGTACGCAAAGTTTGCGAAATAAACGCGCCTTGATCCAATTCGTTGGTGTACAAGGTGTGAATTTTGCTGATGCCCGCCGCTTGCAACTTGCTCAAAATAGCATCAGTAATTTCATCATTGGCATTGGCGATAATTTCGCCGCTGTCTGTGTCAACAATGTTGTTAGACAACACACGTCCAATCAAGAAATCTTCAGCAACCGTCAACTTATCTAGACCGGCTTCTTGCATCTCACGGATGTGACGCACAGTGATGCGCTTGTCTTTTGCGACAATGAGTTTGCCCTTGGCCTCGATATCAAAACGCGCAATTTCACCACGCAGGCGCTCTGCCACAACTTCAAACTGGATGCCCTTCTTACCAAAATGGAAGGTGTCATTCACAAAGAACATAGCCAAAATTTGCTCGGGTGTGTACCCCAAAGACTTCAGCAAAATAGTGACGGGCAACTTGCGGCGACGGTCAATACGGAAATAGACGTAATCTTTCGCGTCGAATTCAAAGTCTAACCACGAACCACGGTAAGGAATCACGCGCGCAGAGAACAACAATTTGCCAGACGCATGGGTTTTGCCGCGATCATGCTCGAAGAATACGCCAGGCGAACGGTGCAACTGGGAAACGATCACACGCTCGGTACCGTTGATAACAAACGAACCCGTGTTAGTCATCAAGGGGATTTCGCCCATATAGACTTCTTGTTCTTTCACTTCCTTTACGGTGGGCTTGGACGCTTCTTTGTCCAAAATCGTTAGGCGCACACGCGCACGCAATGGCGATGCGTAAGTCAGACCACGTTGTTGGCACTCACGCACATCAAATGCGGGCATACCTAATTGGTAGCTAACGAATTCCAAGCGCGCAAATTTATTATGACTTTCGATTGGGAAAATCGAATTAAACGCGGCTTGCAAACCCTCATTCTTACGCTGCTCTGGGGCAGCCCAAGCTTGCAGGAAAGCGGTGTACGATTCCAACTGAGTAGATAACAAGAAGGGTACGGGTAGGGCACCTTTGCGTTTTGCAAAACTCTTGCGAATACGTTTTTTCTCGGTGAAAGAATAGCTCATAAGATCTCCACGACAGTTGGCAAACAAAATGTTGAAGCAGGCTTTTCCTCAATAGGCCAAGCCCTTACTAAAAGACAACGAAAAATGGACGCTTTCGCACTCACTTATCGTTGATTTCTAGCCACACAACGATACAAACGTGTTTCTTTTTCTAGAAGCGGCAAAAGGCTGACGGATGTCCGTCAGCCTTTCACACGACACAGCGCTTACTTAACTTCAGCAGTTGCGCCAGCTTCGATCAATTGCTTAGCGATTGCATCAGCATCAGCTTTGCTTACGCCTTCTTTAACGTTCTTGGGAGCGCCGTCTACCAAGTCTTTAGCTTCTTTCAAGCCCAGACCAGTAATCGCACGAACCACCTTAATTACGTTAACTTTAGCTTCGCCAGCAGATTTCAGAACAACAGTAAACTCTGTTTGTTCAGCAGCGGCAGCAGCGCCGCCAGCAGCGCCACCAGCTGCAGGTGCAGACATTGCAGCAGCAGAAACACCGAATTTTTCTTCGATTGCTTTTACCAGTTCGTTCAATTCCAATACGGACATGCTGTCCAATGATGTCAAAAATGCGTCTTTATCAAATGCCATTTTGTTTATTCCTGAATTAAGGGTTTGTGAAATTAAGCGGCGGTCGCAGCAGCTTGCTTCTCAGACACAGCAGCGAGAACGCGTGCCAAGCCAGAAACAGGCGATTGCAACAGACCACACAATTGCGCCAGCAGTACTTCTTTGGAAGGTACGGTAGCTAGTGCCGAAACACCTGCCACATCTAAAACCTTACCGTTGTAAGCACCTGCTTTAATCACTAGCTTGTCGTTCGTTTTTGCGAAGTCATAAATAACTTTCGCAGCAGCAACAGCATCAACACTAACGCCGTAGACTAACGGCCCTACCATCTTGTCTGCCAATACTTCGAACGGAGTACCCTGCACCGCACGACGAGCCAGCGTGTTTTTCAACACGCGGACATAGACACCTGAATTACGTGCATTCGCACGCAATTTGGTGATGTCAGCAACGGCGATGCCGCGATACTCAGCCAATACGATGGTCTGAGCCTGTGCGACTTGCGCACTGACTTCAGCAACGACCGCTTGCTTTTCTTGCAGATTTAGACCCAAAGTCTTTCTCCATTTTGATTAAGAAATATCTAACCGAAGTTGGATATTCCAATTAACGACCGCGTCCTCAAGACAGGAAAAATGATTCAACCTGCTCGCGGGCACACCATCTACGTGGGCCGACGAAACTTCCGTCGATTAAATCTCTAGCTAACTGCGCCTTCGACACCTACGGTCTTTGATAATCTGCCAATCCCGCCAGCAGTCAAAGAACAAGTGGCGACGAAGCCGAAGCTCCGCCGCCAAATTCAAAACACTTAAGCAACCAAGCTAGCCTGCTCGACGCGAATGCCGACACCCATGGTGCTGGAGATCGCCACCTTCTTCAGGTACACACCTTTGGAAGTCGCTGGTTTAGCTTTATTCAATGCGTCAATCAAAGCTAGCATGTTCTCACGCAGTGCTTCCGGCGCGAAAGAGGCACGGCCGATGGTGCATTGGATGATACCGTTCTTGTCGGTACGGTATTGCACTTGACCGGCTTTAGCGTTCTTCACCGCGCCCGCCACATCAGCAGTCACTGTGCCAACCTTTGGGTTAGGCATCAAACCGCGTGGACCAAGAATCTGACCCAATTGACCAACGATACGCATCGCATCTGGAGAAGCGATCACGACGTCGAAGTCCATCTTTCCTGCTTTGATGGTTTCAGCCAAATCGTCGAACCCCACGATGTCAGCACCCGCCGCTTTAGCTTCTTCAGCTTTAGCGCCTTGCGCGAATACTGCAACGCGCATGGTCTTGCCAGTACCCTTTGGCAACACAACTGCGCCACGGACTAGCTGGTCAGATTTCTTTGCATCAATGCCCAAATTAACTGCCACGTCGATGGACTCATCGAACTTTGCTTTTGCAGTTTCTTTGACTAGCTTCAACGCCTCATCCAGTGCATACAATTTATTACGATCAACCTTGGCAACCAGTGCCTTGTAACGTTTAGACATTGCCATGTTATTTAACCCCTTCAACTGTGATGCCCATGCTACGCGCGCTACCCGCGATGGTGCGTACAGCCGCGTCCAAGTCAGCCGCAGTCAAATCGGGCTGTTTTGTTTTTGCGATGTCTTCCGCTTGCTTACGTGTCAGCTTGCCAACTTTGTCGGTATGGGGTGTCTTGCTGCCCTTTTGAATGCCAGCCGCCTTCTTAATCAGGATGGTCGCTGGGGGAGTCTTCATCACGAAGGTGAAGCTCTTGTCTGCGAACGCGGTGATCACCACGGGGATCGGCAGACCTGGCTCGACGCCTTGAGTCTGGGCGTTGAACGCCTTACAGAATTCCATGATGTTCAAACCGCGCTGACCCAGTGCGGGACCGATAGGAGGACTTGGATTTGCTTTGCCCGCAGGCACTTGCAGCTTGATAAAGCCGATGATTTTCTTTGCCACGTTACTACTCCTTGTTGTGGGTTAAACGCCTATCGCAACTACCCCGATAAGCTCCCCGTTACTTAATGCCGGAAAACCCGGCGCTCAACATCAGGCTTTTTCGACTTGCCCGAAATTCAGTTCTACAGGTGTGGATCGTCCAAAGATGGTGACCGACACACGTAGCTTGCTCTTGTCGTAGTTGACGTCTTCCACCATACCGTTGAAGTCGGTGAATGGACCTTCCTTGACGCGCACTGCCTCGCCCACTTCGAACAACACTTTGGGACGCGGCTTCTCAACACCTGCTTGCATTTGCTGCATGATGGTGTCGACTTCTTTTTGACTAATAGGCGAGGGCTTCATTGCAGAGCCGCCGAGAAAACCAGTGACCTTGGGCGTATTTTTCACCAAGTGCCAAGTCTCGTCAGTCATTTCCATTTCAACCAGCATGTAACCGGGGAAAAACTTGCGCTCACTGATAGTCTTCTGTCCAGACTTTAGCTCCACCACTTCTTCAACGGGAACAAGAATTTGCCCGAACAAATCTTGCATTCCATTGCGTTCAACACGCTCCGTCAATGCACGTTGCACGCTCTTCTCGAACTGGGAGTACGTATGTACCACATACCAACGTTTAGCCATCAGTTAGTCCGTCCCATCAATAAATTTACCAACCCCATCAAGCTTGCATCCACCGCCCACAAGAACAGCGACATCACGACCGCAAATAGAATGACAACCCCCGTTGTTTGCACGGTTTCTCTGCGTGTTGGCCACACTACACGCTTAGATTCAGCAACTGAATCTTTAGCAAAACCAAAGAATTGCTTACCTGATGCGGTCATCCAGAACATACCCGCCGCCGCCGCCACACCCAACATGACAACCAACACACGTACAACTGCCGCACTCTCACCCAAAGCGTAATAGCCCACCACTCCCGCTACGATGAGCAGAAAGGCAAGCAATAATTTAATCTTGTCAGCCATGGTCGTCCGTTCTACATATTAACTGGCAGGCCAGGAGGGTTTCGAACCCCCAACCCTCGGTTTTGGAGACCGATACTCTACCAATTGAGCTACTGGCCTATTAACTTCTACAAACAACAATGGCGGAGCAAACTTCGCTCCGCCAGAGTGCTACTTAATTACTCAATGATCTTAGCAACCACACCCGCACCAACGGTACGACCGCCTTCGCGGATCGCGAAACGCAAGCCTTCTTCCATCGCGATGGGGTTAATCAAGCTCACCACGATACTCACGTTGTCGCCTGGCATCACCATTTCTGTACCTGCTGGCAATTCAACTGCACCCGTTACGTCTGTTGTACGGAAGTAGAACTGGGGACGGTAGCCTTGGAAGAATGGGGTGTGACGACCACCTTCATCTTTGCCCAACACGTAGATCTCCGCTGTGAACTTGGTGTGTGGCTTGATGGAACCTGGTTTGCACAACACTTGGCCGCGTTCGACTTCTTCACGCTTGGTACCACGCAACAGGACGCCGACGTTGTCGCCTGCTTGACCTTGGTCGAGCAGTTTGCGGAACATTTCGACGCCGGTGCAGGTTGTCTTCAAAGTTGGCTTGATACCAACGATTTCCAATTCTTCGCCGACTTTAACGATACCGCGCTCGATACGACCTGTAACAACCGTGCCGCGACCAGAGATGGAGAATACGTCTTCGACTGGCATCAAGAATGTGCCGTCCAGTGCGCGTTCTGGTTGTGGGATGTATGCGTCCAATGCATCAGCCAAACGGAAGATGGAGGGTTCGCCGTATTCGCTTTGGTCGCCTTCGACTGCCAACTTGGCGCTACCGTGAATGATTGGTGTGTCGTCGCCCGGGAAGTCGTATTTGCTGAGCAATTCACGGATTTCCATTTCAACGAGTTCGAGCAGTTCTGCATCATCAACCATGTCGCATTTGTTCATGAAGACGATGATGTATGGGACGCCAACTTGACGTGCCAACAGGATGTGTTCACGGGTCTGTGGCATGGGGCCGTCAGCTGCGGATACAACCAGAATCGCGCCGTCCATTTGTGCTGCGCCGGTGATCATGTTCTTAACGTAGTCGGCGTGACCTGGGCAGTCAACGTGGGCGTAGTGACGTCCAGCTGTTTCGTACTCGACGTGCGCTGTGTTGATGGTGATGCCGCGCGCCTTTTCTTCTGGCGCTGCGTCGATCTGGTCATAGGCTTTGGCTTCACCACCGAATTTCTTCGATAACACCATCGTGATCGCCGCTGTTAGGGTGGTCTTGCCGTGGTCGACGTGGCCAATCGTGCCTACGTTGACGTGCGGTTTGGTACGTTCAAATTTACTTTTTGCCATGATTTATCTCCATCAACACGATTAACGAAAGAACCCCTAACAACTAAAACTTTGGTGCCCATGGCGAGAATCGGACTCGCGACCTCTCCCTTACCAAGGGAGTGCTCTACCACTGAGCCACATGGGCCAAACTTTGTGGAGCGGGTGAAGGGAATCGAACCCTCGTCATAAGCTTGGAAGGCTTCAGCTCTACCATTGAGCTACACCCGCACAACTCCTTACACCAGCCCACCCAAGAGCACTCAAGGACACTCTTATATACATCAGTAAACTGCTAAATAATTCTGGTGGAGGGGGAAGGATTCGAACCTTCGTACTCTAAGAGGTCAGATTTACAGTCTGATGCCTTTAACCACTCGGCCACCCCTCCAAAAAGAGCGCGCGATTATCCATAGAACAACCTACTCTGTCAAAGAGAAATTGCGATGTGAGGTGAAATTACTTCGTAGAAGTGAAATTGAATGAGGGAAATCCTCTTACAGCAAGCCTTTTTCGGAAAAGGAAAGACACCCCGCCCCTGCCACAATAAAGTGATCCAATACACGCACATCCACTAATGCGAGGGCCTGCTTGAGCGCGGCCGTCAATAGTTCATCTGCGTGACTAGGCTCAGCCACTCCAGAAGGATGGTTGTGCGCGAAGAGAACGGCGGCTGCATTGTGGTGCAATGCCCGCTTCACAACTTCTCGTGGGTAGACGCTAGTTTGCGTTAGCGTGCCGTGAAATAACTCCTCGCTGACTATCACACGATGTTGTGCATCAAGAAATAACGCCACAAAAACTTCTTGAGCGCGGCCGCGCAACAGTAATTGCAAATAGTCGCGCACCGCTCTGGGAGAGTTTAGCGCATCGCCAGCCTGCATTTCTTCTTGCAATGCTCGGCGCGACATTTCCATCACTGCCTGCAATTGCACATATTTAGCCTGACCCATCCCATGCGTTTGGCAAAAAGACTTTTCTGACGTCGCAAACAACTGCGTCAAATTTCCAAAACGGGTTAACAAATCGCGTGCTAAATCCACCGCGCTTTTCCCCACCACGCCTGTGCGCAAAAAGATAGCTAATAATTCAGCATCTGATAAAGCGCTTGCACCGCGCGTCAATAACTTTTCTCGCGGGCGTTCACCGACAGGCCAATTTAGGATGCTCATTTCACACCTCTCTATTGATATGGCTAATGTTTATATTTGCGCACCAGCCCAATTAGAACGCCAAAAATTTCTAGTGTGCCTTCTGGACGAATCACGGGATACGCCTGATTTTCAGGGCGCAAGATAAATTTTCCACGCTCTTTATCTAAAGTCTTCAACGTAAATTCACCATCCACAATCGCCACCACGATATCGCCCACATTAGCTAGATTGCGCTTTTCAATGACCGCCACATCTCCATCGTGGATGCCCGCCCCCAGCATTGAATCGCCTTTCACAGGGATCAACGTCGTTTTAGAGGGAGCATCAATCAACATGTCATCAATCACAAAATAATCTGTGTGCGTGTCATTAACCATCACAGGCATACCCGCAGGCACTGACACATCCGATAACGGCCGCGCAAAAAATTGACGTGTCGGTATCCACATGCCGTCTGGCGTGCGCTCGACAAACCCAACTTTTTCCAAACGATCAAGAATGGCTTTCACCCACGACTTGGAAGCGATGCCAAACACTTCGCAGAGTGCTGCATAAGAAGGAATACTCTTCCAGTTGGCGTAATAGTCTTGCAGCTTGGCGAGATATTCAGCATCTCTAGTATTTGCAGGATTGGATTCAGCCATGACAACTCCTTTACAGAACGAACGTACTTGGCATCCTAAAGAACGAACGTTCTGATGTCAACTCAATAGACAATAAAAAACCCGTCGCAGTTTGGACGGGTTTTTTATTAAGTGACGTTTAATTTACTTGCCTTTAGCTGCCATCAGCGCTTCATACTTGGCTTGCAACTGTGCGTTGCTCTCAACATGCGCTTCATCTTTAGGGATGCAATCGACTGGGCAGACTTCCACACATTGTGGCGTATCGTAGTGACCTACGCACTCGGTGCATTTTTTAGGGTCGATGATGTAAATCGTGTCGCCCTGTGAGATCGCGTCGTTAGGACATTCTGGTTCGCAAACATCGCAGTTGATACATTCGTCGGTGATAAGCAATGACATTGTTACTCTCCTTTAGTTAATCTTTTTGCAATCAATTTTGTCTCGACCGAGGGTGAAACGAATTTACTCACATCACCACCAAAACGCGCGATCTCGCGCACGATGCTGGCAGAAATGAAGGTGTAGCGCTCTGCGGGGGTGAGGAATACGGTCTCCACATCGGGATGCAGGTTGCGGTTCATGCCTGCCATCTGAAATTCGAATTCGAAGTCAGACACCGCACGCAATCCACGCAATACAACGCGCGCGTCTTTCGATTTGACATAGTTCATCAACAGCTCGTTGAATCCCTCAACTTTGACGTTGGAGTATTCAGCGAACACTTCTTGCGCCATCGCCACACGTTCTTCCAAGCTGAACAGCGTAGCGGCACGACTGGCCGCAACGGCTACGATGACCTCGCCGAACAGGCCGGCCGCACGACGCACGACATCCTCATGCCCGCGCGTGATGGGATCGAAGGTACCCGGATAGACGACTCTGATCATGCTGGTTCTCGTTTTAATAATTGGTAGTGCACCGCACCAGCCTTGCCTTGTTTCAACACTTTCCACCCTGCTCCCGCATCGAACGGGCTACCGCTTTCCACATAGACGACACCATTGGCGGTCAGCTTGTTCGCCAATCTCGGCAATAGTTGCGGCAAGTAGTCGCTTTGGAACGGGGGGTCTAGGAAGATGACATCGAATGCCACGTTCTCTTGGGAGGCGAATTTTAGCCCATCATCACAACGTAAGGCTATATTAGACAAGCCTAATTTTTTGGCATTGTCCTGCAAAGCCTTGTAGACGGCACGGTTGGATTCCACCATCACCACCTGAGCCGCCTCGCGCGAAGCCGCCTCGAAACCCAGAGCCCCGCTCCCCGCGAACAAGTCTAGGCAGCGCTTCCCATACAAAGTCTGCCCTAGCCAATTGAACAGCGTCTCGCGCACTCGATCGGGCGTGGGACGCAATCCTTCCGCATCGGGGAAGGTGATGAGGCGGCTACGGTGGGTGCCGCCGATGATACGAACTTTATTTATTTTGCCGCTCCCGCTTCAGGCGCACCAACGATGATGGTCGCCATCGCTTGAGGATCGATACGGCGCTTGAAGGCATCGTGTATCTCTTTGGTGGTGACTGAATCGACTTGCTGGGTAAAGTCATCCAGATAGGTCAGCGGCATGTGGTAGAAACCGATGACACTGAGGTAATCCAATATCTTTCTGTTGCTGTCGATGCGCAGTGGGAAGCCGCCGATGATGTTGTCCTTGGCTGCTTGCAGTTCTTTCTCGGTCACACCTTTCGCGACGAAAGAATCCAAGGTCTGACGCACCACCTGCAACGCTTCATCCGCTTGCTCTTTCTTGGTTTGCAAGCCGATCTGGAACGCACCCGGTTGTTGCATCGGCATAAAGTAGCTATAGACGCTGTAGGCCATGCCGCGCTTCTCACGCACTTCGTTCATCAAGCGCGAGACGAATCCGCCACCGCCCAAGATGTAGTTACCGACATACAGCGGAAAGTAATCGGCATCGTTACGCGCGATGCCGGGCGTGCCGATGAGGATGTGACTCTGGCTGGCGGGATGCGCGATGCGTTGTTCGCTCGCCGCGATCTTGGCTGTGACCGATGGCAAGCTGGCGACCGCACCCGCTTGCGGCAGATTGGCGGTGAGCTGCTGCGCAATGGCTTCGGCTTGCTTGCGAGTCACATCGCCCATCAAAGCAACGACTGCATTCTTGGCGTTGTAATGCGCACGGTAGAAAGCTTCTAGGTCGGCACGCTGTATCTTTTCGACATCCGCCACCTCGGTCTGCCAACCGTATGGATGGTTGCCAAACACGGCTTTACCGAACGCCTTCTCAGACAGATGTTCGGGCTTGGTCTCCGCTTCTTTCAAACCAGCGATGAGGCTAGCTTTGTTACGCGCCAGCACAGCCTCTGGAAAAACGGGTTGCTGCAACACACGCGCTACGATATCTAATGCTGCTTCGCGCTCGGCGACACTGCTCAATGTACGCAATGAGATTGCCGCTCTATCCGCATCGAAGCTACCGCCCAACTGCGCGCCGATGTCGGCCATCTTGCGTGAGATGTCATCTTCGCTCAGCCCCTGTGCACCGGCATCCAACAGGCCGTGCGTCATGCCCGCCACACCTAATTTATCGGCAGCATCGTAAGCATCACCCGCAGCGAAGTTCACCGCCACATCCAGCATCGGCAGGTCGTGATTCTCGACGAAGTAAACCTGCGCACCGCTAGGTGCTTGCCAGTGTTGTATCTTGGGCGTGGCGTAGGCGCTGCTCGCAACGCAACACAGTGCAAGGACTGCGATCAACTTAGTGCGCATGTGCGCCTCCTGCTTTCTTAGGCTTATCTGATAGCGGTTGTGGGTCGAGTACCGCGACGGTCAGATGATCATCCACTAATATCTCGCGTGCCACGTCTTGCACTTGCTGCGCAGTCACCGCTTGCAACTTCTTCAACATGACAGGGATCGCTTGATGACCGAGGCCGATGCTCTCCATCTGCCCGATCTGCATGGCTTGGTAGAACACGGAATCCAATTTATAGACTTCGGATGCAGTGACTTGGGCGCGCACGCGCTTCAATTCCTCTTCACTCACACCATCGCGCACCACGGCTTGCAACTGTTCACGGATAGCCGTTTCCAATTCAGCGATGGTCTTGCCTGAAGCTGGCGTGCCTTCGAGTGTGAACTGTGAAGGGCCGCGCGAGGTGCTGTCGTAACCTGCACCGACACTGATCGCCACTTGCTGGTCACGCACCAGCGTTTTGTTCAAACGTGCCGATTCGCTGCCATCCAACACGCCTGCCAGTACGGACAATGCGTAAGGTTTCCAATCCTTTCCCACATCGCGCATGGTGGGCGCGTGATAAGCCATGATGAGGTAAGGTAACTCTGCAGGTGCTTTGACGACGATGCGTTTGATGCCCAGTTGGGGCTGCTCACCCGCCACTTTGATCTTTGGCAATTTAGCTTTCGGAATCTTGCCGTAATGTCTTTGCGCCAAGGCGAACACTTCAGATGCCTTCACATCGCCCGCGATGACGAGCGTGGCATTGTTCGGTGCGTACCAAGCCTTGTACCAGTCCTGCGCGTCGAGGTAAGTCATATTCTCCAGATCGTTCATCCAACCGATGATGGGATTGTGATACGGATGCTCTTGATACGCCGTCGCCATCAGACGCTCCCCCACGAGGGAGTGCGCGTCGTCATCCGTACGCCAGCGGCGTTCTTCCATCACGACTTTGATCTCTTTAGTGAATTCTTTTTCACTCAGTACGAGATTGTGCATACGGTCAGCTTCCAGCTGCATCGCCAATGGCAGTTTGGATTTATGCAGTTGCTGAAAATAGGCGGTGTAGTCGTAGCTGGTAAAGGCGTTCTCGCGTCCGCCCGCAGCGGCGATGCGGCGTGAGAACTCGCCCACGGGAACCGACTTGGTGCCCTTGAACATCATGTGTTCCAGCACGTGCGCGACACCGGTCGTGCCGGTCTTCTCGTCCATGCTGCCTGCGCGATACCAGATCTGTTGCACTACGGTCGGCGCGCGATGGTCTTCTTTCACGATGACCTTCAAGCCGTTGGAGAGTGTCTTCTCGAACACTTCCGCCTGCGCCAGCCCAGCCCACAAGACACAGCCTAAAACCCAATAAAATCTCATTCGATTCGTCCCTAACCGTTAAAATGCGCGCGCATTATCTGATAACTATTAAACATTGCCTAACCCCATGTTCAGCTTCCTGAAAAAGAATTCGACAGCAACCGATACCAACAGAACCAGCTGGGTCTCTCGACTGACCGCAGGGCTGGCGCGCACGGGTGGACAGTTGGCGAGTTTGTTCGTTCCGGGTGGCAAGATCGATGATGAGCTGTACGAAGAACTGGAAACCATCCTCATCACCGCTGATGTGGGTATGGACGCGACCCGCACGCTATTGGCGGATGTGCGCCGTCAAGTGAAGGAACAGCACCTGACCGAAGCCAGTCAATTGAAAGAGGCGCTGGCGCGTGCGCTACTCAAGCTGCTGCAACCGCTGGCGAAACCACTGGACGTCACACCACACAAACCTTTCGTCATCATGATGTGTGGGGTGAATGGTGCAGGCAAGACGACCTCCATCGGCAAGTTGGCCAAGCATTTTCAGAGCCAAGGTAAATCCGTGTTGCTCGCCGCAGGCGACACCTTCCGAGCGGCCGCCCGTGAGCAGTTGATGGAATGGGGCAAACGCAACGATGTGACGGTCATCGCACAACAGAGCGGTGATGCCGCCGCCGTCATCTACGACGCCGTGCAAGCCGCGCAAGCGCGTGGTATCGATGTGGTACTGGCGGATACGGCAGGCCGCCTCACCACCCAAGCGCACCTGATGGAAGAGATCAAGAAGGTGAAGCGCGTCATCGCCAAGGTGATGCCCGAGGCACCGCACGAAGTGTTGCTGGTGCTGGATGCCAACACGGGACAGAACGCGCTGTCGCAGGTCAAAGCATTTGATGAATCACTCGGTGTGACGGGACTGGTGCTGACCAAGTTGGACGGCACGGCAAAAGGCGGCGTCATCGCCGCCATCGCCAAGGCACACCCCATCCCCGTTCGCTTCATCGGCGTGGGTGAAGGCTTGGATGACTTGCGTCCCTTTGTGGCAGAAGATTTCATCTCTGCACTGCTTGGGATCGACGCATGATCCAGTTCAACCAAGTCTATAAGCGCTATCCCGGCGGACATGAAGCGCTGAGAGACCTGAGCTTCGAGATCACCGAAGGCGAGATGGTGTATCTGACGGGACACTCTGGCGCAGGCAAGAGCACTTTGCTAAAACTCATCGCCGCCATCGAACGTCCCACCAGCGGCAGTGTGTTGGTGAAGGGGCAGAACATCCGCTCCATCAAGCGTGAAGCGATACCCGCACTACGCCGCAACATCGGCCTCATCTTCCAAGACCACAAACTCCTGTTCGACCGTAGCGCATTCGATAACGTGATGTTGCCATTGCAGATTGGCGGCTTCGACCACCGCGAGTCCGCCAAACGCGCACGTGCCGCTCTGGACAAGGTCGGGCTGCTTGCGCGTGAGAAAGCGAATCCCATCTCACTCTCTGGCGGCGAACAGCAACGTCTTTGTATCGCACGTGCCATCGTCAACCGCCCCGCTATTCTTTTGGCAGACGAACCCACCGGCAATCTCGATAGCGATTACGCCAACGAGATCATGCACATCTTCAAATCGTTCCATCAGGTAGGTGTGACACTCATTCTGTCCACTCACGATGAACGCGTAATGCAGCAATTCCCATCTCGCGCATTACATTTGCAACAAGGTGAACTGCAAGGAGCGGCGCGATGATAAGCAACTTGATCGCCCATCTGCGCACTCTGCTTGCCACGCTTCAGCGCTTGCTGCACACCCCCGCTGCCAGCTTCCTCAATATCACCATCATCGGCATTGCCTTGAGCTTACCTGTAGGTGGATATGTGCTGCTGAAGAGCCTGCAACAACTGGGGGGAGGACTTTCCAGCACGCCGCAAATCAGCCTCTACCTCGCCGCCGATACGAGTGCGAGTGAAGTCGCGCGCATCGGCGAAAAACTCAAGCAACACGCGGCAATTGAACATATCGACTTCATTTCACGCTCTGACGCACTCCAACATTTACAGCAGGCAAGTGGACTAGCCGACGTGACAGGCGGCTTAAACCGCAATCCCTTACCCGATGCCTACATCGTGCAACCCAAATTAAACGATGCAATGGCGCTTGAATCCTTACGCGACGAGCTCAACAACTGGCCGCATTTAGAACAGGTGCAACTGGATTCTGCGTGGGCACATCGTCTGCAAGCCCTCATCCGTTTTGGACGCTGGACAGTGGTTATCCTTGCCGCATTATTAAGCTTCGCCCTCGTCGCCATCACCTTCAACACCATCCGCCTGCAAATACTCACCCGCCGCGAAGAAATCGAAGTGACGAAACTCATCGGCGCCAACGACAGCTTTATTCGCCGTCCCTTCCTTTACTTTGGGTTCATCCAAGGCTTATTCGGTGGCATCGCTGCTTGGATGATTGTTTCCGCCAGCACACTGCTCCTCAATCTAGCTCTCGATGATTTAGCCCTGCTCTACAGTAGTCACATCAGCCTCGCTTCACTCTCTCTTGCCGACAGCTTCACCTTGCTCGGCTTCTCTGCCTACCTGGGCTGGCTAGGCGCATGGTTCTCGGTGTCGCAACACCTGTGGCAAATTGAGCCGCGCTGAACCTTTGTCCATCTTGGCACTCCCATGCACCGAGTGCTAACATATGCCCATTAGGAGGAAAAACCCATGAATGCAGCTTTGAATCTACCGACCCCTTATGCCGTAGGCAGTTTGGAGTCTTATGTTCAATCGGTGAATCGCTTTCCTGTGTTGTCACTAGAAGAAGAGATTTCGCTGGCAACGCGCTTTAGGCATGAAAATGACCTAGATGCCGCGCGGCAGTTGATTGTTTCCCACTTGCGCGTGGTGGTGAGTGTGGCGCGTGGCTATTCGGGCTACGGCTTACCACAAGCGGATTTAATTCAAGAAGGCAACATCGGGCTGATGAAAGCTGTGAAGCGTTACGACCCCGATCGTGGGGTACGTTTGGTGTCGTTTGCTTTGCATTGGATTCGCGCGGAGATTCACGAGTACGTGGTGCGCAATTGGCGCATGGTAAAAATCGCCACCACCAAAGCGCAACGCAAATTATTCTTTAATCTGCGTAGCATGAAGCAAGGCTTGGAGACACTGAAACCACAACAGGTGCGGGAAATCGCACAGCAATTAAATGTGAGCGAAGCGGACGTGGTGCAGATGGAAGCGCGCTTCGCTGGACATGAGATAGCCCTCGACCCTTTATCCACCGAAGACGATGACGAAAGTTTCGCGCCCATTCAATATCTAGCCGATAGCGAAGAACATGAGCCTTCTTCCATTTTGGAAACGTCCGAGCAAGAACATCAAAAAAGCACCGGACTAGCCAATGCTTTAGCTAGTCTGGATAAACGTAGCCGACGCATTGTAGAAGCACGCTGGTTGCGCGAAGAGAATGCTGCGACACTACATGAATTAGCCGCAGAATTTAAGGTATCCGCCGAGCGCATTCGCCAGATTGAGCAAAAAGCGATGAGTAAAATGCACAGCTTGTTGGCTCTACCCGCACCGCGCTGACATGGGCGCGTTGCCCAACAAAAAAGCCGCAGATTGCTCTGCGGCTTTTTTGTTTTGGTCGTGATACTTACTTCACCACGGTCAATTTCGGCTTGCTGGGTGTGGGTGGCTTGTCTTCTGGCTCAACATCTGCGGCCATCGGTGTCGAGGCTTGATCTTGAAATCCCATCCCTTGCCCTGTTTCCTTGGAAAAAATGCCCATAACCGCCGACATGGGCACGATGATTTGATGTGCCACGCCGCCGAAACGCCCACCGAAGGTGATGTCTTCGTTGCCGATGTGCAAATTCCTAACCGCATCCATACCAATGTTCAGCACTATTTTGCCGTCCTTCACGTAAGCCATTGGCACTTGCGTGTAGTCATCCACCTGCACGGCCAAATACGGCGTATACCCTGCATCTGCACACCATTCATGCAGGGCGCGGATAAGGTAAGGTTTGGTAGATGGCACGGGTTCAGACATTTATTTACGCATGGCTTTTTCAGCCGGTGTCATGCCTTCGATAAAGCCCGGGCGTGAGAACAAGCGCTCGGCGTATTTCATCAAAGGTGTCGCTTCTTTATCCAAACGGATACCGTAGTGATCCAAGCGCCACAACAAGGGAGCAATGGCGACGTCGAGCATGGAGAAGTCTTCGCCCAACATGAATTTTTGCTTGGCAAAAATCGGCGCGAGTTGCGTGAGGTTAGATTGCACAGCTGCACGCGCTTTATCTGCGATTTTAGCGTTGCCACTTTCCAGTGCAGCAATATGACAGAACAGCTCATTCTCAAAACTGTGCAGGAACAAACGTGCACGTGCGCGCATAACAGGATCAGGTGGCATCAATTGCGGGTGAGGGAAGCGTTCATCAATGTATTCGTTAATGATGTTGGCTTCGTACAAAATAAGGTCGCGCTCAACCAAGACGGGCACTTTGTTGTAGGGATTCATTACCGCCAAATCTTCGGGCATGTTGTTCACATCCACGTCGATGACTTGAAAGTCCATACCTTTTTCAAACAGGACAAAACGACAACGATGGCTATAGGGATCAGTCGTCCCAGAATAAAGTGTCATCATAATTAATCACCTAACTAATTGAAATTATTACATTCATAAACCAAAAAGGCGAAGCTTCCGCTCCGCCCTCATGGCACTTATCGAAACGGTGCGGAAATTACCACAAACCAACACCCATTTTCAATCAGCTTAGTGAATATCTTTCCAGATTTCCTTCTTCAAGGCATAAATCAACACCAAGAACACAGATAAGAAAGCCAACACAAACCAGCCCAGCTTTTGACGAACCAGTTGCGAAGGTTCACTCATAAACACGAGGTAGTTAGTCAAATCACCCACTGTCTTGTCGTAATCCGCCGTTGACATTGCGCCTGGCGTTTTCAAGATGAGCTTCTTCACATCGTGACTTTCATGCTGCTCGGTTTCCAATGCTTGTTCGCCTTGCAAATCAGCCAAAACGAAAGGCATGCCCACCGCAGGAAACACGGTGTTATTCCAACCACTGGTACGGCTTGTATCCACATAAAAGCTGCGCATATAGGTGTACAGCCAATCCGCACTACGAGAACGGGCGATAACACTTAAGTCCGGCGGTGCAACACCATAGGCGAGTTTGGCCGAGTTGGCATCCATCGCCGCTTGCATGGTGGAACCCGTCTTTACGTCATCAGGCAACTCTAAGTCTTTCTTAATCTGCGCTTCGTCCATGCCGATGTCGTTCAAGCGGTTGTAACGCATGTAGCTAGCACTGTGGCACGCCAAGCATCTGGATGTGAACAGCTTTGCACCACGTTGCAATGACGCCTGATCTTGCAGATTAATGGGCGCCTTATCCAAATGAACGGCCGCACCACTGGCGTTCGCCATCGCTGGCACTGCCAACAGCAGTACCAGCATTCCTAGTTTTTTAATTGCGTTCATGTTCACGAACCTCTCTCAATTATTTGGACGTCAAACGGTCGGGTTCAGGTTTGCACTTATCAATCTTGGTGTACCAAGGCATCAAGAAGAAGAAGGCAAAATACACCACAGCCAACACACGTGAAATCCAAGTGTACAGTTCAGTCGCAGGCATCAAACCGAGATAGCCCAAACCCACGAAGCTCACTACGAACGCTGCCAAGAAGGCTTTGTAAATAGGGCCGCGATAACGAATTGATTTCACTTGTCCTCGATCTAACCATGGCAACGCAAAGAAGATAACCGTCGCTACGCCCATCGCCACCACGCCTGGGAACTGCGAGCCAAATAACGGCGGCACAGCGCGCAGAATTGCGTAATAAGGCGTGAAGTACCAAACAGGCGCGATATGCTCTGGGGTCTTCATCGGGTTAGCAGGGACGAAGTTGTTGTACTCCAAGAAGTACCCGCCCATGTCTGGCCCGAAGAAAATGATCGCCGCAAATACAATCAAAAATGCTACAGCCGCCACTGCATCCTTCACCACCATGTAGGGGAAGAAAGGAATGCCGTCTACTGGATGACCATCAGGACCTTTGTTTTTCTTGATTTCGATGCCGTCCGGATTGTTCGAACCCACTTCATGCAAAGCCACCAAGTGCGCCACAATGATGAGAACCAAAATCAAAGGAATCGCGACCACGTGCAAGGCAAAGAAACGGTTCAAGGTGATGTCAGATACCACGAAATCGCCGCGAATCAGAATCGCCAAGTCAGGACCAACAAATGGCACGGATGAGAACAAATTCACAATCACTTGCGCGCCCCAAAATGACATTTGCCCCCATGGCAACAGGTAGCCCATAAAAGCTTCACCCATCAACGCAAGGTAAATAATCATGCCGATAATCCACAGTAATTCACGTGGCTTGCGATACGAGCCGTACATCAAACCACGGAACATATGCAGGTAAATCACAATGAAAAACATGGATGCGCCAGTGGAGTGTATGTAACGCAACAACCATCCCCATTGCACGTCACGCATGATGTACTCAACCGATGCGAAGGCAAACAAAGCATCTGGCTTGTAGTTCATGGTGAGGAAAATGCCGCTAACAATTTGGATCACCAACACTAACAACGCTAAACCGCCAAAGAAATACCAGAAGTTGAAGTTCTTGGGCGCGTAATACTCCGATGCGTGGGCCTTCCAGGTGGAGGTCAAAGGGAAACGCTCATCGACCCAGCCAAGTAGTTTTGTAAGTAGATTCATCATGCTCGGAACTCCTTGCCATCGTCACCCACCAACAAACGTGTGTCGCTCAAGTATTTGTGCGGAGGAATGATGAGATTGGTTGGGGCAGGAACGCCCTTGAATACGCGTGCTGCTAAATCAAAACGAGAGCCATGGCATGGGCAGAACCAACCGCCATCCCAATTTGCGCCCAAATCAGTTGGTGACACTTCAGGACGGAAGGTTGGCGAGCAACCCAAATGCGTACACACGCCCAACACCACAAGATATTCAGGCTTAATCGAGCGCGTTGCGTTATTGCAGTATTCAGGTTGTTGCGGAACGGATGAAGTGGGATCAACCAAATCACTGTCATGCGTATTCAACTCTTTCAACATTTCAGGCGTACGACGCACAATCCACACCGGCTTACCTTGCCACTCAATGCTAATCATCGCACCTGGTTCGATGGTGCTAATGTCCACTTCCACGGGTGCGCCCGCTGCTTTGGCACGTTCGCTTGGCATCAAACTCAACACAAACGGAGCGCCTGCCCCTGCGGCTACCACACCACCCGCAGCAGCGGTGGCAGCGAGCAGCATATTTCGTTTGCTGTGATCTACTGTATCTGTCATGTCCCTCATCCCTTCAGAAGTACGATTTACGAAATAATGAATCACCGAGCAAATTCAATTGCTCGAATGAGACGCTAGGTATATGGAGGTTGGTCAAGCGTGTCCGTAGTTTTATTGTTCAGACAAACTCATAAGTTTGATTCCCCAATCCAAACTTAACACTAACGGCGGAAAGATTGTTGCCTCACACACCGCTATTTGCAGCACTTACATTAATTATTTTTTGCGCCTTGTTTAACCCATTTGCGCAAGGTCAAAATATATTGGCGGTCCAAGGTACCGCCGGCATTCAATCCCAACGGCATTTTCAAACCCTTGTTAGTTCCTGTGAGCAATTTAGTAAAGGTGCTAGTTTCGCTGTTGCCCGGCACTACTACTTTGCCGAACTTCGTACCCTTCATTAGATTGTCGTATGAAGTCAAATCCAAGCCGCTTTTTAACACCCCTTTACCACCAGGCTGATGGCAGCTAATGCAGTAATCATGCAGGATAGGCTGTACATCGTTCTTAAAACTCACCTCTTTGGCCGCTAATAACTTCATTGCGCCATCTTCAGCAGACTCTGCCATCGCATTGAACGAAATCGCCACTAACAACGCTCCGCCCAGCAACATTTTAATTTTCATTTTTAACTCCCCGAGATTTACACAAAAAACGAATCACCACAGATCTAAACAGCCTTAACACATGCCACTTTTTTGCATCCAAGCACGCCAAGCGGGCTAACCCATCAGTGTGCTTTTATTCGGATGCCGAATACTACTCAACGAATTGTCCGAACGCAACGCACCGACCCGACTAAATTAAGCTTTATTTATACAGGGTTTTGCTGGTCAAAAAACTGATGTTGTAAGCCAAAACGCACCGCCAGATGATTACCCAGCGCCTGAACACCATAGCGTTCGGTGGCATGATGCCCGGCCGCAATGAAGGCAACGCCCGATTCTTGCGCCATGTGTACGTTCTGTTCCGAGATTTCACCCGTTAGAAATACGCCCACGCCCAAGGCAATCGCCTCTTCAAAATAGCCTTGCGCCCCCCCCGTGCACCACGCCAAGCGCTGCACGGGGGCATCAGGATCGCCAATGAACTGCGGTGTACGCTGCAAACTGACGGCAATAGTCTGCACCAACTGAAGCAAAGTCTGCGCCTGACTTAAAGTGCCAATGCTAGCGATGTTTTGTTCCCCAAAACGCCCTTGCTCCACAAAGCCAAGTCGCTTACCCAGTTGCGCATTATTCCCCCATTCGGGATGCGCATCGAGCGGTAAATGATAAGCCAGTAAGCTCACATCTTTTTGTAAAAGCAGCGCAATGCGGCGTTTTTTAATGCCTGTAATGCGTGCATCCTCGTTGCGCCAAAAATAGCCGTGATGCACCAAAATGGCATCCGCACCCCACGCAATCGCCTCGTTCAATACCACTTGCGAGGCTGTGACGGCGGAGGCAATGCGTAGAACATCCGCGCGTCCTTCAATTTGAATGCCATTCGGGCTGTAATCACGAAAACGGCTAACCGCTAGTTCGCTTTCGATATAATCCCGCAGCTCATTTAATTGCATCCTTGCCACCCTTTATTTTTCGATTGTTGAAATCATATCATGCGTAAATTTTGGCTCTTATTCGCCCAAGCCACCACCATTGGATTGGCGTTATTGTTCGTCATTCAAACCCTCAAACCCAAACTGCTACCCACCGCAGCACGCGGCGGGGTCGTCACACTATACGAAGAAGATGAAAAGCCCGGCGCTTTAGAAGAAGTTCCGCACAGCGGTTTTCGCAAGGCAGCGCACAAGGTCATGCCCGCCGTGGTGAACATCTTCACCACAAGTGAAATCAAGCAAGCTCCCAATCCTTTTATGGATGACCCACGCTTCAAATTCTTCTTTGGCGAAGAGTTCGACGACAACGCCGCACAACAAAATTCCAGCCTAGGTTCAGGTGTCATCGTCAGTCACGATGGCTACATCATCACCAATCACCACGTGGTGGAATCAGCCGATCAAATTGAAGTGGCGCTGGCGGATGGTCGCAAAGCCAAAGCACATATCATCGGCGGCGACCCCGACACCGATTTGGCGGTGATCAAAATAGACATCGACAATAATTTACCTGCGGTCACTTTTGCAGGAGCAGAAGTCGCGCAAGTAGGCGACATCGTGCTGGCAGTAGGCAACCCATTTGGCGTAGGGCAAACCGTTACCATGGGGATTGTCAGTGCACTCAAACGCAATCATCTGGGACTCAATACATTTGAGAATTTTATTCAGACCGATGCCGCCATCAATCCTGGCAATTCTGGCGGCGCACTCACTGATTCAGAAGGTAACTTGCTCGGCATTAACAGCGCCATCTACTCCCCAAGCGGCGGCTCTCTCGGCATTGGCTTTGCCATTCCAGTCAGCACCGCGAAGAAAGTCATGGAGCAAATTATTCAGAATGGTTCAGTGACGCGCGGCTGGATTGGCGTGGCCGTGCAAGATATGACGCCCGAGTTGGCCGAGTCATTCAAATTAAAAATCGCACAGGGCGTGCTCATTTCAGAAGTAGTGCGCGGCAGCCCCGCTGATAAAGCGGGCATCAAACCAGGTGACATCCTCATCAGCATTGCCGACAAACCCATGGCCGACTCCACCGCGATGCTAGAAACCATTTCCGCACTCGTCCCCGGCAATGCCTTAAACCTTAAGCTATTGCGCAATCAAGCGGAGGTCAGCATCAATGTGAAAGTGGGCACGCGCCCAAAGCCTAAAGCAGGAGAATAATTAAAAAGGGCGGGTTAAATCTCAGTCATCGTTCCCGTAAAACGGGAACCCCGTTAATTCAAGGCGCCAGATTCCCGCTTCGCGGACAGCCTAATCAAAGACACTTTAAGAAGTAGGCTTGCGTGGCGCAACTGTCCAAGTGGCCACTACAATCCCCGCTTCATAAAGCAACCACAGGGGTATCGCCAGCATAAATTGCGAGACAACATCGGGAGGGGTGAAAATAGCGCCGACAACGAATGCGGCGACGATGACATAAGAGCGCACATCACGTAATTTTTGCACGGTTACTACGCCCACTTGCACCAGCAACACCACGGCTACAGGGACTTGAAAGGCGATGCCAAAAGCCATGAACATGCCAATCACAAAGCTCAAATACTTGTCGATATCTGTCATCACGGCTACGCCATGAGGCGCAGCCGCTGTGATGAATCCGAACACCACGGGAAACACCACAAAATAAGCAAAGGCCATGCCGCTGTAAAACAACATGGTGCTGGCAATCACCAACGGCAACACTCTGCGCTTTTCTTGTGCGTACAAACCGGGGGCAACGAAGCGCCACAATTGATAGAGCATGTAAGGAAGCGCCATCAGAAAGGCCGCCATCATGGCAACTTTGATGGGCACGAAAAAGGGCGTGGTGACATCCGTGGCAATCATCTGTCCACCTTGCGGCAACTTGGCTAACAAAGGTTGTGCTAACAGCGAATACAAGTCCGCTGCCCACGGAAACAAACAGAGGAAAACCAATAACAGCGCGAGTGCCGAGTGCAACAGGCGTGCGCGCAATTCAATGAGGTGTCCGACCAAACTTTCGCTGATTCCCATTACTGCGATTTCTGTGGCGTATCCACAACAGGGGCGTGTTCAGGCAATTCAACAGGTGGGGCCGCGCGGTGATACGCCTGAAGCACTTGCTGCTCGATGGTGAGCTGCGCGGATTGCACTTCTTGTTTAATCTCCGAAATATCGTACTGCACTTCTTTCTCAATGGCCGTCACATCTTGCATGAGGCTTTCCTTCATTTTGCGTGCCGCATCCAAATCCATCTCATTCGAGATGTCATTTTTGACCGTGTTCACATAGCGCTGCGCCCTGCTCCATAGATGGCCTGCCGTGCGCGCCACTTGAGGCAAACGTTCAGGGCCAATGACAATGAGCGACACCAAGGCGACCACAACCAACTCGGAAAAAGCGACGTCGAACACGACTTACTTTTCCTTCACTTCGCCTTCGATGGTCTTGCTATCCTGTGGTTTGGCAGACGATTCTTCGCCCTTCATGCCGTCCTTAAACCCTTTGACAGCACTGCCTAAATCGCCACCGATGTTACGTAGTTTTTTCGTGCCAAACACCAGCACGACCACCAACAACACAATCAACCAATGCCAAATGCTGAATGAACCCATGACGAACTCCTAAAGTGAATTAACTACGTTTGACCATCGGCGGGATATTACCGCCGCCGATGATGTGGATATGTAAATGAAACACTTCCTGTCCGCCGCCCCTGCCCGAATTGATGACGGTACGGAAGCCATTTTCCAAGCCTTGCTCGCGCGCCAATTTAGGCGCCAGGGTCAACATCCTGCCCAACAACGCGGCGTGACTTTCATCTGCTTCCAACAATGAAACTAGATGCCGTTTAGGAATGAGCATGAAATGCACAGGCGCCACTGGATTGATGTCATGAAAAGCGAACACCTCATCATCCTCATACACCTTGCGACTAGGTATCTCGCCACGAGCAATTTTGCAAAAGAGGCAGTGTTCGCTCATTTTCGACTCGCTTTTTCAGCAATCCCCGACACCCCTTCGCGACGCGCCAGTTCTTGTAATACATCCTCCGCGCTCAAGCCTTTATGAGCCAGCAACACCATTGTGTGGAACCACAAATCGGCCACTTCGTAAGTCAGATGTTGATTATCGCCATCCTTGGCTGCCAACAACACTTCACCTGCTTCCTCAATTACTTTTTTCAGAATGGCATCGTCGCCTTTGCTGAATAATTTAGCGACATAAGACGATTCCGCCG